>CAYURX010000165.1:0-5697 GCA_964447245.1 uncultured Coprococcus sp. | reverse complement strand
AAATCCGTTTTCAGATTTCCGGCCTGTTCGTGTCATATTCTATTTTTTTATTTTAGTCTGTGCTCAGCACGGAGGACATCAAAAGCTTCGTATAAGGATGGCTGGCGCTGGCATACATTGCCCGGCCTCCCGGCAGTTCTTCCACGATCTCCCCGTCTTTCATGACGCAGACCCGGTCGCAGATGCCGCCCACCAGTGCCAGATCATGGGATATGAACAAATAAGCCATCCCCGTCTCTTTTTTCAGACGGGCCAATAGCTGCATGATCTGTGCCTGTATGGATACATCAAGGGCGCTGGTCACTTCGTCGCAAATGAGCAGTTTCGGTGAACGGATAATGGCTCTGCCGATGGCCGCCCGCTGGCATTCACCGCCGCTTAGTTCCCTGCACCGCTTCTCATAAAAATCCTCCGGCAGTCCCACCTGTGCCATCACTTCCAGTACCCGCCGCTTCACATCCCGGTCGCTGATCCCCATTTCCTTCTGATAGTAGCGGATGCCCTCAGCGATCCCGCTTCCCACACGCATATGGGGCGGAAACGACTGCCACGGGTCCTGAAAGACCATCTGGACATGCTGATAGAGCCGGTGCTTTTTCTGTGCCGACAGATTCGCCATATTCTTTTCCATCAAACATATTTTCCCTTCATAGTCCGTCATAAAACCGGCCAGCAATGCCCCGACCGTACTTTTTCCGCTGCCGCTGGCCCCGATCAGGCCAAGGCATTCTCCCTCCTCTACAGAGAAGGAAATCTCCTTCACGGCCTGCCGCCCTTTGCTGCAGCCATAGGTATAACTCAAATGCGAAACTTCTGCCATCCTCATAATGCCTGTTACCTCTATTCCGTTAAAGCCCAGTGAGTATCTGTATACCATGTCACATTCCGCTTTGGTTTGGAATGCCGGACACTTTCATAAAGCGGAAGCTGCCCGTCCATGGTCGGTATGGCACGAATCAGTGCCTGTGTATAATCATGCTGCGGATCATGCAAAATCTCATCCCGCGTTCCCCATTCGACCAGGTGGCCCCGGTGCATGACGCCCACTTTATCGGCCATATAACTCACAACCCCCATATTATGGGTCACGACAAGCATGGCCATATGCATTTTCTCCCGCATCTGGCGCAGCATATCAAGGGTCTGCTTCTGTACGACCACATCCAGCGCGCTGGTCGGTTCATCGGCCAGCAAAAGCTTTGGTTCATTGGCCACAGACAGGGCAATGGCCGCCCGCTGGCACATACCGCCGCTCAGTTCAAAGGGATATTTTGCCAGCAATGGCTGCGTCTCCTCAAATCCAAGACGTTCAAGCAGGCTGACCGCCCGCTGATCCGCTTCTTCCCTGCTGATTCCCCGGTGAACGGCCATGGCTTCATAAAACTGCCGGCCAATGGTCATGGTTGGGTCTAAAGAGCGCTCCGGCTGCTGAAACACCATGGCGATCCGCTGTCCGCGGATCCGTCTGTAGTCCCGCTCCTTCAAGCCCTTCAGTGACTGCCCTTCAAATACAATATCACCGGAACATAGTGTCCCTCCCTTTCCAAGCAGGCCCATGATACTCCGCACCAGCGTGCTTTTGCCGCTGCCGCTCTCTCCCACCATCAGAACGATCTCACCATCGGTTATGGACAGACTGATATCCTTCAATATTCGTTTTTCACCATAATTCACACAAAGATGTTCAATCGATAGCATATGTACTATTCCGTAAGATCTAACGTATTGGTGATCAGATAATATTCAGACGGATTAATTTCAAAACCTGTAACCTTATGATTATAAACAACCAAAAGCTGCTGGCTGGAAATGAAAGCATCCGGGCAGTCATCAACCACCGACTGGGTGATGGCCTTTACGATCGCATTTCTTTCGTCTGTATCAAATGTCACCGCCAGTTCGGCCGCTTTTGCATCCACATCCGCATTGCTGTATTTACCGAAATTATCGCTGCCGTCAGTGACAAACATCATATTGATCAGATACTGCGCATTGCCTGTCGGCGCCAGCGCATAACTCATGGCTGCGATATCAAAATCACCTGCTGCCAGATAATCGTCCAGCACATCATAGGTTTCAATATTTAACTGAATACCGATCTCTGCCAGTTCCGGCTGCAGCATATCGGTCAACTGTAATAAGCCCGTATTATAACTGTATGTAATCAATGTCAGTTCCAGAGGATTCTCCGGCGTATAACCGGCTGCTTCCACAAGGGCTCTGGCACCCTCCGGGTCGTAGCTGTCCACAGACAGATCCACGCCTTCAACGCCGCCATAAGTCAGTGTATCCGGATAAATGCCGTAGGACGGCGCAGCGTAGCCCGCAAATACAACTTCCGCGAAACCTTCCCTGTCAATGCACATGCTGATGGCCTTTCGGATATTTACATCCTTCATTCCTTCGGATTCCAGATTGAACTGCAAAAACTGGGATCTTGTGGATGTCACCGCATCGATCGTATACTGGCTCTCGTCCGCAAAAAGTGAAGCGCTAGCTGCAGGCAGCTGAGCGATCATGTCGATTTCCCCGTTCTGAAGCGCCATATTCAAAGCATCCACATCATCCATGATTTTCAGATCGACATGGTCAATGGCCGGTTCGCCGCCCCAGTAATTTGGATTCTTGTCCATTTTCACTTCTGTCATGGCCACAAAAGAAGTTGCCACATAAGGGCCGGTACAGGATGCGCCCAGTTCGGGATCAATTTCACTTTCCGCATCATAAATACCAAACAGCGGGTCACACAGATCATTCAGCAATGTCGGATTGGCTTCCGGCGTATGAAGGGTCAATACCTGTCCATCTGCTTCCATACTCTCGATCTTAAGGGTACTGTCCGCTCTTACATTCATCTCATAGGTTCTTTCCAGACATTTTTTCACTGCATCCGCCGTCAACGGATTGCCGTTTGAAAATGTGATACCCTCTTTGATTGTAAAAACCCATGTCTTATCATCGGTATTCTCATACTTTTCAACAAGCCATGGCTGCGGCGTCAGACTGGCATCCAGGCGGAACAGGTTTTCACTGATACCATAGATGGACATGATCCAGCCATCCCAATTATAACCCGGATCCAGGCTCTCGGCGCCAAAGAAACCTGTGGTCGCCCCGGCCGTCAAAGTCTTTTCCCCTGAAACCACATTGGCTTCATCGCTGCTGCCCGCTGTCTCCGCCGGGGCTTCACTCTCAGCCTTTGTTTCCCCCACTGTCTCTCCAGCCTTCTCTCCTGATGAATTGCCGCAGGCCATCAGACCCAAAATCATCACCACAACACATAAAATTGCCATTACTCTTTTTTTCAACATTGACTCATTGACCTCCTGTTTTCTTTACCGGTATGCCGGGCAGTTGTTTCACTCTTATTGCCCGTTTACCCGTCTATTTTATCTCTCAGCGCATCGCCCAGCAAATTGAACAATACGACAATGACCAATAAGGCCAGCCCCGGGAATACAATGCACCACGGCGCCTGCTGCATATAAGTTCTGGCTTCGCTCATGGTCGCACCCCACTCCGCCGTCGGCCTTTCCGGCCCAAGCCCCAGAAAAGACAATCCGGCCATGCTCAGGATAAAGCTCCCCACATCCAGCGCCGCCGTCACTACCAGGGGCGATATCATATTCGGCAGAATATAGCGGATAATGATCGCCGCAGGCCCTGCACCGCAGATACGGGCCGCCCTGATATATTCTGATTCCCTGATACTCAATACAAGACTTCTCGCAAGTCTCGCATAGGTGATCCAGTACACGGCACAAAGGGCCAGCACACCGTTGCGCAGTCCTGATCCCAGCATTCCCGCCACTGCAACAGCCAGTATAAAATTCGGAAATGCCTGAAAGATCAATGTAATTTTCATCAGTATCCGGTCAACAATGCCGCCTGCATAAGCCGCGATCACGCCGACCGCCGTTCCTGCCGCAAATACCAGCACAACAGCGATCACGGCCGCGTAAAGGGAGGTTGCCGCGCCATACAAAATCCTGCATGCCACACACCGCCCCAACTGATCAGTCCCAAATATGTATTCATAACACGGCGGCTGGAACGCATTTCTGATATCTGTTTTGAAAGGCTGATGCGGCAGATAACCACGCACCATCCAGGCCCCGATCAAAATGAACAGACAGACCGCCGCCAGTACAGCGAGACGTATATTCAAAAAACGATTTGTTGTTTTCATGTCCGCCGCCTCCTGACCGTTCTCGGATCCAGAAGCGGATACAGCATTTCAACGACATAATTTATCAAAAGATAAATCACCGCCATCCACACCACATAGCCCTGTATCACCGGATAATCCCTGGCTGTGATAGCATCCACCGCCAGCTTGCCGACTCCCGGCCACGAAAAAATACTCTCAACAATGGTCGTCCCGCCAAGCATCGTACCGAAGGAAATACCGATCAGCGTCACCATGGATACCCGGCAGTTGCGCAGGACATGTCCGAATAGGATCCTGCCTTCCTGTACGCCTCTGGCTTTCAGTCCTTCCACATACGGTTCGGACATTTCCTTTAAAATAATTGCCCTTACCTGCCGGATATACCAGGCAGCCAGTGTCAATGACAGGCAGAGCACCGGCATCACCAGTCCTTTGAAACTCATTTCACCAATCACCGGAAATAATTTCAGCTTCAGTGATAAAAAGTACATCAACAACAACGCCAGAAAAAATGACGGCAGCGACGCAAACAGGTACGTGACCGCCCGCACAAGCCTGTCCAGCCACCCGTCCGCATGCCATGCGCATAACGTACCAATGGGAATCGCCAAAATCATCGTCACCGCCAGCGCAGTAACTGTCAGCACCAGCGTTCCCGGCAATTTCTCAGTTAATTCACGAAAGACAGGCCGATTGGACTTATACGAGGTCCCCATATCACCTCTGCATAAGTCCGTCAACCATCGGCCGTACTGAACAACGACAGGCTCATCCAGCCCCATCTCATGACGGGCCTTTTCCAGCGCTTCTTCGCTGGCTTTAACGCCCTGATTGTTCAGCATGATCTGCGCCGGATCCCCCGGCGACAAGTAAGACAGGATAAACGACAAAAAGGTAATTCCAACGATCAAAACACAAAATGATCCTGCCTTCTTTATCAAAAATCGCATATGAATCAGTAACCTTTCCCTGTTCAGCCGGCTTTCACACAGCTTACCATAAACATTGGTGTCGAAGCATAATTGATTTTCTCGGCCTCACACCATACTTTCTGCCAAATCTCTGTATCCGTCGTGATCCGGCTTGTATTCAGTCCGTCAAGTATCTGTCTGTCCCACTCAGGACGTTCGATCCGGCTTAACGGCACTTTGCGCGCAATATCTTCCATTGCGCGAATATCTGTACATGTATACTCATCTTTCAATCCCTGCTCAGATACCCGCTCACGGTCAGCCTCATAGGCCGTCCTTTTTTCCGCGTCAAATAAATGACGATACCAGTTAGCGTCAAAATTCAGCAAACGTCCGCCCGGCTTCAGCACCCGAACCCATTCACTGTAAGCTCTCTTTGGCTGCTCCAGATTCCAGGTCAGATTCCGGCTCACCACCAGATCAAAAACGTGATCTTCAAAATCCAGATTCTGCGCATCCATCTGCCGCCACTGGATCCTCCCCGCCAGCGCACCCGCCAATTCCTCCAGATTTTCCTGTGAATAACTTTCCGCTCGATTTGTCCAGTAATCCTCA
>CAYURX010000164.1:0-5698 GCA_964447245.1 uncultured Coprococcus sp. | reverse complement strand
TTGCGGAGTCACTGGTTTTCAAGACCAGCTCCTTAAACCACTCGGACACCTCTCCAGTGCGGCGTTCAAACTCACGTCTCACGCGACAACAATTATATTACCATCTAAAATGACGATTGTCAACAATTAATTTCACTTTTTTTCAAAAAAACTAAAACAATTTATAGCATACTAAATATTGTTGTATTTTTCATTTTGCGCTACAAATGCTTGCGCAATCACAAGGTCTTCCGGCGTTGTGATCTTAATATTCCGATAATCGCCCATCAGCAATTTGATTCTCTGCTGCATATACTTTTCGACAACCATTGCATCATCCGTCACTGTATTGTCACGGGCAGCAGCCCGTTTCTCATAGGCCCCGCGCACGATTTCATACTTAAAACTCTGCGGGGTCTGGATGATCCACACGCCTGCCCGCTTTGGCGTTTCTTTTACAAAGTCATCCTCATCTGCAATTTTGACAGTATCTTTGGAAGGTACCGCTGTCACACAGGCGTCTTCTTTTTTCACACATGCCATATTATCGTGAATTAATTGCGGTGTAATAAAAGGTCTGGCCCCGTCGTGAATAAGAACATAGCCACAATCCGGCACAGCCAGTAAGCCCTGATAAACGGAATCAAAACGTTCCCGTCCCCCGGCCACAATATGCTTCACTTTATGAAATCCATAGCGTTCCACGATCTCATGCCTGCAGTATTCTATTTCATCCTGTCCCGCCACAAGCGCCACTTCATCAACTTCCGACTGTTCAAAAGCCTGCAGCGTATAATAGATGACCGGTTTATCATGAATCAACAGATATTGTTTCTGCACTTTGCTGTTCATCCGTTTGCCGCGGCCCGCGGCCAGTACGATCGCGGCTGTTTTCTGATTCTCCACCATTATTTCTCACCAATTTTCAAATTCGGAATGGCATTCAGATCCAGTCCGGCACGTTTGCCATTCAAATAATCATAGTAACCGGCCGCCCCAATCATCGCCGCATTATCCGTACACAATAAAGGGGACGGACGGTAAAATTCCAGGCGGCGTCTGGCGCAGGCCGTCTCCATGGCGCCTCTCAGCGCACTGTTGGAAGCTACACCGCCCGCCAGTGCCACCTTCTTAATATGATACGCTTTGGCCGCTGCCATTGTATGTTCAACAATCACGTCCACAATGGCTTTCTGAAATGAAGCCGCCACATCTGCCGTGTTGACTTCTATTTTTTTCATCTGACACTCATTCAGATAATTGAGCACCGCCGACTTGACCCCACTGAAACTAAAATCCAAAGGCGCCCCCTGTATATGGGCTTTCGGGAAAGTAATAGCTTTGCAGTCACCCTCCTTCGCCAGCCGGTCGATCTTCGGACCTCCCGGATAACCAAGACCGATGGCACGGGCAACTTTATCAAAAGCTTCTCCGGCGGCATCATCATGGGTACGGCCTATGATTTTATACTGACCGTAATCTTCAACCAGCACGAGATGGGTGTGTCCGCCTGAAACGACCATACACAAAAACGGCGGTTCCAATTCTTTATTTTCGATATAATTGGCGGAAATATGCCCTTCAATATGATTCACCGGCACCAGCGGTTTCCCGGAAGCATAGCTGATGGCTTTCGCTGCCGCCACACCAACCAGCAAAGCCCCCACCAGCCCCGGCCCATAGGTCACGGCAATGGCATCAATATCCTCCAGCGTCACACCGGCCTGATTCAGCGCTTCTTCTATCACAGGATTAATTTTTTCAATATGCTTTCTGGAAGCGATCTCAGGCACAACGCCCCCATAGAGCTTATGCAGCTCGATCTGGGAAAATATAATATTTGACAGGACCTCACGGCCGTTTTTCACAACGGCCGCGGCCGTCTCGTCACATGAACTTTCAATGGCCAAAATCAATCTATCTTTATCCATCTTTGTTACGACTCCTCGAAATTCAATTCCAGCGATTTTTTATCTTTGCCCGCATGGGCGTTCGGGAAAATTTTCTTCACATCATCCATATAAACTTCCGGCCTGTTCAGGGCGGGGCTGTAATGGGTCAGCCACAGTTCCCGAACCTGCGCGTCCCTGGCCAGGCGGCCGGCTTCCTCAAACGTCATATGCTTATATTTGACCGCATTATTGACATCGCCCTTTTCGCCATACATCCCCTCGCAGATGAACAGATCCGCCCCTCTGGCATTCTGCACAATACTGTCCGTCGGGCGGGTATCCGTCGTGTAGGTAACTTTGATACCTTTTCGCTGAGGCCCCAATACCATATCCGGAGTATACACACAGCCATCCAAAGTCACGGTCTCGCCTTTCTGAAGGCGGCTCCAGCACTTCATCGGCACCTGATTCTGTTTCGCCCGTTCCACTTCAAACAGCCCGGCCCGCTCAATGGACACGCTATACCCATAACAGGTAATTTTATGATTCACCCTGAAAGCGTCAATCACATAGCCATTGATCCGAATCTGCTGCTGCGGTTCTGTCAGTTCAATAAACTGTATCTCAAAAGGCAATTCCGGCGCGATCACCCGCAGCGACTTAACCACTTTTTCAAGTCCCTTCGGCCCGATCATCGTCAATGGCTCTGTCCGGTCTGAATTCCCCATTGCAAGTAAAATTCCCGGCAGGCCACTGATATGATCGCCATGAAAATGGGTAATGCAGATAATATCCAGCGGCCGGAAACTCCAGCCCTTCTCCCGAATGGCAATCTGAGTACCTTCCCCGCAGTCGATCAGCAGACTGCTCCCGTTATAACGCAGCATCAATGATGTCAGCCACCTGTAGGGCAGCGGCATCATCCCGCCCGTTCCAAGCAAACACAAATCCAACATGTTACTCCTCTTTTCTTTTATAAAAGTTCCGTTTTTTCCTCAACATCCGGCGGAAAAACCCAGGACTGAATCATCTCCTCATAACAATCCCCGCAGATATCAAAGGAATGGCAGCAGCCGTCCCATTTTGAAAAATATCCCCATGTCTGGCGCACCGAAAGGAAATCCGCCTTCTCGCATGCGTCAGCCGGTGCGATCTCCCGCCCGCAGCAATTACATATAATAACTTCTCTTTGTTTATCTTCATTGTATTTTTTCATAGAATCCTCCCAAATGACTCTGCTGCACAGAAAATCCTGCTTATCAGGGTATGTGCAGCGCAAATATTGACATCTATCGACAAGATCTATTATACAAAAAATACGGACTATTTGTCATCGGTAATGTTTTCCTTTTGCATGATAAGGGCATCCTCCGCCGGATGGTCATAAAATCTCCTGCGGATACCAACCGGCCTGAATCCGGCCTTCTCATAAACATGCTTTGCGGCCTCATTGCTCATCCGCACTTCCAGCACAAAATACCTGACCCCGGCTGCGCTCTCCTTTGCGATCAACTGTTCCACCAGCCGCTTTCCAGCCCCCCGGTTCTGATAATCACTGCGGACAGCCACATTCACGATCTCCGCCTCATCAACAGCACGGTAACAGCCGCAGTAACCGACAATGCCAGACCTGTCATCCTCAGCCACCAGAAAATCCGCCTCCGGCTGCCTTAGGGTTTCCTTAAAACCATCCAGAGACCATGCGTCGCTAAAAAGCGCTTCTTCGATCACTATGACTTTTTCAAGGTCTTTCTCCTCCATTGGCCGGATCATCATACCTTGCCCTTCTCCTTTTTCCTCTTTGCCGCAAGTTCCCGTTCAGCCTGGGATACTCTCAGATAATCCGGCTGATGCGCGGCTGCGGATTCATAACGGCCTTCCTTATAATACTGTATCGCCAGAGCGCCAAGGGCGCCGGCTCTCTGCTGACTCACATGGATCGGCGCAAACTGGTACGGCACTTTGACGGCCGCCTCAATGGCCGTCCTGAAAACAGGCACACCATCGCCAAGGAAAATCACCTTGCGCCCCAATGTATTGATTTCTTCGATGATCGCGTCAATCATCACTGCTTTTTGTGCAGAAAGGGCTATCATCTGATCCCCCTCAAACGTATAGAGCCCGGTATAAGTCTGATTCCGCCTCGCATCCATCAGCGGGCAGACGACCGCATCCGTTCCGAACAGATTATAGGCAATGGCATCCACCGTCGGCACACTGACAATGGGTTTATTCAGTGCCAGTCCAAGCCCCTTGGCCGTTGCGGAACCAATGCGCAGTCCCGTAAAAGAACCCGGACCGCCGGATACGGCAATGGCATCCATATCCCGGATCGCAATACCCGTCATTTGAAGCAGCGCATCCATCATCGGCAGCAATGTCTGTGAATGCGTCTTTTTGAAGTTTGTCGTATATTCACCAATCAGTTTTTCTTCTGTCACAACTGCAACGGAAGCAACAAGTCCTGAACTTTCCAGCGCCAGTATTTTCACAGCAATTCTCCTTCCTCACCGATCGTAATCCGTCTGTAATCAAAGCCTTTTTCCGGGTTCTTTTCAATTTTTACTGTCTGATAATGCCCGGGCAGTATTTCTTCTATCAGGTTGGCCCACTCGATCAGGCATACCCCTTCACCAAACACATAGTCGTCAAATCCAATTTCTTCCATTTCTTCAACATCACCGATCCGGTACACATCAAAATGATAAAATGGCATACGTCCTTCATCGTAAGTCTGAACAATGGTAAAAGTCGGACTGCTGACCGGCTCACGGATCCCAAGCCCTGCCGCGAATCCCTGGGTAAAAACGGTCTTGCCGACCCCCAGATCTCCCAGCAGACAGACCACCTGGCCAGGGACTGCTTTCTCTCCCATTTTCCTGCCGATCTCATAGGTTTCCTCTGCCCGAAATGTTTCTATCATCATGTTAAATCCTTCCATTCCGCCCATTATTTTTTCAATTTGAGTCTTCTGGCCTCCACATGCTGCTCAAGCCGCGCAAGAATCCATTCATACTCCGCCTGTATCTGTGCTTTCGGCCATATATATCCTCTGGAATTTGTGACATAAACAACCAGTTCACGACCGTTATCTTTCACTTTCGCGATCTGACTCCATGGAATATCCGCATGTTCCTCACCCTGTTTCACCGTGATTGCTTCTTTACCAAGAACATAGGTCAGTTCATCACTAAGGGATTTGTTATGTTTGATCTGATTCGCGGACTTCATCCACATGGAAACGGGATTCAGTATTGTAAAGGTAATCGCAACAATAAAAAGCAGCAATTTGCCATTGCCCGACAGGGTACTATAACGCACAGCCAGCATCAATGCAGCACCGATGCTTAAAATAATACCGAAAAGCCCCGCCGGCCTCGTATAATAATGGTACATCATAAAATAATAAAGGTCTGCAATACTTAATTTTACTTTAAATTCTAAATTTTCCACATCTGCCTCCCAAACAGCCACCGTATGCTATCCATACTACCATTATCAGAGAATCATTGTCAACTGAATACGTTTTTTGCTTACATCCACAGACATAACTTTCACGTCAACAATATCCCCGACGCTCACAACTTCCAGCGGATGCTTAACAAACTTTTTATCCGTCAGCTGAGAAATATGCACAAGACCGTCCTGATGCACGCCGATATCCACAAACACACCGAAATCAATGACATTTCGAACGGTTCCCTTTAAAACCATGCCCTCTTTTAAATCTTTCATTTCCAATACATCTGTTCTCAATACCGGCAGCGGCATATCTTCTCTTGGGTCCCGCCCCGGACGCTGCAGTTCTTTGACGATATCCCTCAGCG
>CAYURX010000163.1:0-5719 GCA_964447245.1 uncultured Coprococcus sp. | reverse complement strand
GGGCGGGATTGCCCGTGACCACGTTAATTTCACTGATGCGGTCGATCTCATCCCCCTCTTTCACCCCAATTTTATTACGAATCTATTACAAAAATTATATTTAATCAGTTTTTTCGTAAAATCTCAGAAATAATTTATGGTTTGTTTAGAATTATCTATTGTATTTTTATAACTATAGTGTATAGTATTGGCATAAGGTTAAACAACCTTATAGCCAGAAAACAATTAGAACATAACAATCCTCTCTCTTAAGGAAAAGGCATCCAACGGCAGGGTGCCTTTTTTCCTTTTGTCTCACAATATCATCTATTTTACACTATCATAGCAAATATTGGAATTGTCACGATACACAAAAGAGTCGTTATAAAAATAAATTTCGAAGCCAATACAACATCATTGCCATATTCACCGGCAAAAATAGCACAGAAACCGGCCACAGGCATGGCATGTCCGATCACCAGCACACCATAAACCAATGGGTCGTGCACGAACGGGCGGGCCGCAGCGAATACAAGCAGCGGAATCACGATCAGGCGCATCAGCGCACAGGCATATACCCGCTTATCACGCAGAACTTCCCCAATGCTGTTCTGCGTCAGAATCGTTCCCACATAAAACATGGCCAGCGGTGTGGTCAGATTGGAAAATCCGGCAACAGCCTGATCAATCGGTCCCGGCAGCCGCCACTGGTTAATGAATAGAATAAGTCCGATCACAATCGCAATATTCACCGGCGTCAAAACCCGTTCTCTCAGAGAATGCTTCACCTCTCCCGTCGCAGCCGTACCGGTCTTTTCCATGATCCAGATCCCATAAGTATAGGCATATGTATTAAAAGCAAGATTCGCAAAAGTTGCAAAAAAAATGGCCTCCTCACCAAAAACCGCTGCCATCACCGGCCACCCCATAAATCCGTGATTCGGAAACGCTACCGAGTAAATCCAGACCGATTTCGCCTCCGGCGTGATTCGGAAAATCCGTGCGCTCACATAGCCCAGCACAATACTCACTCCAAAAATAATCAAACTGATACCATAGACCTGTCCGGCCTGTATGAGCCGCTCCGTTGTATACTCCGTCTCCAATGTACTTAAAATCATGCATGGAAGGGTGACTGTCATAAGGAAACGGCTGATGCCCCGACAAAATTCCTGACTGACGATCCGCCGTCCGCAAACAATATATCCCACAATGACATAAATAAATAATGTAATCAATTTCCCCGCTACTGTAGATAACGCACCCATACTGTCCGACCTGTCTTTCACTGTTAATATGCATCATTCTACTCTACTCCGCCGCCAAAGTCAAGGCGCTGATTTCTCAGAAAATTTCGATTTTTTAATTATTTTTAATGAAAATTCAGGCAAAATATGGTATCATATATGCAACAATATGAAGGAGGTTTTTTCAAATGGCAAAAAAAATCTTAATGCTTTGTGGTGATTTTACAGAAGATTATGAAACAATGGTACCTTTCCAGGCACTCTCCATGCTTGGCTATCAAGTTGACGCTGTATGCCCGGACAAGAAACCGGGTGATGTTGTAAGAACTGCTGTCCATGATTTCCTCGGAGACCAGACATACTCTGAGAAACCAGGTCACAATTTTGCAATCACAGGTGATTTTGCGGCTGTGGATACGGCTGATTACATCGGTCTGTTCATCACAGGCGGACGCGCGCCGGAATATATTCGTCTGAACCCAAGAGTTATTGAAATCGTCCAGGAATTCTTCGCTGCCAAAAAGCCTGTTGCAGCCATCTGCCACGGCCCTCAGATACTGACAGCCGCAGGTGTTTTAAAGGGCGTGAAAGCAACCGCTTACCCAGCCGTAGGTCCTGACATCACATTAGCCGGCGGTACCTATGTGGAAGTACCTGCTGATCAGGCCGTTGTAGATGAAGATGCCAGACTCGTAACAGCACCGGCCTGGCCAGGTGACACAGCAATACTGGCTGAATTTGCAAAAATGCTCGGCGCAAAAATCGAGATTTAACGGCCACCAATAGATATAAAAGGGATTCTGCATCAGCGGAGGTTCTTTCTGCCGTTTGGGTATTTGGACGCTATTGCATATTCCAGCCAAAAGACGCCATGAAACCGTTTAGATATCGGCTTATGGGCCGGAATTTTCAATAGCGTCTGATTATTCAAGCAACAGAAAGAACCACAAGCTGCCAACATCCCTTTTCCTTATTTACGCCTGCCATAAAAACGGCATATATATTTCGTTCTGTTTCTCCCAGTCGGCTTCGCAATGTCCGCCATAAGCCTGCAGATATGGGTAAGTTACGGCTCCCCGCTCGACCAGCAGGTGGCTGAATTCCAGATTGGAACAAGTATATTTCACAAGTCCCGGCTTACGGCCCGATTCCTTACTGCCCCAACTCATGTAGACCCTTGTATCCGGAAACAATCCCGGTGTCGATTCTATTTCATCCCGCAGCGCGTCATAGCAAAAAGCAAACGCACTGGACAGACAGGCCGCTTTTGAAAATACATCATTGTGACGCACAATTGTATAGTAAGCCATCAATCCGCCCATGGAACTTCCGCCGATACCTGTATATTCTCTCTCGGGCAGAGTTCTCAGTGACGCATCCACCATTGGCTTTAATTCTTCCACAACCCACTGCATGAAAATCTGACCGGTGCCATGGATCCACTTCCTGTCGAATCCTCTGAAATCATAGGGGCAAAATTCTTCAAGACGCTTGTCCCCCTCATGATTGCATTCGATCCCCACAACGATCATCTTATAGTCCCAGTTATCCAGATAATCCTTCAAACCCCATGACTTTCCATAAGTCGCATCCTCATCAAAAAACAAATTATGACCGTCATACATATACATGACTGGATAACGCTCATCACTTTCGCCATAGTCATCCGGCAGATAGATATGCAGCATCCGGTCAAGATCATACGGTGTAATATGCACCATCTGTTTAATAACCATTTCAAACCTCCAAGTATAATCATCATATCCTGTCACAAACTATTTATAATGATATCATATCTCCCGCCATATGAAAATATTTTTTAGAAAAACTCAATTTTCTCTTTTATTATGTGGCCATTCATATTAAAATAAAAGAGTAGCATGAAACACTTAAAGGGGGATTTGATCATGGATTTAATGAAGGGTATATACAAAGATGAACTGAAAAACAAGATCAACGCATGGGAAGGCAAAAAAGCCGAAGATTTTCAGTATGAACCGGAACGTGCCGAATTGAAAGCTGCCATGAAAGACTGGCTGACTGACAAATTGTCCGGTGCGGACGAGAAGAAAATCAACATTGCCAACCGCAAATATTTTGCCGTATGCATGGCTGAACTGGTCTATGAAGAAACTGTGCGTCCGAATATTGACGCTTTTATCCACTAAATCTAACAAAGGGACACTTTTTATTTGAAGTGTCCCTTTGTGAATTTCTCGTTATTTGACCATCAACCGGATATTATTCATCCGCAATTCTATGCCATTCATGGCTGCGCCCCGCTCAAGCATCTGCATCAGATAAACTTTGTTGACGCTCATACTCTTTGCCAACAGAAACTGGCGCTGTTTGTAGTCCTGTTGTTTCATAAAAGACTGCACGGCACTTAATTCACAGGAACCGGTGTAATCTTCTCCCAGCATCTGTCGTGCTGTCTGTTCCGCGTAATATCTCGGCAGCAGATTGTCAATCAGAAAATGACTGTCATATTCCGCAAATTCCGCCATGACCGTCAACTCTTCCTGTCCGGTTTTCTCACATTGGATATCCATATCTTTCAGACGGACCGGGCCAAGGAAACGCGACAGCAGCATCTCAGCCTGCGGCAATACCTTGTCCTTGCTGCCATTCATGGCCTGTGCCAACATTTCATTCTTCTTATGAGCCGGCAGCATTTTCAGCATCTTCGCACTGAACGGCGGCAGCTTCATACCGCCCGTCTGCTCAGGATGATCTTTTGCCATCTCAAGCACTCTCTCTAAAAATGCGTCATAATTCAAATGGCCAACGGCCAGAATAATCTTTATCATTTGCTCTCAACCTTATCTTCTTCTGTCATAAAATCAGTTTTATTCTCAAGCCCCACCAGCGGATGCTCTGTGATCTCTGTAATCATCTCCGTTGGATCCTCAGCAATGGACAGATCCTCCGGTGAACTGACATACCATACCACATCCACATCTTCCAGATCGATCATAGCCTCTGAAACCGGTACACGCCCCGACGGGCACGCCTCAGACGGGTCGCTGCAATAAAAAATACCTTCTTCATCGTCATAGTCCGTCAAGGCAATGGCATGGGGCGTATAGCTGTCATACGCAACGATGCCCTCCGGATGTTCATCAAGCAGCGCTTTTAAATCCTCGATGGAAGATACATAATCATGTACCATCGTCACATCCGCATAAGTAAACCGCCAGGAAATACCGACGCCTTCCCGCCAGGCTACACTGCCGACGCTGCTCTCCGTGATATCTTCCCAGTCCTCATTGCCGGACAGCATGGCCGCCCTGCGCATGATCATTGCGGAGGAAGCCAGCGTACATGTTCCCCTCCTTGACTGTTTGATGAAGACATCCTCCTCATTCAGTTCTTCAAATGTCACGCCGCTATTATCTTCTGTATTGATTTCTGCTGCCTGTACCTGCCCGCAGTTCACAACTGCAATTATCATCAGTAAGCCTAACAGAATACGTAATTTCTTCATAAAATAAAAACCTCGCAAAATGATTACTTGCACGTCCTGGGACGCGCATTTATAAATAGTAATCTATTTGTAACAATTTTGCAATAGTTTTTATAATTATTTTATAATTTATTTAAAGAATATTCTCAAACGTCACATCATAACGGTAGATGCGCAGACCCGATTCCTTCTCGGCAGCAGCCATCAAAAGTTCAGACGGCTGACTCACGCATACAATGCCATAGACCCTGCGATCAGAAGATTTCTTAGGGATCCGGCGCTTTTCCGCCTGCATATCCGCCTGCGCCTGCTCATAAAAATCCTCAAATTCAGAGCGCAGACTTGTCTCGATCACATAGATGTTATCTTCTCTGTCCAGGGCCACCAGCTTGCCGTTCTCATCCTTCTCACACAATTTTAAAGGCAGACCGAAAATATTCTGGCCGCTTTTCAGTTTTTCCTCAATGACCTCCGACAAAATAATTCCGGAAACCGTCTCAGACGTCTCAGAAATTTCCAGCGCTTTGGTCAAACGGCTGCCGACTGATTCCGCCGAACCGGCCGCCCTGACCTCTCCGTTCTCCTGCTTCGCCTTTTTTTCCCTGAGATAATCATACAGACTGTTGCCATAGACAATGACCAGTATAATGCCTAATCCAATTAAAAAATACATCTCTGCCTCCTGTTACCTGCTGTAAGAATAAGCATTGGATACCTTTGCATTATTGGAAGTCAGCTTGATATCTTCTCGGTAAAATGCAATGACCGGCGTCCCCAGTTCCACCTGTTCATAGAGCGTCTTTGCCGTATCATAAGGCAGGTTGACACAACCATGAGACCCGCCGCCTCTGTAAATATTGCCGCCGAAAGAACTTCGCCAGTCCGCGTCATGCAGACCCACATTATAAGCAAACGGCAGGAAATAAGTTACTTCTGATTCATAGTCCTCACCGGATAATACGGCCGGACTTTTTCTCGTGATGACCTTGAACACACCATCCGGCGAACCATTGCCGTTATTGACATT
>CAYURX010000162.1:0-5731 GCA_964447245.1 uncultured Coprococcus sp. | reverse complement strand
AAGATCGGCAGACGCTTTTTGATATTACGACTAACATTCTGAATGGTATCAAAAACCGGGAGTATGCGGCCTGGTGGGCGCCAATGGCGCGGGAAAAACGACACTGATGCGGATGATTTGCGGCGTGTTGAAACCGGCGGGCGGAACGGTCACATTTAATGGCTGTGATGTGTCGACAGAAGACTACAGGCGGCAGTTGGGGTATTTGCCCCAGGATTTTGGGTACTATCCAAATTTTACGGGACAGGATTTTTTGATGTATATGGCGGTGCTGAAAGGTCTTGGCAAAGAGACGGCCAAACGGCGCAGCCGGGAGATGCTTGAACTGACGGGGCTGGAAGAATATGGGCGAAAGAAAATCAAAACATATTCCGGCGGGATGAAACAGCGTCTTGGTATAGCGCAGGCGATGCTGAACCGCCCGCAGTTACTGGTGTTGGATGAGCCGACGGCGGGGCTGGACCCAAAGGAGAGAGTGCGTTTCCGCAATCTGATCGCTGATTTGGGAAAAGAGAGTATTGTTTTGCTGTCGACCCATATCGTATCGGATCTGGAACAGATAGCGGACAGAATATTGATGATGAAGGACGGCCAGTTGATTTTTAACGGCGAAGCGGATAGTATTCAGGAAGATCTTGAAGCATTTTACCTGGAAAGGATTGGGGAGTGAGCGTGTGGCAAATTACAGGAGTCTGATTGGATTTGAATATAAGAAACTGTTAAAGCGAAAAATTGTCTGGATCATGGTTGTGGTAATGATGATTCTTTGCATACTGACGGCCTGTATAAATTGTCTTGGCAATTTTTATGTGGAGGGAGAATTGTTTGAGACGCATTATGAGAAGATACAGAAGGAGCATAATTTTGCCAGAAATCTTTCAGGGCGGACGATCGATGATGAATTGCTGCAGGAGATGTGGGACAGTTATGCAAAAGTGGAGGAGACGGAGGTCAATCAGTGGCTGACGGAATCTTACCAGCAATATGGACGGCCCTATAATTCTGTTTTATTTTTTCTGATGGAAATGACCGGGAAGGATAATGTGGAAAATATGTCTGCGGCGCAGGCCTATGCGCTGAGAAAGCAGCAGCAGGAACAGGAATGGAAGAAGTATTATCTGACGGACGGGGAGAAAGATTATCTGGCGGAAATGGACAATGAGGGCGCCACGCCTTTGGTTTTCGCATATGGTGACGGATATGAATGTATCTGCGCCATGCTGCAGGTGGTGGGTATTTTCATGACGCTGCTGGTGTGCATGATGTTCAATATTCCGAATGCATACAGAGTGATTTCACAGATTTACAGTTATCTGCCTTTTAGGGCGATTTCTGTTGGAAATGTATTCGGGCCGAGATTGGTGCCTGTTTTTTGCAGCTACTGGGCCGCCTGGCAGATCATCCCGGTGATCTATGGGGTAGCTGCGGTGGCTCTGTGGCTGCTGGGGAAATGGCAGTACGAGCATTATGAGATCAGCAGCCGGTAGGTGAATATCCGGTAGATTTATTTATTTTTGTATGTTATTGTATTATCAGAACCCTGATAAAAGATTATTTTTCATCGGGTGTTGAAGGAGGATGATACAAAATGTACGAGTTAATACAAGTTTCAGAGAGAAGCTATTACATACAAAGTCCTGCTAAAATCGGCCTTGTGCGTTTGAATGATGCGGATGTCTGCCTGATTGACAGCGGGAATGATAAAGATGCCGGAAGAAAAGTGCGGCGGATTTTGGATGCGAATGGCTGGCATCTGACGGCTATTTATAATACCCATTCCAATGCCGATCATATTGGCGGAAATAAATATTTGCAGGGACAGACAGGATGCAGAATCTACGCACCGGGAATCGATTGCGATTTTACCCGGCATCCTGTGCTTGAACCTGCTTTTTTGTATGGCGGTTTTCCATGTAAGGACTTGCGGCATAAATTTCTGATGGCCCAGGAGAGCCAGGCGGAGTATCTGACAAAAGAGGCGCTGCCGGATGGTTTTGAAATGATTGAATTGCCGGGGCATTTCTTTGATATGGTGGGATTTCGGACGCCGGATGATGTGGTCTATCTGGCTGATTGCCTGTCAGGCAGAGAAACACTGGATAAATATGGGATCGGATTTATCTATGATGTGGCGGCCTATATAAAAACGCTTGAAATGGTGAAGTCATTGAATGCGAAAATGTTTGTTCCGGCGCACGCAGTTGTATCAGAGAATGTTTCTGAACTGGCGCAGTACAATATAGACAAGGTGTATGAGATCGCTGAAAAAATCGTCGGTATTTGTTCGGAACCGCTGTGCTTCGAGGTGATTTTACAGCGTTTGTTTGCGGCCTATGGCCTGGTCATGAATTTTGAACAATATGCCCTTGTAGGCAGTACCGTCCGTTCCTATCTCTCATGGTTAAAAGATACAGGCCGGCTGCAGGCCGAATTTGTGGATCATATGCTGCTCTGGGAGAAGGTCTGAAGACAGCGTGTACATGGCAGAAATAACCTGTGCGGCCGTGGCATCTGCGGGTGGAAAATAAACCAGAAAGATGGTATACTATACGCAAAGGGCAGAGCCAAGCCAGTATCCAGACGAAAGCGACTGAGGAAAACCGAAGGTTTTACGAAGTGTTCTGCCCGGTTGAAGGTGTGAATAAAAACATGGAGGGAAAAGAATGCCAATCTGTGTCAAGAGTGAAATAGGAAGATTAAAAAAGGTGCTGCTGCACAGACCCGGAAAGGAACTGGAACATCTGGTTCCGGGGGAATTGGAGAGGCTGTTGTTTGAAGATATTCCATATTTGAAAACAGCACAGAGCGAACATGATCTGTTTGCAGATATTTTCAGAAAACGGGGGACAGAAGTCGTCTACCTGGAAGATTTGATGGCGGAAGTGCTGGCTGCAGACGGTGATGTCAAGGAGCAGTTTGTTCTGCAGTTTATTCGTGAGGGCGGCAGTACGGCGCAGAATTTCAAAAAACAATTATATGATTATCTGATGCATATTCCGGATGAAAAGGAACTGGTTTTAAAAGCTATGTCCGGTGTCAGCTTAAAGGAACTGAAGTCGGAGGGGCATAGCCCGCTGGTTGATCTGGTCAGATCAGATAGCCGTATTATTTTGGACCCGATTCCGAATCTGTATTTTACCAGGGATCCTTTTGCTACCATCGGCCGCGGAGTCAGCCTGAATTGCATGTATGCCGGGACAAGACGCCGGGAAACCCTGTTTGGAAAATTTATACTGGAACATCATCCGGATTATGCCGGACAGGTGCCGTTTTATTATAAGAGGGAATATCCGTTTTCCATTGAGGGCGGTGATATACTGAATCTGAATCATCGGGTGCTGGCGGTTGGACTGTCCCAGAGAACGACGCCGGAGGCCGTGGAGTTGCTGGCCAGGAATATTTTCAGGGATGAGAACTCTGAGATCGAGACGATCCTTGCCCTGGATATTCCAAGTATCCGGGCCTATATGCATCTGGATACGATCTGTACGCAGCTGGACTATGATAAATTTTCCATTCATCCGGGTGTGCTGGACAGCCTGCGTATTTATGAAATATGCCGGGGAGACGGGAAGGACGCGCTGCGTGTGCGTGAACTGACTCAGCCGCTGCCGGACGTTCTGGCAAAATATCTTGAGTTGGATCGGGTGACGATGATTCAATGCGGCGGCAAAGACAGAGTAAGTTCTGAGAGAGAACAATGGAATGACGGTTCCAATACGCTGTGCATCGCACCGGGAGCAGTGATCGTCTATGACAGAAATTATATTACAAATGCCATTTTGCGTGAGAATGGTATTGAAGTACTGGAAATGCCGAGTTCGGAACTGTCGCGGGGGCGGGGTGGCCCTCGCTGCATGAGTATGCCGCTTGAACGGGAAAATATCAATTAGCAGATATTTACTATTGATTTTCAAACAAATGTTCGCTATAATAGTATCAAAGGAGGCGAACATAAGTTTGAAAAAAGTAATCTTTCATATAGATGTCAATTCTGCTTTTCTTTCATGGGAGGCGGTTTATCGCCTTCATCATTTAGGCGGACAGGTGGATTTAAGAGAAGAAGTGGCGGCCGTCGGCGGTGATATGGCCATGCGCCATGGCATTATTCTGGCAAAGTCCATTCCGGCGAAGCGGTATCATGTGAAGACCGGCGAGAGTATTGTGGAGGCATTGGAGAAATGCCCGGATCTGAAGCTGGTGCCGCCGAATTATGGATTATACGAGAAGTGCTCGGCGGCTTTTATGGATATTCTCAGGCAGTATTCTCCCTGTGTGGAACAGTATTCGGTGGATGAGGCCTTTGTGGATATGACAGGAACAGAGGGCCTGTGGGGAGATCCCGTGACGGCGGCGAACCGGATACGCAATCAGATCAGGGATGAACTGGGCTTTACTGTCAACATCGGTATTTCGGAGAACAAGCTTTTAGCCAAGATGGCCAGTGATTTCGAGAAGCCGGACAGGGTGCATACCCTGTGGCGGCATGAGATCCGGACGAAGATGTGGCCTTTGCCTGTTACGGATCTGTTTTTTGTTGGCCGGGCAACGGCAAAGAAATTGCGGAATATGGGGATTTATACCATTGGAGAACTGGCCCTGACGGATAAAGATGTTTTAAAGAGCCATATGAAGAAGCACGGAGAGGTTATCAGCGCTTTTGCCAACGGCATTGATGTGTCGGTGGTCCAGGCCGAACCTCCGGCGAATAAGGGATACGGCAACAGTACGACCATCGCTTTTGATGTGACGGATGCGTCTACAGCGAAGATGGTATTGCTGGCGCTGGCGGAAACGGTAGGCGCCAGGCTTCGGGCCGCAGGGGTTCGGGCTGAAGTGATCGCCGTTGGTATTAAGAATTATGAACTGGCCTATGCCAGCCATCAGATGACACTTCATAATGCAACGAATATTACCACAGAGATTTATCAATATGCTTCCATGCTGTTTGATGCGCTTTGGGATGGTACGGCCATCCGCCATCTTGGGATTCATACGAGCCGCATCAAAGACGGGCTGGATATGCGGCAGCTTGATATGTTCGATACGACGGATTATGACAAGCTTGCGGCGGCCGATGCCGCTGTAGATACAATACGCAGGCGGTATGGCAATGACGCTGTGATGCGGGCGGTATTTTACAAAAACGGCAGGATCGATCATATGTCTGGCGGTATCAGCCGTGAGAAACGCACAGTGGATTATCAGAAGATTGTCGTGGAATAAGCGCAGCAGGACAGGAGGCACAGACTGATGGGATTTGCAATCGGAACAGCGGAAGAAAAGCGGCAGGAAAAGGCCGTCAGAGGCCATTACCGGAAGGTAGCGGTGGGCTGTTGGTTCACTTCGACGGGCCGGGCGCTGCCGCAGATGGTAAAATATGAGGATGATACAGGGTTCAGACATATGCTGAACAATATACAGGTGATAACCAGCGAACAGAGTTATTATGCGGGCGTTCTGGCGAGAAAATATGTTTGCCGTTCCGTCATAGACGAAAGACAGCAGGATTTCATCCTGTTGTATCATCCTGTGGAAAATACATGGGATATGATTATACAGGAAATATAAGGAAAATGGCGATAGATATAAGCAGATTTTTTCTGCCTTTTGGACATAAAGAGCCGCTATTGTATATTTCAGAATCAAATATCTTTGACAACAGTTCAGTCTCAGCCTGTTTGATTTCGGAATTTTCTGCAGATCATCACAAGTGAAACCCTTGAAAAAC
>CAYURX010000161.1:0-5734 GCA_964447245.1 uncultured Coprococcus sp. | reverse complement strand
CATCTTATATTTATGTCTATGCCTGTGAACTGATCAGCGGTATTGGCTGGCTGTATCCCCGGGAGGGTTATGAGCAGCTGCGGGGATTGCGGCAGCACTATGGTTATATGCTGAAAGAATTGAACCGCCAGCTTGGGGTATGGATGAATGATTTTGTGATCGCCTATGAGATGGAGATCCCGGACGATATGGAGATCTATGAGCATAAGAGCAGGCAGTCTCAGAATAATATGCTGCTGAACAAGTGGATGGCGCAGAAGGAGGAACTGGTTCCGCTCACGCTGCCGTTTGCATTGATCGAAGCGATGACGAGTTATCGTATCACGGACAGCGAATTTTATCAGGCGGATGAGACACAATCGGCCATGATGCGGGAAGCCATGCCGCGGGTGATTGCGCAGGCGGATACAATTTTGAGAAAAGAGTCCGGCAAAGGTTTGCTGGAAAGCTTTGCCCCTTACAAAGAAAGCCGGATGCAATGTACCGTTTTTGAGGATGCAATGTCGCCGGAAGCTGATAAAAAGGTCAGAGCGACGATGAAGGATTATGCGGGCAGCCGGGCGCTGGAGAATTATATGAATGAACTGGCCCGGTACGCAGAGGATGTATTGAAAAATAAATGTGATGATGCGGGTATTCTTCAAAGCATCACCGTTGATGAAAAACTGGCCGATCAGGTGAATGCCTTTTTGGCAAGGGAAGGAAACAGGGGAAAAAATGAAATTTAAACTGACAAAACTTGAAAAATTCTGGATACTCTATGATGTGGGAAATTCTGCTTTTGTGCTGCTGGTATCGACCATTATGCCGATTTATTTTAATTATCTGGCAGGTAATGCGGGATTGACATCGGTGGAATATCTGGCTTACTGGGGCTATGCGGCTTCCATTACAACACTTCTGGTGGCGCTGAGCGGGCCGGTGTTTGGCACGATTGCTGATAATAAGGGTTTTAAAAAGCCTGTATTTACTCTGTCGATCCTGATTGGCGCGGTGGGCTGTCTGGTGCTGGGATTTATTCAGCAGTGGCTATTGTTTCTGGTTATTTTTGTGATTGCCAAATTTGGTTTTTCAGCCAGTTTGATTTTCTATGATTCCATGCTGACGGATGTGACGGATGAGGAGCGGATGGATACGGTTTCTTCACAGGGATATGCGTGGGGATATATTGGAAGCTGCATACCGTTTGTGATCTGTCTGGTTATTGTGCTCGGCAGCGGTTCCATTGGATTGTCCATGGAAACGGCCATGGCGATTGCTTTTGCGATTATATCAGCCTGGTGGCTGGCGGCTTCTGTACCGCTTCTGAAAAATTATGAGCAGAAATATTATGTGGAGAGGCAGAAAGGGGCTGTGGCTGAGAGTTTTGCGAGACTTGGCAGAACGATCGTTGGCCTGAAGGACGAAAAACATATTCTGTTCTTTTTGCTGGCCTTTTTCTTCTATATTGATGGCGTTTATACGATTATTGATATGGCAACGGCCTATGGCTCGGCCCTTGGACTGGACAGCACCGGTTTATTGCTGGCCCTGTTGGTGACACAGATCGTGGCGTTCCCGTTTGCGATTCTTTTTGGACGGCTGTCCCACAAGTATGAGTCGGAGAAACTGATTACAGTTTGTATTATTGCCTATACGGGCATTGCGCTATTTGCTATGATCATGCGCACCCAGACTCAGTTCTGGATATTGGCGGTTTGTGTCGGTATGTTTCAGGGCGGCGTACAGGCTTTGTCCCGGTCTTATTTTGCGAAAATCATACCAAATGAAAAATCCGGTGAGTATTTCGGTTTGCTGGATATCTGTGGTAAAGGCGCGGCATTTTTAGGAACGACAGTTGTCAGCGTTGTTTCACAGCTTACAGGCGATATCAGTAAAGGTGTCGGTATGATTGCCGTGTTGTTTATTGTGGGAATTTTATTATTCAGAAAAGCAGTGAAGTGCAGAAAACAATTATTGTAGTTGAAGAATGTTACAGGGATATTCAAAAAAGGGGAACAGCATGATGTAGAATGTTATAATGCCGGTTCCCCTTTTGGTTTATAAGGCAGGGCTGCGTCAATTTCCCTGCTGAGGATTTCTGTTTGTTATGCGCGGGCCACAAGCATAAAAACGATGCCTGCGCCAATTAAAATCGGCAATGCCAGTGTCATCAGACCTGCGATGACCATACCCACAAGCACCAATGGAAGGAATACAACGGTGAATAATATTTTTACGATTCCCCAGGAAGCTTTTAATGCGAATACAAGCACTTTGCCGAATATAAGAAACATAAGAATCCCAAATATCAATGTGAACATTTCAATCCCTTTCCTTTCAGCTTATGTCAACATATTCCGTATATATTTAATATTATAACACACTGTTATTTCTTTTTCCTTTAAAACTTCTTACAAATTTCTATCGATCTTTGTCAATTAAAAAAATGAGGGAAAAAATAAACAAAAACCGGGTGAAAAATCTTTTGGAAAATTCAAAAAAACTATTGACAAGTGAATAGCAATAGCGTTATAATGTCTATCGACCCAAGAGGTCAGCAATTATATATCGCGGGGTAGAGCAATCCGGTAGCTCGTCGGGCTCATAACCCGAAGGTTGTTGGTTCAAATCCGGCCCCCGCAACGCAAAGACTTGAAATATTTCAGGTCTTTTTCTTTTCTCAATAATAACAATAATATTTGCAGTCAATGAATTTTATGAAGAATAAGAATTAGTGCCATTGCTGGCGATTCTAAAGGAGCAGGGAATATGGAAAAGAAAGATATTCGGTTAATTGCCCTGGATTTGGATGGGACAACGTTCAATTCCAATAAAATGATTACGGAGAGGACAAGGGCGGCCATCGTTGCTGCCATCAGGAAAGGCATTCTGGTGATGCCGTCGACGGGGAGACCGAAGAACGGATTGCCTGAGAGTTTTGTCTCTATTCCGGGGGTGCGTTACGCGCTGACCTCCAATGGCGGGGCGATCGTGGATTTGCTGATGGATACGGTGATCCACGGAGATTTTGTCCCTTATGAAACAGCCTGTCGATTAATAGATGCTTTGATGGCCATGGACGCGCTGGTGGAGGTCTATCATGGCGGCATTTGCCATGCGGACAGAGTCGGTTATGAAAAAGTTTTACATACATATCAGAATATGCCGGCCTGGTTTAAAGCTTATGTGGTGCATTCCCGAACGCCGGTGGATGATTTGCGGGAGCGGGTTTATTCCGGTAAATTAAAAATAGAGAAGTTTCTGGCAACTTTTGATGATCAGGCCATCCGGCAGCAGGCATTTGATGTGGCCGCATCCATTGGCAATGTCAGTATCAGCTATGGAACAAGCTTTAATATAGAAATTAATTCGATCACAGCCACAAAGGGCAACAGCCTGCTGTCCTTTGCGGCAAAAATGGGTATCCGGCCGGAGCAGATCATGGTATGCGGCGACAGCCGGAATGATTATTCGATGATGGAGGCTGCCGGATTTGCCGTTGCCATGGATAATGCCGAGGCGGATATTAAGGCTCTGGCAGATTTTGTGACACTGTCCAATGATGAGGACGGCGTCGCCTATGCCATTGAGCAGTTTGTTTTGTAAACGGATAGACGGATGTCTGATGCAATCCCTTTAAAAGGGGTTTCTTAAATGAGCTGCCGGATGATATGCATGACACCGTCCTCATCATTGGATAAAGTCTCAAACCGGCTTATTGCTTTGAGCTGCGGATGCGCATTGGCCATGGCGTAGCTGAAATAGCCTTTCTGCATCATTTCACAGTCGTTGAGATAATCACCGAAGACCATGGTTTCGTCCGGTGAGATGTGGTATTGACGCTGCAAGGCTTCCAGGCCAGTGCCTTTATTGACATGAGGAAAGCCCAGATCGATCCAGATATATCCGGCCAGAGTGGCCCGGCATGGCGGGGCTGATTGCCGCAAATGTGGGAAAGCATTTGCTTCCGCACCCTCAGGGTCACAGACGGTGACTTTGCAGATGGGTTCCGCGATATCCGATAATTGATCAATATATTGGATACCCTGATAATACATGTGGATGATTTTTTTGGCAGAATCGGGAATTGACCTGCGGATATACGCCGTATGGTAACCGGAAAAAACGGGATAGGCGTGGTCAAGTTGTCGGCAGAGAATGTCAAAACGCTCTAATTCCGACACCGGCAGGATGTCCATATGAATCAGCCGGTCATCCTTTACAATACAACCGCCGTTTTCAGCCATAAATATCAATTTATTTTTATAGTCATGAAATTGCGCGGACAGCGTAGGGTAGGAGCGGCCGCTGGCAATGGCAAACAGAATGCCTTTTTCATGGAGCCGGTCAAGGGTATTAAAAAAGTCGGCGGGAAGTTCCCGCTGGCTGTTGAGCAGCGTCCCGTCCATATCTGTCACAATAAGTTTTACCTGATTGAATGTATGCATGATTGCTCTCCTGATTCAGTAATAATTATGATAGAGTTTGTCCTATCATTGATAATTCATATATAATCTATCACATTTTGCCGGATGTGCCTACCTTAAAATGTGGAATTGTCTGAGACTTGCAGTGAAGGAAAATAACGATTATACTTATAGTGTGAGATTTGGGAGGCATCTGTATGTGTGGAAGATATTTGATTGATTTTGATGATGACAGGGAGCTGATGGCGATTGTTCAGGAGGCCCAGGAACGGCTGCAAAAAAGGAGCGGGGATGGGAGTCTGTGTTTAAACAGCGGGGAAATCAGGCCGACACAGCAGGGGCCTGTACTCAAGCTGGCGGGATGTCATCTTTATGCGGATGCCGGGCGTTGGGGATTCCCGTTTCAGAAGCAGCAGGTATTTCTGGCCAGACTGGAGACGATTCTTCAAAAACCCATGTTTTCGGAAAGTATGCTATACCGACGGTGCATTGTACCAGCCAGCGGATTTTATGAGTGGTCGCACGGTAAAGTGAAGAAAAAATATTATTTTCAGAACAGACATGCTTCGCACCTCTATATGGCGGGAATCTGGCGGTCCTGCGAAGACGGTGAGCATTTTGTGATAGTGACGACGGAGGCCGATGACTGTATGCGGCAGGTGCATGACCGGATGCCCGTTGTTTTGACGAAGGAAGAAGCACAGTTTTGGCTGGGAGACTGGCAGAGTGCCTGCCAGGTGGCTGTTCAGGCCAGACCGGAACTGGAAAAGCAATGCTGCGAGGCATATGAACAATTGACGCTGTTTGAATTATAAAGATGAATACAGGTATAAGGATAAATATAGATATAGATATAGGTATAAGTATAAGTGCTGATTGGATATAGATATAGTTGCAGGTATAGATATGGAGGATGAAGATGGAGATTTTGGTGGGGGATATTGTGAAATTAAAGAAAAAACATCCGTGCGGAAGTTTTGAATGGGAAGTGCTTCGCATCGGGGCAGACTTTCGTCTGAAATGCTGTGGCTGTGATCATCAGATCATGGTAGCCCGTAAACTGGTAGAGAAGAATATCCGTAAATTGACACGAAACGGAGAAGAAGTCAGGATCGTGAGAAGCTGAAAAAATAAAGTAAGCTATCAATAGAGACATAAATATACCCGAATAATTTGAGATATAGATACAAATTGACGCGGAGCTGTTCACAAGAGCAGCCCCGCATTCTTTTATGGATGCAGCAGTTCCGAAATATTGATTTGCAGATCGCCATAGATACCTACAGTCAGAGTCTGGTCGAAAGGAACGATCGTTGGCGCGGCAT
>CAYURX010000160.1:0-5775 GCA_964447245.1 uncultured Coprococcus sp. | reverse complement strand
GCCATAGCCTGTTGATGCAGCGAAATGTCCCTCACTGACTCTGTTTTTCTGCATGGCGCCGATGACTTTCATCTGATTATATTCGGCGATTTTATCAATGGCCGCAAAACGTTCTTTCAGAGAGTCCTCAATACTGCTGCAAAAATCAAAAACGTCTGAATCAAGCCCAAGTTCATGGTCTATCTGTTTTAACTGATCATCTATCGTGTGTATCATATTCTTCTCCTTTTTATGTTTTAAGCCCGGTATCATATTATATGATGGAAGGGGATGGGATTATGCCTTTTTGACGAAGGATGTGTATCATATCTGCAAGTATGTCGTCCGAAGACGCATAAAGCGACTGATCCATCCATAAAACATCCCGTTCTCTTTTAAACCATGTCAATTGCCGTTTGGCAAAATGGCGCGTATCCCTTTTTAAAATATAGATGGCTTCTTCAAGAGATATCTCACCGTCCAGATACGCCAGAATCTCTTTGTAGCCCAGTCCCTGCATGGACACCAGTTGTCTCGAATATCCGGCCGCCCGGAGTTTGGCCACTTCATCCACCAGTCCTTCCTCAAGCATCTCGTCGACGCGCCGCTCGATCCGCTGATAGAGGACATCCCTCGGACAGGTCAGGACAAAATAAGCATAATTGTACGGGGATACTTTCTGCGATTCAATGGCATTATGTTCGGAAATCTTCTGCCCCGTTTGATGATAATATTCCAGAGCACGGATAATTTTCTTTACATTGTTCCGATGAATTTTTTCTGCTGATTCCGGGTCTGTACGCTGTAATTCCCCGTAAAGCTGATCACCGCCGCCATTTTCAGCGATGGCCTCAAGCCTGTGCCTGTATGAAAGATTATCGTCATTTTCCTTAAAATCAATATCATTTAAAATTGCCTGTATATAAAAGCCTGTACCGCCGACAATGATGGGGATATGGCCCTTTTGCCAGATCTGCGTCATGGCCGTTCTGGCCTTCTGCTGAAAAATCACGACGTTGAACGGCTCGTCCGGCTCCAGTTCATCCACAAGATAATGGGGAACGCCCTCCATTTCCTCCGGCCGGATCTTGGCCGTACCAATATTCATTTTTTTATAAATCTGCATGGAATCCGCGGAAATGATCTCTCCGCCGATGGCTTTTGCCAGACGGATGGACAATGCGGTCTTACCGGCCGCCGTCGGCCCCGTCAATATGATCAATGGTTGTTTTGCCATAAATATCTCCTATTGAATACGTTTGAATTTCTTTTCAAGCTCGTACTTTGTGATGGATATGATCGTTGGCCGCCCATGAGGACAGGTATAAGGGTTTTCCGCCTGTAAAAGCTGGACGATCAGGGCATCGGCCTCCTCAAAGGACATCCGGTTATTGCCTTTCACAGCCGCCTTACAGGCCATGGTGGCGATTCTGTCCGTCATCACTGTGCCGTCAAGTTTTTTGCTCTCATCCGTCAGATGGTCCAGGATTTCAATGAAAATATCCCTGGCATTCATGCCGAAAAGCTGCAGCGGCACCGCCCGGATCGCATATTCTTTCCCGCCGAAGGACTCCACTTCAAATCCCAGTTCCGCAAAATAGGCGGCATACTGTTTGTACAGACTTTCCTCCTGCATGGATAAAGTCAGAATGACTGGGGGCGACAACATCTGTTTTTGAAGGACTTTCCCGGAAAAATCTTTCATCAGACGCTCATACAGCACTTTTTCATGGGCCGCATGCTGGTCGATAATAAATAATTTGCCATCGTATTCCACCATCCAGTACGTATCAAAAACCTGGCCGATCAGCCGGTGTTTCACTCTTGACCGTTCATCCAGCAGCCGCCCGTCAAACAATTCCATCTGCTGCACATCTTTTGGCTGCACCGGAATAACTGCATCCACTGACCCCATATCCGGCATCTTCTTGTCTGACGGCTTTACTTCCGGAACCCTCTTATCTGACGGCTTTGATTCTGAAATCTTCTTGTCTGCCTGCTCTGATTCTGAAACCGTTGTGTTTACCTGATCGTGAATAGGATATTCCGCCCGTGTTTCATGCAGCATACGATCCTTAAACGCCCTGTCTTTCGTTTCCGGTTTGTGCTCACCCATGGCTGCCAGCCGCTGCAATTCAAAAGGCTCCGGCAGAGACTGTTTTTCTTCTTTTACTGCCTGATCCGATGCCCGCTGATGTGCCGGGCTGTCAAAGTTCACGGCCGGGATCAGTTCTCTGTGTTCCAACACGGCACGGATCGTATCATAAACCTGCTGATAAACCGCTTCATTCTGATTAAAGCGGATCTCCATCTTCCTTGGATGGACATTGACATCAATGCAGGACGGATCAATGGTAAAATGCAGGGCCGTAAACGGATATTTATGAATCATGACAAAGGTTTTATAGGCATCTTCAATGGCCTTCGTGATGATATTGCTTTTGATATAACGGCCATTGATAAAATAATTCTCCCACAAACGGTTGCCCCTCGATAAAATCGGCTTGCCTATATAGCCATTCACTTCAAGCAGTTGTGTGTGATGATGCACTTCCAGCAGCTGACCCGTTATTTCCCGCCCGTAAACATGATAGATAATATCTTTTAACTGTGTATTGCCCGATGTATGCAGGCGGTTCTGATTATTATTGATAAATTTGAAAGAAACATCCGGATGGGACAGGGCCAGACGGCTGACAAGATCGCCGATATATCCTGCTTCTGTTGCCGCCGATTTTAAAAACTTGCGTCTGGCCGGCGTATTATAAAACAGATTCCGCACGATGATCGTCGTCCCGTCCGGACAACCGATATCCTCATTCAAACGGCAGACACCGCCGTCCGCACAGTAACGGACCCCCATCAGGTCAGCATGGGGCTTTGTGATCAGCTCCACCTGGGCCACAGACGCAATACTGGACAAAGCCTCTCCCCTGAATCCAAGAGAACCGACGGTCATCAGATCCATGGCCGTTTTGATCTTGCTGGTTGCATGACGCCAAAAGGCCGATTCAATATCCTCCCGCTCAATACCGCTGCCATTATCTGTGACACGGATAAACGAAATGCCGCCTTCCTTTATCTCTATAGTGATCGCTGAAGCTTTGGCGTCAATGGCATTCTCCACCAGTTCCTTAACAACGGAAGAAGGCCTTTCAACGACTTCGCCTGCCGCTATTTTATTGATCGTATCACTGTCTAAAACATTGATAAATTTCATCGTCTTTTGTTCCCTTCTTCCTGATTGTAACAATTATTTGTGAAAATTCTATGTCATCTTTCTGATGTTTCTCTAATGATTGTCTTTTAATTTCTTTTGCAGGCCATCGAGCACATTCAACGCCTGAATCGGTGTCATATTGGACACATCCAGCATGGCCAGTTCTTTGAGTACCGGATGATTATCCGGGTACAGATCAAAAAGGCTGAGCTGCCTGTCATCTGTCTGTGGCCTTGCCGGTTCCGGCACCTTTTTGGCGGCCTTTTTAACCGTATTGACCTGTAATTGCCGCGCCTTATCCGTAATATCTGTCTCAGAAAGCCAACTGGCAATTTCTTTGGCACGGTCGATGACGGAGTCCGGCACTCCCGCCAGACGGGCAACCTGAATGCCATAGCTCTTATCCGCACCGCCCGGTATGATTTTTCTCAGGAAAATAATATCATCTCCCTGTTCTCTGACGGCTATACAGTAATTATTCACACTGTCAAGCTTTCCTTCAAGTTCCGTTAATTCATGATAATGGGTCGCAAATAATGTTTTTGCCCCAAGAAGCTTCGGATTGCTGATATGTTCCACAACCGCCCAGGCAATGCTCAGACCGTCAAAGGTACTGGTTCCCCGTCCGATCTCATCAAGGATCAGCAGGCTCCTGCTGGTGGCGTTGCGCAGTATATTCGCCACTTCAGTCATTTCCACCATAAATGTACTCTGGCCGCTGGCCAGATCATCGGAAGCCCCCACTCTTGTAAAAATACGGTCGACGATCCCGATATTGGCCGCCCTGGCCGGCACATAACTGCCGATCTGGGCCATCAGCACGATCAGTGCCGCCTGACGCATATAGGTCGATTTACCAGCCATATTCGGCCCGGTAATAATGGAGATCCGGTGATTTTTATTATCCAGATAAGTATCGTTGTCAATGAACATCTGGCCGCCTCCCATTTTCTCCACGACAGGATGGCGTCCGCCCTGTATGTCGATCACACCCTTCATGTTGATGGATGGCCGGACATAATTGTTGCTCTGCGCCACATGGGCCAGAGAAGCCAGTACATCCAGGCGGGCAATGGCCCTGGCCGTTTCCTGAATACGGACGACCTGCGCGCCGATGCTGTCCCGCACTTCACAGTACAGATCATATTCCAGTGCTGATAACTTGTCCTCGGCGCCAAGGATCATATCTTCCAGTTCCTTTAATTCCGGTGTGATATAGCGCTCTGCATTGGCAAGTGTCTGCTTGCGCATCCAGCCTTCCGGCACAAGATCTTTGTAGGAATTGGTCACTTCCAGATAGTAACCAAAAACTTTATTAAAACGGACACGCAGATTTTTAATGCCGGTTGCCTCACGTTCCCGCACTTCCAGTTCACTCAGCCATTGTTTGCCCTCCGTCCCTGAACGCCGGAATTTATCGACACTCTCATTATAGCCGCTTTTAATGATACCGCCTTCACGGATCATGATGGGCGGCTCATCTTCAATGGACCGCTCGATCAACTGACAGATATCCTCCAGCGTATCCATCTGTCCGGCAATGGCCTGCATCTCGGCGCTTTTCATCTGACTGATCAGTTGTTTGATGGGCGGGATCATGGCCAAAGATGTCTTAAATGCGATCAGATCCCTGGGATTGGCCGTCCGGTAGCTGATGCGTGTAACCAGTCGTTCCAGGTCATAGATGGCATTTAAGTATTCCCTGATCTCCTCGCGGGTGATCATATCCTGATAGAGTTCCTCCACCGCATCCTGTCTGGCTGTGATCTTTTTCTTCTCGATCAGCGGCTGCTCGATCCAGCTTCGCATCAGTCTTGCGCCCATGGCGGTTTTGGTCTTGTCCAGTACCCAGAGAAGGGAACCTCTTTTTTGCTTTTCCCTCAGTGTTTCGATCAATTCCAGATTCCGGTTCGTCGCGCTGTCTATGATCATATAGCCGCCGGAACGATAAGGGATGATCTTCGTCAGATTGGCAAGGGTATTTTTCTGCGTCTCATATAAATAAAGAAGCAAAGCCCCGGCTGCCAGCGTCCCCGACGGGAAATCCGCCAGACCGAGGCCGTCCAATGACGCCACTTTAAAATGCTCTTTGATCTTCTGTGTACTCATGGCTTCATCCACATACCATGAATCCAGGGTCGATACTGACACATGCAGCCGGTTCTTAAAATCATCCAAATTGGCGCCGCTCATAGAAAAGCAGTCGTTACAGATGATCTCCGCCGGTGTGAATCGGTAAATTTCATCATATAGATCCTTTTCCGAAGTCACTTCCGTTGTATAAAAATCACCCGTTGATATATCCGTTGTTGCAATACCAAATTGTCTGTTGTCATAGACCAGACACATGAGATAATTGTTCTTTGTCTCATCCAGGGCCTGCTGGCTAATATTCGTTCCGGGCGTAACAATACGGATGACCTCCCGCTTGACAAGCCCTTTGGCCTGCTTCGGGTCTTCTGTCTGTTCACAGATGGCAACCTTATATCCTTTGCCAATCAGTTTATTCAAATAAGTATCAACGGCGTGATAAGGAACACCGCACATGGGCGCCCGTTCCTCCAGTCCGCAATCCT
>CAYURX010000159.1:0-5790 GCA_964447245.1 uncultured Coprococcus sp. | reverse complement strand
CCATGGGCAAAAAGGCCGGACTTTTGACATTACTGGGTGATTGTTTTAAGTGTGTGTTAGCTGTGGCAATTGTTCATTTGATTTATGGGCAAAGTCATGGAGATATTATTCCATTGCTGGGGCTTTATGGCGCGGCCGGTACCATTCTGGGTCATAATTTTCCTTTTTATCTGCACTTTCGGGGCGGAAAAGGAATTGCCGCTACGGCCGGGTTACTGTTATCCTTTGACCTGCGCTTAACTCTGGTGGCTTTGATTGTGTTTTTGGCGGCGCTGTTTACAACTCATTATGTATCTCTGGGTTCCCTGCTGGTTTATGTGGTATTTGTGGCCGGGCTTATCTTTTTGGGACAGACCGGAGAATTTGCGGCTATGCCAAAGGCTCAGATTTATGAGATGTATATTCTGGCCATTTTGCTGGCTATTTTGGCCGTTTATAAGCACAGAAGCAATATTGTCCGCCTGTTTAATGGAAATGAAAACAAAACCTATCTCATAAAGAAAAAATAAGGAGACATATCGATGAAAAAAGTTGGCGTGATCGGAGCCGGCGGCTGGGGTATTGCACTTGCCTGCCTGCTTGTTGATAATGGACATGAAGTGACGATTTGGTCCCATAAAGAATCCGATGCCAGACGCTTACGGACAGAACGGGAAAATAAGACAAAACTCCCTGGTATTCATATACCGGAAGCGATGACGGTTACTTCCGATCTGCAGACAGCTGTCTGCGGTAAAGAGATGCTGGTGCTGGCAGTTCCTTCCACGGCCATGCGTGAGACCGCGGCCAAAATACGCTCCTATTATCAGGCCGGACAGGTATTGGTCAGTGTTTCGAAGGGAATAGAAGAGGCAACCTTAATGACCATGAGTGAAATCATAGAAGATGAAATACCTGACGCCACAGTGGCTGTATTATCCGGACCCAGTCATGCGGAAGAGGTAGGAAGAAAGCTGCCAACCACCTGTGTGGCCGGTTCAATCGACATCCGTACGGCCAAATATGTGCAGGAACAGTTCATGAGTCCTGTTTTCCGCGTATATACCAGTACGGATATTCTTGGTATTGAACTGGGAGGCGCATTAAAAAATGTGATTGCGCTGGCGGCAGGAGTGGCTGATGGCATGGGCTATGGCGATAATACAAAAGCGGCGCTGATTACCAGGGGCATTGCGGAAATTACCCGTCTTGGACTGGCCATGGGCGCTCAGGGCGCCACCTTCTCCGGTTTATCCGGTATCGGTGATTTAATTGTTACCTGTGCCAGTGTGCATAGCCGCAATAGAAAGGCAGGTTATCTCATGGGACAGGGATATACCATGCAGGAGGCCATGGATGAAGTCAATATGGTGGTAGAAGGCGTTCATTCTGCTAAGGCCGCCAGGAAACTTTCAGAGAAATATCATGTGGAAATGCCTATTATTTTCGAGGTAAATAAGCTTCTTTTTGAAGATAAGAGACCTGCGGATGCGGTCAACGATCTGATGCTTCGTATGAAAAAAGATGAATAAGCAAACTCCGGAGTTTTATGTGCTGCAAACTCCGGAGTTCTTTTGTTTCGTATTTTCTTAGTAATATGCCAGCAAATCATCAGGGACATGAGAACTTCTGAACTTTTCATCCAAAGCGTCAATCAGCTTCATGTCAATGTCGCTTAAGGTAAAATCAAAAATATCGGCGTTACTTTGGATGCGTTCCTCATGGGTGGATTTAGGTATGACAGAAATTCCTTTTTGTATCATCCACCGAAGGCCTACCTGGGCCGCGCTTTTGCCGTATTTTTGTCCGATTTGAATCAGCACATCCCGTTTCAGATATGCACCTCTGGCAAGGGGAGCATATGCCTGTACGGCGATGCCTTTATCCTGACAATACACACGCAATTCCTCCTGATTCCAAAGAGGATGGTATTCAATCTGATTAACGGCTGGGACTATACCGGAAATTTCGAAAAGCTGCTTCAGATGGGGAATTTCAAAATTGCTGACTCCGATGGCCTTTACGCGCCCGGACTGATAAATTTTCTCCAGTTCCCTCCAGGTTTCCAGATAACAACCAGGTACCGGCCAGTGCACCAGATACAGATCCACATATTCAAGCTGCAAGCGCTCCAGGCTACGATTAAATGCACTTTCAATATTACCAATCCGCTGTGCGGTGTTCCATACTTTTGTGGTAATAAATAATTCCTCCCGGGGGATGGCGGAAGCCTTGATGGCGCGTCCCACACCCTCTTCGTTTTTATATACCGACGCAGTATCAATCAGGCGATATCCATGATCCAAAGCGGCTGCGATGGCATTTTCCACTTCACCGGGAGCAGTGGCTTTATAGACACCCAAACCCAGATACGGCATTTTATCGTTGGTGTTCAATGTAAGAGACGGAATAACCGACATGGTGGAAAACCTCCTTATGTATATAGTATTTATCACTATATCACCGAAATATGAAAGAATTAAGCGAAATATATTACAAAAACATTAAATCAAATGGCCATGGTTTACATAGCGAATAAGGCGGAAGCGGATAAATTGGAATTCCTTGTAAATTTTCACAAGGAAATGCCATTTGCATCAAAAAAAGTACAGCACTTTTTTTGATCAATTTTTGGGCCATCTATTGAATAAAAGAGTAAAAGAGTGTATAATGAAGCATAATTGACAAAAGATTAACATCCCATTTTTGGGTTCAAAACATTTGGAAAGGAGCAGGTTATGCATTTAATAAAAGATGAAAATGGCAATGTAATTCCGCATGGCCATGAAGCGTCCCACACACACGCGCATGAGCATGCCCATCATGAGCATCCGCATTGTGGTCAGGGCTGTGATGCGGCATGTCCGGGCGGTGACTGTTCAAAGGAAACCCTTGCATTGCTGACTTATATGTTGGATCATAATCAGCATCACGCAGCTGAATTGGATCAGATGGCAGATAATCTTCAGAAGTTAGGCATGGATATAGCTGCGAAACAGATTAAGGAAGCCGTTTCTGATTTTCAGAAAGGTAATCTGAGACTTAGTCTGGCATTGACTACAGTGAAAGAACAGATGAAGGAGGCGTAGGCTATGTGTCTTGCAACGGTATATAAAGAAAGCGACGATACCATTATATGCAGAAATGTCAGCAAGATTTTGGTGGATGGAACGACACTGACGATTCGCGATATTATGGGGGATGAAAAGGTAATTGAGGGCTCCATTCAGATGGTTGATCTTGCAAATAGTATTGTGATTCTGAAATGTGAGGATTAAGTACAGATCTTTATAGGGCACTGAGCCTTATTAATAGATAAAATTTATGTGGAGGTAAGTAAACTATGGCAAAGGTAAAATTAACCGAGCTGATGAAAGAAAAACAACTTCTTTCTTTCGAATTGTTCCCGCCGAAGACCGAGAAAGGTATGCAGAACCTTCCGGGAACTATTGACAAACTCTGCGAATTTAAACCGGAATACATTTCCTGTACCTATGGTGCCGGCGGCGGAAACGTTGGCGCTAACAAAGAAGTATGTCAGATGATCCAGAATGCGGGAACCATCCCGGTTACCCATTTCACTGTTATCAAAAATACCCGTGCAGGTATGAAAGAACAGATGGATGCATATTTGGCACAGGGTGTAGATCATATTCTTGCACTTCGCGGCGATATTCCCCGTGGAGAGACTACTACCTGCGGTGACTTTGATTACGCGACTGATTTAGTGGCTTTTATTCGCAAAGAATATGGCGATCAGTTTGAAATTGCTGTTGCAGGTTCTCCGGAAGGCCATATCGCATGCCGCAGCCTGGAGGCAGACGTATCTGTCCTGAAAATGAAACAGGATAACGGCGCAGATTATATTATGACACAGCTTTGCTGGGATATGGAACAGTTTAAGAGATGGCTGGACATGATCGACAAAGCTGGTATTACGATGCCGGTTGACGTTGGTATCATGCCGATTCTGGATCAGGCAGCTACGATTAATATGGCGCTGTCCCGCAATGGCTGTGTTATGGAACGTGAACTTTCCAGAATCATTTCCAAATATTGGATTTTCCCGAACCCATTTGACAAAGATCCGTTTGATGATGCTCTGGAGCAGAAGAAAGCAGACTTCAAGAAAGCAGGTATTGAATATACCATTAAACAGATTGATAAGTATCGTTCACTGGGTATTGCCGGTATCCATCTGTATGCGCTGAACAAATGGCAGGATGTTACCACCATTATCAAAGAGTCCGGTATGCGTACGATGATCTAATTTGACTTTGGTTTTGTTTTTGAATTTATACTGTTGGGGCCGGCTGTAATAGTGGCCCCATACAGACAATGAATGGTAAGGAGGTGCCAGCATGGCACATGTAATTGCGGTTGCAGGTAAGGGAGGCGTTGGCAAGACAACATTATGCGGCCTTCTGATTCAATACCTCTGTGAGCAAAACAAAGGACCGATTCTTGCGGTGGATGCAGATGCGAATTCAAACCTGAATGAGGTTCTCGGCGTGGAAGTTGAATCTACGCTGGGGGATATCCGGGAGGAGATCGCACAGGCAGAAATGGCAAAAAACAGTCCTATTCCGGCTGGAATGAGCAAGGCTGATTATGCTCAGATCCGATTTGACTCAGCGCTTATTGAAGATGATGATTTCGATATGCTGGTTATGGGAAGAACCCAGGGAAAAGGCTGTTATTGTTTTGTAAACGGTCTGTTACAGGCTCAGCTTGCAAGATTACAGAATGCTTATCCATATATGGTAGTCGATAATGAGGCTGGTATGGAGCATATTAGCCGTGGAGTGCTTCCGAGCATGCAGACGGCGATTCTGGTCAGCGATTGTTCCCGCAGAGGTATTCAGGCGGTTGGAAGAATTGCCCGTTTGATTGAGGAGTGTAATATGCATCCCCGACAGGTTGGTTTAATTGTAAACCGTGCGCCGGGTGGTGTATTGAACAGCGGTATCAAAGAAGAGATCGAACTTCAGGGACTGAATCTCCTCGGCGTGGTACCGCAGGATGAACTGGTGTATGAGTATGACTGTGAAGGAAGACCAACTGTACAGCTTCCTGAAGATTCACCGGTTCGTATGGCATTGAAAGATATTGTCGCCAAGTTAGACCTTTCATAAGGTTTGCTCCATTTCCCATGTATGCAGGGGAAATGGGATATTCCTTCGCAATATTTGCGTAAAGCGAAATTTACAATGTATTTCGCCGTCTGATGCATAGGAGGGTGCATCAGGTAAGCTGAATGATTTCAAATCATTCGGTGTGACATATCACAAAAATTTTAGGAGGATAAAATGAGCGGATTTGAATTAACCAAACTGAGTGATACGATTGCTGCTGTCGAGAGACTTCAGGCAACGCGAGACAAAGTAGGTGCGGATTCATGGGAATTGCGTGTTAAAAAGCAAACACCCCATTGTAAATTCGGTGAGCAGGGTGTCTGCTGCCGTATTTGTACCATGGGACCGTGCCGTATTACCCCGAAGGCGTCAAGGGGTGTCTGTGGATGTGATGCACATGGTATTGTAGGCAGAAACTTCCTGAGATTTACAGCTGGCGGAGCCGCTACTCATTCTGATCATGGCCGTGAAATCTGCAACACCCTGTATCAGGCAAAACCAGAAGGACCTTATACGGTAAAAGATCCTGAGAAACTGATCCGTATCGCCAAAGAGTGGGGCGTTGAAACGGAAGGGAAAGACATCTATGATTTGGCTCATGAGATGGCTTATCTGGGAATGTCTGAGTATGGTAAAGTGTTTGGCTATCAGAACTTCACCAAGAGAGCACCGAAAC
>CAYURX010000158.1:0-5801 GCA_964447245.1 uncultured Coprococcus sp. | reverse complement strand
CCTCTCACGCACGTTTAATGAAAAGAGACAGGATGATATCCTGTCTCTTTTCATTAGAGTCCGGTCGGACTCGAACGGGTTCGGTCTCCGCTCCGCTCCGGTCGGTGCCAAACAGGTGCCACTGGCACCTGGCACCCTCTCACGCAAAGGGAGTCCGGTCGGACTCGAACGGGTTCGGTCTCCGCTCCGGTTGGGCACGAACAAATTTTTATGGGAGATAGTGATGAATAAGATACAGGCGGCTTATTGCCATTTTAAGACAATTACAGAACATAAAATATTAGTTATGAAGGGATGTTTTAAACTGGGCTTGTACAGGCAGGGTTTGTTGCATGATCTGTCAAAGTATTCCTGGACGGAATTTAAGACAGGAGTCAGGTATTTTCAGGGCAATAAAAGTCCGAATGCGGCTGAAAGGGACGAGAAAGGTTATTCTGAAGCATGGTTGCATCACAAAGGCCGGAATAAACATCATTATGAATATTGGACGGATGTGACAAAGGATAAATCTCTGGGAATAGTGGGAGTCAAAATGCCGCTGAAATATGTGGCTGAAATGTTTGTAGACCGGGTATCTGCATGTAAAGTTTACCAGAAAGAGAATTATACGGACCGGAGTTCGTGGAATTATTATTGTATCAGCCGTAAATATATGACGATTCACCCTGAGACGAGGCGTTTATTGGAACGTTTGATCAAAATGCTGGCGGTCCGCGGTGAGGAAGAAACTTTTCGCTATTTGAAATATTTGCTGAAAGTAAAAAAGACCTATTAAATTTATCTGTGCATAAAATATCGAAAAGAAGCCATACTACCTACTGTACCGTGGCGACGCACTCAGAAACGTATGAATTTACGGGATGGGGCATTGGCAGGTATCTTGACACGAACTTATAAAGGAGGTTGGTCGTATGGCAAAGAATGCAAATTACAGCAATAATTCTTCTAATTGCAGTAACAGCCAGAACAGCACAAACAGTCAGGGAGCAAAGAACACAAGCTCTAAGAATACTGCGAAGAATGCAACTAATGCAGAGAATGCATCCTCAAAAAATGCATATGATGCGAATAATGCAGCTTCAAAGAATTCCAGTTCAAAAAACTCTGAATATTAATTAATAGTTCAAAATCCAGAGGGGCCGCAGAATATGCGGCCTTTACATATTTCATTTCGTTTACCGGTTTTGAGTGGTCGAACCTCGGGTCAATGCATATGATAAATTAAAAACATTTGGTGATGCTATGAGTTTTCAATTATTGGCAGGCAGAGATGCAAATCAGTATATTGGCAAAAAACCATATATTTTTATAGATTTACGCAATCATGAAGATTATGCGGAAGGGCATATACAATACGCGCAGAATCTTCCGTATATATATTTTGACCAGTATGTGAATAAATTGCCAAAAGACAGAGTGTACATTCTTTATTGCAGTTATGGTTCTGTCAGTATGCTGGCAGCCAGACAGATGGAAAAACTTGGCTATGATGTTTTGAGTATAAGTGGTGGAATTTCATCATATAGAGGCAGCTTATTTGTATAAAAACACAAAATTGTGAAATTCAGGCAGACCTGTCTTGCCTGTCTTTTGCAAAAAGTATATACTAAAAGATGAAGCGGACCAGATAGAGGAGATTAACACATGGAAAGAAATAGATTGGAATATGTTGTACCATGTCATTTTGGCATGGAGGCCGTATTAAAAAGAGAAATTCAGGAACTTGGTTATGATATTGCAGGTGCGACGGACGGCAGAGTGTCTTTTCGAGGTGATGCCGGAGCGATTGCACGTGCCAATATTTTTCTGAGAACAGCAGAAAGAGTGCTGCTTTGTGTCGGCCGATTCAAAGCAACGACTTTTGATGAGCTGTTTGAGGGAACCAAGGCTATTCCATGGGGAGATTTTATCCCGGTTAATGGCCGGTTCTGGGTGAAGAAGGCTTCAACAGCAAAGAGTCAGTTATTCAGCAGTTCAGATATTCAATCAATTGTGAAAAAAGCCATTGTTGAGCGTCTGAAGTTGACATATAAGGTGGATTGGTTTAAGGAGGATGGCGATGACTATCCGCTGAGGGTTTTCATATTAAAAGATGAAGTGACGATTGCACTGGATACGACCGGAGAGTCTTTGCACAAGAGAGGATACAGGAAGCTGACCGGCAAGGCGCCAGTATCAGAGACGTTGGCGGCGGCTTTGATCATGCTGACGCCATGGCATCGGGACAGAATACTGGTTGATCCGTTCTGCGGCAGCGGCACGTTTCCAATTGAGGCTGCGATGATCGGCGCGAATATTGCGCCGGGTATGAACAGAGCATTTACGGCCGAGGCATGGAAACATCTGCTGACGAAAAAGGGCTGGTATGATGCTGTCTCTGAGGCGAATGATCTGATCAGGGACGATGTGGCAATGAATATCCAGGGTTATGACATTGACGGAGAGGTTATCCACAATGCCATGGCCAATGCCAGAGCCGCCGGTGTGGATCATCTGATCCACTTTCAGCAGCGTCCGGTGAGCGCGTTACGACATCCGAAAAAATATGGTTTTATTATTACGAATCCCCCTTATGGAGAGCGGCTTGAAGAAAAAGCTGCCCTGCCTGCTTTGTACACGGAAATCGGTCAGGCTTTTCGTATGTTGGACAGTTGGTCGTGGTTTGTCCTGACTTCATATGAAGATGCCGAGCGATATATTGGAAGAAAGGCAGATAAAAACCGTAAGATTTATAACGGCATGATAAAAACATATTTTTACCAGTTTATGGGCCCGAAGCCGCCAAAAACCCTGGAAAATAGGAGGTAGAAGTGAAACACTTCAAGCGTTTCATCGTATTTGTGCTTGTAATGGGAATCGGAGGCCTGCTGTTTTTAAAAGCGCCTGCAACACATATGCAGGGGCAGGATTCACAGGCGTTGACTCAGCATTATAATGCGATTAAGGCGGAAGATATTAATAGCAGAGAGATCCTGCTATCTATAGATGGGCAGTTATTTGAAATTGAGAGCGGCAGGCAAATATGGATGTCGGATCAATTGGCGTTGATGGTGCCGGAAGATATGATTAATGATATTTTTCAGTGCCGTGTGGCCTGGCTTGGACAGGAACTCATTGAAGTCAGTACAGACCGGGCTGTCTGCAGGATCGATGCAGGAAAACAGTCCGTGTGGTATGAAGGGGAATGGAAAGACGAGGAGGTTGTGCTGTCCGATGCCAGAGGGCAGAGCTATTTATCCGTTAATGTGCTGGCGCATTGTCTCGGCTATCAGTATCAGTGGGATGATGCAGCCAATATGGCAACGCTCATTTCACCGCAGCAAGAAACTGTGTCATGGCCTGAAAGCTATGATATGCGGGATGACGGACGGGTGTCAGTTGTGCGTGATCAGGGCAGTTGGGGCACTTGTTGGGCGTTTGCTTCACTGTCGGCGGTGGAGTCATCTCTGCTGCCGGAGGAGAACTGGCAGTTTTCAGTGGATCATCTGGTGACACACAATGGTTTCCAGTCCGATGCGGATGCGGGCGGCGATTATAATATGGCACTGGCCTATATGACCGGATGGCAGGGGCCTGTGACGGAGGAAGAAGACCCTTACGGTGATGGTTATTCTGAGGAAGGCCTGGCGGCAGCAGTTCACTTGCAGGAGGCAGTGATCATTAATGAGCGGGACTTTGATCAGATCAAGTCCCTGGTCTATCAATATGGGGCTGTACAGTCGGCGATCTATTCGCTGCCGGATATCCGGGAATTGAGTGATTATTACAGTGAGGAGAATGCTGCCTATTATTATCCGGACAGCAAAGAATGCAATCATGATATTGTGATTATTGGATGGGATGATCATTATTCGAAGGAAAATTTTGCCACACAGCCGGAGGGAGACGGCGCTTTCATCTGTAAAAACAGTTGGGGTTCCGACTTCGGCATGGATGGATTTTTCTATATTTCATATTATGATAAGAATATCGGCATCTACGGTGTGGCCTATACGGATGTTGAAGATGCCGGCAATTATGACCGGATCTATCAGTCAGACAAGTTGGGATGGACCGGTTCCATCGGCTATGATGAGCCTTCCGCATGGTTTTCAAGTATTTATGAAGCGGAGAGGGACGGTAAGCTGCGGGCTGTGGGCTTTTATGCAACGGATGTCTCCACGTATTATGATGTTTATGCAGTCAGTGACTTTGAATCTGTGGAGGATATGGAACGGAGGCAGATCCTTCAAAGCGGCTATATTCAGGATAAAGGTTTTTATACCATTGACCTGGAGCAGGAAGTGCAGCTGGAAGAAGGGGAACAGTTTGCTGTCATTGTTCATATTTATACGGAAGGTTCTGCCCATCCGATTGCGATCGAATATGCGGCCAATGAATTGACGGCCGGTGTCGATCTGTCAGACGGAGAGAGCTATATGAGTTATAACGGCAGCCTGTGGAGTGATATGGAATCGACCTCCGAGTGTAATGCCTGTCTGAAAGCTTATGTGGATTTTGTAGATTAAAGGAGATAGAGAAGATGCATAAGATTATTTTTGCAACCTCAAATGAAAATAAAATGAGAGAGATCAGGGAGATTTTGTCAGATTTTCCTGTGGAAATTGTTTCTATGAAGGAAGCTGGAATCAGTGCGGAAATTGATGAAAACGGCACAACGTTTGAGGAGAATGCGGCGATTAAGGCAGAGACGATCCAGAAGCTGTCGGGAGCCATTGTGCTGGCTGATGATTCAGGATTGGAAATTGATTATCTCAATAAAGAACCGGGTATCTATTCAGCGCGATATATGGGGGAAGACACTTCCTACCATATCAAGAATATGAATCTGATCGAACGTCTGGAAGGTGTGCCGGATGAGCAGCGGACAGCGAGATTTGTTTGCGCTGTTGCGGCGGCCTTTCCCGACTGTGAAATGGCGATCGTGCGCGGTACCATTGAGGGACGGATCGGTTACGAAGAAGAAGGCGGCAATGGTTTTGGTTATGACCCGATTTTTTATGTGCCGGAATATGGCTGCACAACGGCTGCACTGACACCGGAACAAAAAAATGTCATCAGTCACAGAGGAAAAGCACTTCAAATGATTAAACCGGTCATCGGCCGGTATTTGACTGAGCATGAAATTCATTAGAGCATGGTGGACGGCCGTCATGGAGCGGTTAAGATACAGGAGTATGGAAATGAGAGTCCTTCTTGTCAGCGATTCGCACGGAAGAAATCAGAATATGGAAAAGGTGATTCGCAGGGTCAGTCCCATTGATCTGCTGATTCATCTGGGTGATCTGGAGGGCAGTGAAGGCTATCTTGAGGCCATTGCCCCCTGCCCGGTGGAAATGGTGGCAGGGAATAATGATTTCTTTTCAAGGCTTCCCAGAGAGAGAATCATCGAGCTGGGACGGCATAAAGTATTTTTGACCCACGGTCATAATCACTATGTGAATTATGGCTATGATCGGCTCAGAGAGGCTGCCAGACAAAACGGCTGCAGCTATGCGATTTTTGGACATATCCATCGACCGGTCTACGATACGGAGGAAGATGTGACGGTTATCAATCCCGGCAGCATATCTCTGCCGCGGCAGGATAACCGCCGTCCCTCCTATGCGCTGATGGATGTGGACAGACGGGGAGATATCCACATTTCAATTTTTTATCTGTAGGCAGGAATAAAACTTTTCACTTCAGCAGTGCAAAAAATAAGTTACTATTTACAGCCGATTTAATGATTGATTTAGGAGAAGCTCGTTTTGAGCTTCTTCTTTTGGCATATTGCACAGATATAGTGGTTATATTTGTGC
>CAYURX010000157.1:0-5919 GCA_964447245.1 uncultured Coprococcus sp. | reverse complement strand
AGCTTGTTTAAGTGCGCCATTTTTTGGCTGACTTCTACTTTCTTTCACACTACCTTCCCTACCCTTATTTATTTTTATATTATCATTTACCAGCAAATAATTTGCCAAAAAAATTGTCCATATTCATCAATAACCAGACTTTTTTTGCTTTATTTGATGCGTTATTGCATTAATTAGCGCATTTTATTCAATTGATAATGCGTTATTGCATTAACTCTTTGATGATAATGTTCATTTAGCGCCTTATTTTTTTTGGCATTGTTTTTGCTTATAAAATCAATTGAGAGTACATTGCACAGTGATTCCATTTTCATCAAGGGAGGGTTCACTCATGAAACCTTTAGAAAACATCAAAGTGATTGAATTTGCGACGCATGTCGCCGTTCCCAGCGCAGCCCGTCTTCTTGCTGACTGGGGCGCTGAGGTCATCAAAATAGAAAATATCTCCGGCGATTTATGGCGTTATTACGGATTAAACTGCAATACACCAATCACGGCCGAAGAAAATCCTATATTTGATATTCCAAATTCAAACAAAAAACTTGTTTCAATTAATGCGAAAACAGAAAAAGGATATGAAATTTTACAGGAATTGCTGTCCGGTGCGGACATATTCATGACAAATGTCCGCCAAAAAGCATTAGATAAATTAAAACTTGACTATGAGAGTTTAGCTGATCGTTTTCCGGAATTGATTTATTTACATTTTACGGGATACGGTTACGACGGACCTCTCGCCGCCAATCCGGGATTTGATATTGCCGCCTTCTGGTCCGCCGGCGGTATGCTCGGCGGCTGGCCGATGAAGGGCGACGGACCTTTTGCCCCTTCGACCGCTTTTGGTGATACGGCGGTTTCAGCCATGGTCGCCAGCGGTGTTTTAGCCGGATTAGTCCACAAAATGAAAACCGGAAAGGGCATCCGTCTGACTACATCTTTATATGCCACTGCCCTTTGGTATAATTTTGGAGATTTCATTTCAACACAGCCGCAGTACAATGCGACCCGCCCATCTGTCTACGACAAAGCGGTGAATCCGTTTTTGAATTTCTATCTGTGCGCTGATAATCGATATGTATTTCTGGCCGGCCTGGAATTTGACCGTGCCTATGCCAAATGCTTAACGGCCATGGGGCTGGAACAGTATATTCAGGATCCACGTTATAATACTCTGGACGCATACATCGCAAACAGAGATGAGTTCTTAAATATTATGTGCACAACCATGCTTTCAAAAAATTCGGATGAATGGCTGCGCTTATTTAACGAGCAGGATGTCGTAATACAAAAAGTCACTGCTCCTCAGGAGCTTTATCTGTCTGAGCAGGCAAAGGCCAATGGCTACATTACCGAAATCAACTATGAATGCAGCGGTCATCAGACGATGATGCCGAATAAACCTGTTAAATTCTTTGATATGGAAACCGGCAAGACTGTAAAAACCGGTGATATCGGATGTGATACGATGGAAGTGCTTCAGAAACTCGACTATTCAAAAGACGAGATACAGGCCATGGCAGCAGATGGTATCATTCGCCTCTCGTGAATTGACATATAGATGATCGGAGGATATCCAGGTCCGGCTGATATCCTCCATCTCCCTTTCCGTCAGACATTCCTGTCCGGATCTTACAAATACCTGATTTCCACCAGCGTCAGACCATGGGCCGGGGCTGTCGTTCCCGCCGCCTGCCCCGATGGATGCTCGATGGCATTTTTTATTTCCTCCGGCGTTTTCTGTTCAAACCCCACTTTGAGCAGCGCACCGGCGATGATGCGTACCATATTGTACAGGAAACCGTTGCCTGTGATTCTCATGACGATCATATCTCCCCGCTTTTCCAGCTCCAGACTGTAGATCGTGCGGACTGTACTGACCGCTTTTGTCTTCTGCGAACAAAATGAACGGAAATCATGTTCACCCACAAAGTAAACGGCTGCTTCCCGTATCTTATCAAGATTCAGTTTCCCCGGCACAAAATAGCTGTACAGTCGTTCATTCGGCAATTGTACACGGCGGTTTAAGATGCGGTATTCATAAGTTTTAACAACATTCGTATAGCGCGGATGGAAGTCCCCAACGACTTCCTCTGATTTCTGGACCACAATATCTTTTGGCAGCCGCTGGTTGATGGCCAGCGCATATTTCCAGTCCGGCATCTCCTTCACCGTGTCAAAGACCGCCACCTGCCCCAGGGCATGCACTCCGGAATCCGTCCGGCTGGCCCCTGTCACATTCACTTTCTCACCCACAAGGTTTTCAATCGCCTTCTGCAAGGTCGCCTGAACAGACACGCCATTGGGCTGTACCTGCCATCCGCAGTAATTGGTGCCGTCATAGGCCACTGTTAATTTGATCCTGTGCATACCGCCTCACCCCTTCTCCATATCTGTTGCTATTTGCCTTTTCCTCTTGTTCCGGCATTCCTTTTTGCCATTGCCCTATATCAATGCTTTGGACGCCCTTAATCCTATCATGACCGCCATATAAAGCAGCATCAGCCCATACGCCAGACGGTCATTCTTCCCGTAGCGCAGCGGCTTCATCTTTGTGCGGCCCTCTCCGCCGTTATAACACCGTGCTTCCATGGCCATGGCCAGATCATTGGCTCGCCGGATCGCGGCGATAAAAAGGGGCACCAGAAGGGGTACAAGGCCCTTTGCCCGCTGAATGATATTGCCGCTCTCAAAGTCCGCGCCGCGGGCTTTCTGAGCTTTCATGATCTTATCCATTTCCTCCATTAACAGGGGAATAAAACGCAGCGCGATGGACATCATCATGGCCACTTCATGAACCGGAACATGAATTTTATTCAGACAGCCAAGACCCTTTTCCAGCCCGTCCGTCAACTGATTCGGTGTTGTCGTCAATGTCATGAGTGATGATCCGATAATCAGATAGCTCAGACGCATCACCATGTAGATGCCCGTCATCAGTCCTTCTTTCGTTCCCTTCAAAAAACCCAGTTCAAACAATATTTCACCCGGTGTCAGGAACAGACTGAAAAATAAGGTCAGCATAATGATCATAAAAATGGCCTTCAAACCTTTGAGCATAAAGCTCAACGGTACTTTTGACAGGCCGATGACTGCCGCCATCACGGCTGTTACAATGATAAAAGCCGGAATACTTTTAATAAGAAATACCGAAATAACGAACAGTACCGTTCCCAGCAGTTTCACCCGCGGATCCAGGCGGTGAATGACCGATTCCTGTGGATAATACTGGCCAATTGTCATATCACGAATCATTTTCGCCCCGCCTCCATAATTTCAATATCTCCTGCTCTGCCTGTGCAACGGTCATGGCCCCGGCCGAAACCGGATAACCTTTTTCTAAAAGTCCCTGCATCGTATAGGTCATCTGCGGCGCTGACAGGCCGATGGTCTCCAGATACCGATAGTCTTTAAACACCTCCGACGGCGTACCGTCCATCACGATCTCACCCTGATTCATGACGATCAGCCGGCTGGCGTAGGAAGCCATATCCTCCATGGAATGTGACGATAAGATGACAGTAAGCCCCGTCTCCCGATGGAGATGGGCAACCAGATCCATTATTTCCTTTTTCCCCTGGGGATCAAGTCCTGCCGCAGGCTCATCGAGAATCAGAACTTCCGGCTTCATGGCCAGCACCCCGGCAATAGCGGCCCTGCGCTTCTGCCCGCCGGACAATTCAAAGGGCGATTTGACAAAATCCGCCTCATCCATGCCGACCAAATGCAGCGCTTCTCTGGCACATTGTTCCGCTTCTTCCGGCGTCATCCCCAGATTCTTCGGTCCAAAAGCCACATCTTTTAAAACATCAACTTCAAACAACTGATACTCCGGATACTGGAAGACAAGTCCCACCCTGGCACACAGCTTCCTTCGCTGGTAATCCGGCGCAAATATATTTTCATCTCTGTAATAAACAGTCCCGCTTGTGGGTGCGATCAATCCGTTCATATGCTGGATCAGCGTTGATTTGCCGGAACCCGTATGACCGATCAGCCCCACAAAACTCCCCTGTTCAATGGACAGACTGATCTGTTTCAATGCCTGCTTTTCAAAGGCCGTATGCGGCCCATAGATATAATTGACTTCTTCAAGACGGATCAGACTCATGACACGCCTCCTGTATCCTGCGATTTTTGCATATCCTGTGATTTCTGCATATCCTGTGATTTCAGTACATGATCCAGTGCCGATAATAATTCTTCCTGCGTTAAAATACCATCGGGCAGAGGCATTCCCTGCTGTTTTAAAGACCACGCCAGTTCTGTCACCTGAGGAACAGACAGATGCAAAGCCTTCAATTCCTCAACTTCTGAAAAGACCTGCTTCGGCGTACCGTCCATGACCACATTTCCCCGGTCCATGATAATGACCCGGTCAGCCAAAACAGCCTCCTCCATATAATGAGTGATCAGGATAACCGTCACTTTTTCCTTTTTGTTCAGTTCATGGACAGCTTCCAGCACTTCTCTGCGCCCTGCCGGGTCCAGCATGGCCGTCGGTTCATCCAGTATCATACAGGCCGGCTGCATGGCCATAATACCTGCAATGGCAATGCGCTGCTTCTGGCCTCCCGATAATTTATTCGGTGAATGATAGCGATAAGCGCTCATTCCCACACTCTCAAGGCTATGGGCCACACGCTGCCATATGTCCTGAGTCGGGACACCGATATTTTCAGGGCCAAATCCCACATCTTCCTCAACGACACTGGCGATGATCTGATTATCAGGATTCTGAAAGACCATACCGGCTGTTTTTCTGACAGACAAAATCTCTCTTTCATCCTTTGTGTCATGTCCGCCGACCCATACGGTTCCGCCCGTTGGCTGCAGCAATGCATTCAGATGCCGGGCCAGCGTCGATTTACCGGAGCCGTTATGACCGAGCAGCGCCACAAAGCTTCCAGCCTCAATATCGATGGAAACATCCTGAAGCACCCGGTTGGAAGACTCAACCCGCCCGTCCTCATCTTTTAACAGAAATTCGTGCATCAGGTGCAGTGTCCGAATAATATTCATGCCAATTCCTCCTGTAACCCTTCATCATCTTCTGCAAAAAACGCAAAAGGGGACGGTTCATCAGTGAACTATCCCCTTTTAACATCAATATTCTCCTCAGATTAAACTAATTCAAGAATAACTTCCATAGCTGCATCGCCCTTACGCTCACCAATCTTGATGATTCTTGTGTAACCACCGTTACGGCCTGCATATTTTGTAGCCAATTCACCAAATAATTTATCCTGCAAATTAATTGTCTTTGTATTTGCTTTTCTCTTAGCAGCGGCTGCAGGTACTTCTTTCTTTGTGTAAAGAACCTTTGCCATCTGTTTTCTGGCATGTAAACGTGACGGCATATCTTTCTTGATCGTCTTTTCAACTGTATCAAATACAACTTTGCCATCTTCTTTGACTCTCTTGCCGTTGGCATCCTTGCGGACAACCTTTGCCTGAACAGTCACTTCTTCAAAATTATCTTTTTCTTTAACGCCAAGTGCAATTAAGCGTTCAGCAATCTTTCTGACTTCTTTTGCTTTCGCTTCAGTTGTTCTGATCTTACCGTAATATAAAAGATCAGTGACCTGATTTCTGAGCAAAGCTTTACGCTGACTGGAAGTTCTTCCAAGTTTTCTATAGCCTGCCATTGTATATCCTCCTTAAAAATCGATAAATTCAAACGGAATGATTATTCGTCACTCGGATTGAGCTGAAGTCCAAGTTCCTTCAATTTGGCAAGAACTTCTTCCAAGGACTTGCGTCCAAGGTTTCTTACCTTCATCATGTCTTCAGCCGTTCTGTTTGTTAACTCCTCAACCGTATTGATACCAGCACGCTTCAGGCAGTTATATGAACGAACGGATAATTCAAGTTCATCAATATTCATCTCAAGAACTTTTTCCTTCTCATTGTCTTCCTTCT
>CAYURX010000156.1:0-6040 GCA_964447245.1 uncultured Coprococcus sp. | reverse complement strand
AGCCAGTATGTGGTAGTATTATATCGTTGAAAGGAATGATGAAAATGCGACATAAAAAGATTATGAAGATATTGAGTTTGACACTTGTCCTGAGTCTGGTTATCGCAGGACCAATCTATGCCGTTGATCATATACTGCGGCAGACGCATACAGATATTATCATGCCTGCAGCAGCGGCAGAAGTTTCAATGATGGAAACCGAGGTATCAGCGGCGGAACCGGCCGCTTTGGCAGAAACATCGGCTCCGGCAGAGGCATCAGTGCCGGCAGAGGCATCAGTGCCGGCGGAGACATCGGCCCCTGCGGAAACAGAAGCGCCTGCAGAGACGGAGGCTCCGGTAGAAACAGAGACTCCGGCAGAGACAGAAGCGCCGGCGGAAACAGGAGTACCGGCAGAGACAGAAGTTCCTGTGGAAACAGAAGTACCGGCAGAGACAGAAGTTCCGTCAGAGACGGAGAAACCACAGGAAACAGAGGAAACAAAGGTAACGGAAACCGAGACTGAGACCGAGACTGAAACTGAGACGGAAACGGAAGAAGAAACCGAGAATCCAAATGATCTGACAGAAGAAGAATTTGCGAAAGTTGCAAACCGTATGCGTTACGGTACAAAAGTGCCAATCGAGGGCATACCGTCCTTTATTACACAGGAGATGGTGTCGGGAGCTTTGAAGTGCCAGGAAGAATATGGTTACCCGGCTTCTGTCACGCTTGCGCAGATTATCCTGGAATCCGGCTTTGGAAGCTATGGTTCCGGCGGTGATGCGAATGAAGGAATGACACGTCTGGCTTTTGAATATTGCAACTTATTTGAAATGAGAGGAAAAGGAACTGCCGGAAGTGTGGCACTTCAATCAGGTGAGATCAGACAGCAGGGTGTGGGGCCGGCCGGCAATATGTACAAAGCCTACCATACATATTGGGAATCCATTGAAGATCGCTGTGAGTTTTTGAAAGCTTCTTATAGTGATCTGACCATTGATCTGCCGGAAGGCTCTGAAGGCGCGGATATGTTTGCGGTACGTCTGGGTGACCGCTGGTCGGCTGATAAGACCTATGGACTGAATCTGATCAGGACAATGCGTGAGTATGATCTTTACCGGCTGGATGAACTGACATTGGATCAGTTTTCAGAACTGATCGGTCCACTGGCCAATCCGTGTCCGGGTTCCCATATTACAAGTACCTTCGGTTATCGGGAATTTGACCATAAGAAACATCTTGGACTGGATCTGGCGACCAATTCACAGAATATCCCGACCTATGCCGCTGATGACGGTGTAGTGACTTATGTGGGATATGGCAAATCGTCGGGTAATATGATTACGATTGACCATGGGAATGGTATGGTGACGAAATATATGCATCATTCACAAATGTATGTGACGGTTGGACAGAAGGTGTTTAAAGGCCAGCAGATCGGATTAACAGGAACAACGGGAAATTCTACAGGTATTCACCTGCATTTTCAGATTGAAGTGAACGGGGTGGCCCGTAATCCGCTGATTTATCTGAAGGAGGAAGGTCCAGGTGAAGTGATCAAAAAGAGAGAGGCCGATCCGGTAGAACTTCCACCTGTGAATAAGGTTAATGTGCCAGGACTGAAACTGAAGAAAGATCTGGCAGGAGAACCATTGCCGGATCAGGGATTATAATGAGAGAAAAATCAAAACAGGCCATTTTGGTGGTCAGCTTTGGCACAAGCTATAATGAAAATATAGAAAAGACAATCGGCGCAATTGAGCAGGACATACAGGATGCTTATCCTGATTATGAGGTGCGCAGGGCATTTACAAGTCAGATCATTATTAATATACTAAAGAAACGGGACGGACTTGTGATTGACAATTTTAAGGAAGCCCTGGACAGAGCGCTTAAAGACGGCATCCGCACGCTGATCGTGCAGCCGACCTATATGATGAGTGGCCGTGAATATACGGATATGGCCGGGGAACTGGAAGGTTACAGGGACAGATTTGAGCATTTGGCGCTCGGTGCTCCGGTATTGGCAAGTACTGAGAATTTCGAACAGGTAATCAGAGAGATCAGAAGGATGACCGTTTGCTATGATAATGGAGAGACAGCCATCTGCCTGATGGGCCATGGGACGGAAGCGGCGGCCAACAGTGTGTACACAGAGCTGCAGGAATATATAACGGAGGCGGGATACACACATTATTATATTGGAACTGTTGAGGCCGGGCCATCACTGGAGGACATTTTTGCCCTGATTGACGGCCGGAGAGTTTATCAGAGAATCATTCTGGAACCGCTGATGGTTGTTTGCGGTGATCATGCCAATAATGACATGGCCGGCAGCGGCAGGCATTCATGGAAAAGTGTATTCGAAAGAGAAGGCTATGAGGTTGTATGTGTGATGCGTGGTCTTGGTGAATTACCGGGTATTCGGAAGATTTATATTTCCCATGTCAGGGCGGCGATCGACAGTCTCTGAGAGATGGCTTGAATTTGTTATTTTGTTATGGTATGATAGGGAACATATGAGAATATAAGCAGGAAATGGAGGAATAATCATGACAAAAGTAGATATTGTCAGAGGTGAGATGGTGAAGGCCATGAAGGCCGGCGACAAGGAACGCAAAAATGCATTATCCATGCTTTTAAGCGCATTGAAGAATGCGACGATTGATAAAAGAAGTGATCTGACAGAGGAAGAAGCCGATGTGGTGATCCGCAAGGAGATCAAGCAGACGCAGGAGACTTTGGATACAACACCGGCGGATAGAACGGACATGATCGAACAGTGCCGTCTCCGTATCGCTGTTTACGGGGAGTTCGTGCCGGAGATGATGAATGCGGAGGCTATTGAGGCTGTGATCAGAGAGACTCTTGGAGAACTCGGTATTGATGTGCCGACGGCAAAGGATAAGGGCAGGATCATGAAGGTGCTGATGCCGAAGGTCAAAGGTAAGGCGGACGGCAAACTGGTGAATCAGATTTTATCCGGTATGTTTGCATAAGCTGCACGAATAAGAGGGATGTTATAAAATACGCTTACATGGCTTTTGATGTCCTGTATTTTATAGCATCTCTTTCTATATTCTGTGATAAGGAAAGAAAATCACAGACAGGACAGATGAAGTGAATTTGGAAGGAGAAATACATCATGAGAATTGGGATGGGCTATGACGTTCACCGGCTGGTGCCTGACCGGGCGCTGATTCTTGGCGGCGTCCAGATTCCCTGTGAATTGGGGCTACTTGGACATTCGGATGCGGATGTGATGCTGCATGCGGTGATGGACGCGCTGTTGGGCGCGGCGGCTCTGGGCGATATCGGCAGACATTTTCCGGACACAGACCCGGCTTATAAGGGCATTTCCAGCATTGTCCTTCTTCAGCATGTGGGAAAGCTGATCGAGGAAAAGGGTTATATGATCGGTAATATTGACGCGACCATTATTGCGCAGAAACCGAAGATGGCGCCTCATATTGAGAAAATGCGTGAAAATATGGCAGAGGCTTTGAAAATATCAAAGGACAGGATCAATGTCAAAGCAACGACAGAGGAAGGACTTGGTTTTACCGGAGAAGGACTTGGCATCGCTTCGCAGGCTATTTGCCTGTTGGATGAGATCGGCAATTTCGGGGGTCGTGATGTGATGTACGAGGATTCCGTGAATGTGAACCAGTGCGGGTCGTGCTGCGGATGCAGAAAGGATGAAGCGAATGGATTTTAGCAGCTTTGTTTTAAAGGAGCTGGAACCGGAAGATTACAGTACATTACTGCCTTATTTTAAAATGAGGTATTCCCATACATGTGAAAATATTCTGGTGAGCCATTTTATGTGGAAAGATTACTACCATACAAGATATTTGCGTGATGAACACGGACTCATCTGGCTGATGGAAGTGGACGGGCAGGTCGCAACCCAGATACCGCTTTGCGCACCGGAGGATCTGCCGCATTATTTTGAAGTGGCACAAACGTATTTTAACGATTGTCTGGGAACGAAAATGGTCGTTTATCTGGCCGATCAGGAAGCGGTTGAACTGCTTGATCTGAATCCGGAACAGTATGAAGTGACTGCGGACAGAAGATATTTTGATTATATTTATGATGCGCAGAAGTTGATGACATTTGGTGGTAAAGCTTATCATAAAAAGAAAAATCATATCAATGCGTTTAAGAAAGCCTATGAGGGCCGTTATGTGTACGAAAGTATGAGCTGCGGCTGCCGTCATCCGGAGATCATGGAATTTTTGAGAAGATGGGAGACGGAGAGAAATATTGAGGATGACTATCACCGGGTCGATTATGAGTTGGCGGGGATCGATTATCTGTTGTCAAATTGCAGCTATCTTGATTACAAAATGGGCGGTATCTATATTGACGGCCAGTTGGAGGCCTTCAGCCTTGGCGTTTATGGCAAAGCGGAACGGATGGCTGTTATTCATGTGGAAAAAGCCAACCCCGAAATCAGGGGCCTTTACCCGTTTATCTGTCAGCAATTTCTGCTGCATGAATTCCCGGACGCGCTGCTTGTAAACAGGGAGGACGATATGGGGCTTGAAGGACTGCGCAAATCGAAACTTTCCTACAATCCGATTTATTTGGAAGAAAAATATGAAATCAGACAAAAATAGAGACATTACCATTCGTTATGCTGTGGAGCGTGACCGTACCGCCCTCTACAGGCTCTGGCAATCATGTTTTCACGATAGCGATGCTTTTACGGATTATTATTTTGACACTTATTTTCGGGAAAACAGGGTGCTGATGCTGGAAGAAGACGGCAAACTTCGGGCCATGCTCCATCTGAATCCGTATACGATGGCCGTGGGCGCCCGTCTGGTGGACAGCTATTATATCGTCGGCGTGGCAACAGATGAAAATTACAGGCATCGGGGGGCCATGACGCGGCTTTTGAAGAAAGTATTTGCGGATACCTATGACGCGCGAATGCCTTTTGTTTATTTGATGCCGGCGGATGAGGCCATATACCGGCCTTTTGAGTTTGCCTGTATTTATGCGCAGCGGGTGGAGAAAAAACGGTCGGAAACAGCGGGAACCCTTACTATTGGTGCAGAAGGACCGGTGACAGGCAGACCCGCAGCTTCAGTGAGCGACTGGAAGAATATAGCTGTCATGGCTAACGGATGTTTAAGTGAAAGCTATGATTGGTATACATGGCGGGACGGCCATTATTTCGAGCGCTTGCAGAAGGAAAATCAGGCGGACGGCGGCGATATGCTGATGCTGTTTGCAGAGAATACGTGCATCGGTTATTTATCCTATGCCATGGAACAGAAAATTGAGGTGCGGGAAATCTTTTGTGAGTCCCGGTGGCGGCAGGCCGCGGCTGAGTGGTTTGGGGCCTTTTTTGCGGAAGCGGAAGGAGAAGTGCTGCCTCTGGCACCGGAAGGTTTTTTGCAGGGGGAAATGGAGCGGCGTCCGATCATTATGGGACGAATTGTGGATCTGACGGCCTGGATGGCCGTCATGCCGGTGGCGGAACATGATTTCTCCATTTGTCTGAAGGTAAATGATTCTTATATTGAGGCAAATAACGGGACATGGCAGTGGCAAGTGTCAGAGGGCCATAGAAAATGGCGCAGAACGGACCAGGAACCGGATATAAGCCTTTCAATCGACGGGCTGATGCAGTGGATGACGGGATATCGGACCGTTGATGAATTGGAGGCGTCCGGCCGGATGACAGTAGAAACGGACTGTCGGGATGTATTAAAAAAGATACCTGTCTGCTACCGGCTGTTCGTGAATGAGATCGTCTGAGGATGACAGTTCAGACTGTCATTTTGAAGCACAATACGGACAGTCTCTACCTGTAAAACCCGTTCTCACAGCGACTTTGCTAAGCTCATCCTTCGTAAAACTCGGATTCGCTAAGCGCCGCTGCACGCAGGAAGTTACCGAATCAGCTTCGCTCCGGTAGAGATCTGCCGTAATTGTGCAAACTAAAGTGACAGATCTGAACTGTTCTTGTGGCTATTCAGCCACAAGATTTTTGGATTCAATAATTTCTGCAGACAATCACAAGCGAAACCCTTGAAAAACG
>CAYURX010000155.1:0-6053 GCA_964447245.1 uncultured Coprococcus sp. | reverse complement strand
GCGTTTTTCACGGAGCGAGAGCGTGTTTCACGGTGATGGCTGTCAGAAATTCCGTTCAGCAAGCAGATATCTGAACTGTTCATATTATACTTGATCTGGAATAAGCACTAGCGGCTAAATACCCAAACGGCAGAAAGAACCAATTAAACGCGGACATGTTTAAATAATGTCACATAACTGCCGACGAAACCAATACCAAGACCAATGATCAAAGATACCGGAATCAGGATCCTGAAAATCTCACCGGAAGGCAAAAATGTCAGAATACTGTTCAAAATACTGAATTCCGTCGTGACAAACGCAACAACTTTTTCGTAAATGATCTTTAATACGAATACCGGAATCAGCGAACCGATCAGACCAATCAGCATACCTTCCACAAGGAACGGCGCTCTGACAAAAAAATCTGTGGCGCCGAGATATTTCATAATAGCAATCTCCTCACGGCGCACGGAAATACCAATGGTAACGGTGTTGCTGATCAGGAACACGGCAACGCCCACAAGGATAACGATAATGCCGATCGAGACATAACCAAGCAAACGCCCGAAACTGGCGATACTCTCAGCCACACTCTGGGACGCGTTCACACTTCTGACTCCCTCGATGGACTGTATATAATCAACCAGATCCGCTTGTTTGGCCGCATCCGTCAGATAAACCTCCAGGCTGGCCGAATCGATCAGCGGGTTATCCTCGTCCAGATTCGTCAAAATCTCCTGATCACCGTCCGGAAATGCCTTGTCCTTATAATATTCCCAGGCTTCCTCCGGTGATGTATAGGTCACTTCATTGACATCTTCTCTCGTCTCAAGCTGTGCCTTGATATCGAGAATCTGTTCTTCGGTGACTCCCTGCTCAAAAAACACGGTCACACCGACTGTCGTCTCCACTTCCTTAAAAATGTACTGGAAATTCACGACCATACAATAAAATACACCGAAAATAAACAGACAAGCCGTAATCGTACCAATGGAAGCCAGTGAGAATAAACGGTTTCTGAATATATTCTTAATGCCCTGCTTAATGCCATAGAAAAAACTACTCATAGATATACCCGCCTTTTTTCTCATCGCTGATGATCACGCCTTCGCTCATGGTCACAACGCGCTTCTGCATCCGCTCAACGATTTCTTTATTATGTGTAACGACAACCACTGTCGTTCCTCTCATATTGATGGCTTCCAGTAATTTCATGATCTCCCACGAATTCTTCGGGTCAAGATTACCCGTTGGCTCATCAGCCAGCAAAAGCGGCGGATTATTGACCAGGGCACGGGCCAGCGCCACCCTCTGCTGCTCGCCGCCGGACAGTTCATTCGGATAAGCCTTCGCCTTATCCGGCAGACCGACCAGCTTGAGCATGGCATTGACATTTTTCTTCACCAACCGGTTCGGCGCGCCAACGATCTGCTGCGCAAATGCAATATTCTCATAAACATTTCTGTCTTTTAAAAGACGGAAATCCTGAAAAACAACACCGATCCCGCGGCGCAGCTTCGGCACTTTTCTGCGGCGCAGCCGTCCAAGATTCTTATTGTTAATATAAATCGTACCGGATGTCGGTTCCATCTCTTTCAAAAGTAGTTTAAATAATGTTGTCTTTCCAGAACCGCTCTGACCAACTATAAATACAAATTCGCCTTTTTTAATTCTGAGACTAATCCCCTTCAGGGCCTTCACATCTCCCGGATAGGTCTTAGTTACATGATCTAAGGCTATCAATTGCTTCCCCTCCTTCAAGAAGAAATCTTTTAATACTCAAAAGTCTCCATATAATTCATATACTTGACAACCATCAGGGCGATCTTGAAAGTAATGGCATCCTCAAATACGCGCAGATCAAGGCCCGTGCTCTTTTGAAGTTTGTCCAGACGGTACACAAGTGTATTACGGTGAATATATAATTGTCTCGATGTCTCCGAGACATTCAGGCTGTTCTCAAAAAACTTGTTGATGGTCATCAATGTTTCCTCATCGAAATCTTCCGGCGATTTGCCGTCAAAAATCTCACGGATGAACATCTTGCACAGAGGGATCGGAAGCTGATAGATCAACCGGCCGATACCCAGATTGCTGTAGGCCACCACATGACGCTCGCTGTAGAAAATTTTGCCGACATCCAGAGCCATCCTGGCCTCCTTATAGGATCTGGACACGTCCTTGATCTCATGCACGATCGTACCGAGAGCGATTCTGGCCTTCGCAAAATTCTCCCCGCACAGCATCTCATGGATCACCCTGGCTGCCTTGCACAGATCTTCATAGGTCTCATTATCTTTAACTTCCCGCACAATGATAATATTCTTTTCATCGACCGCTGTAATAAAATCCTTCGGCCGGCCTGTATACAATGTCCGTACTGTCTCCAGACCGTTCATATCCTTATCATTGTTCATCTCGACCAGCAAGACGATCCGCCTGACATCTGTATCAATATGCAGCTTCTTGGAACGATTATAAATATCCACCAGCAGCAGATTATCTAACAGCAGATTCTTGATAAAATTGTCCTTGTCAAAACGCTCCTTGTAAGCAATTAGAAGATTCTGTATCTGGAATGAGGCCACTTTGCCGATCATATAGACATCATCACTGTCGCCCCGTGCCAGGATCACAAATTCCAGCTGATGTTCATCAAAAACCTTGAAAAACTGAAATCCCTGAAGTACCTGACTGTCAGCCGGAGATGTCACAAACTCCAATACCGATGATTCATACTCCTCCGCATGGGCAAATGTTGACGCCAGCACTTTACCTTCGATATCCATGACACATAAATCTATTCTCGTAATTGCCTTCAAGCCTTCAATCGTATTCTGCAAAATCTGATTTGAAATCATACGCAATTCTCCTTACCCTACTCATGATTGATTGTTTTCATCTTTTATTTTAAAGCAAAACAGACAAAAAATAAAGAGGTTTTCAATCATTTTTTATATATTTTTGTTTAAAACCTTTATAATTCTCTGTCCTGCCTTCAATAATCACCAGTTTCTGGCATGGGAATAATGAATTTGACCAATTTTGCAGCGATTTTTTGTTTATAATCACAATTCCACCTGAAAGAACAGCATACCCACACTATAGCAGATATTAAGAAATATTGCAATATTATTTCGAAAATATTACAAAACTGCAGAAACTTCCGCTTAATAAGCTGAACGCTGAACGGCCAAAGACACATTGACTCTACAGGAAGATATATTTTAAGATGAACAATACAGCCAGCACATACATCAGAATACTGATCTTCTTCTCTTTAAACTTACCCGTTACAAGGTTAAGCACCACATAGGAAATCACGCCCATGGAGATACCTTCGGAAATACTGTAGAAGAATGGCATTGCCAGAATACAGACATAGCATGGCAATGCTTCGGCGGCATCACTGAAATCAATGTTGACAATATTTGTCAGCATATAGAAACCGACGACGATCAGGGCCGGGGCCGTCGCAAATGAAGGAATCGCCAGAAAGATCGGTGATAAGAACAGCGCCAGACCAAATAAAATGGCCGTTGTCACCGATGTAAGGCCCGTTCTTCCACCTTCACTGACACCTGACGCACTTTCAACAAATGTGGTCGTTGTTGTCGCACCCAGTACAGCACCCGCCGTTGTTGCTACGGCATCCGCCATCAGCGCGCCTTTGATGCGCGGCAGCTTGCCGTCCTGATCAAGCATATCCGCTTTCGAAGAAACACCGATCAATGTGCCGATCGTATCGAACATATCAACAAATAAGAAAGCAAAAATAACTACGATAAAGTTCAGTGAGAACACACCGCTGAAATTGAGTTTTGCAAAAATCGGTGCAATACTCGGCACAGATAATCCGCTGCTGAAATCGGGAAGCAGGTTATAGAAGCCAAGTTCCGGATTCGGTACATACAGTCCGGCCATCTGACAGATAATGCCAAGGATCCATGTGATCAAAATTCCCCATAAAATATTGCCTTTGATATCTTTGATAACGAGGATGCCAGTCACAATGACACCGATAATCGCCAGCAGTACCGTAATCCCCGCGTCACTGAAAGAAGCATTCACATTGTTGACCTGGTTGTAATTCTCCACAGAGAACAACTGGATCAGGGTAGAACCGCCGATCACGATCTTTGCGTTCTGCAAACCAATAAATGCAATGAACAGACCGATACCAACACTGACGGCTGCCTTCAGATTCCGGGGAATCGCATTGAAAATCGCTTCGCGGACATTGGTCAGGGAAAGGATAATAAAAATAATACCTTCCACAAATACAGCCGTCAGCGCAACTTCCCATGCATACCCCATGCCAAGAACAACGGTGTAGGCAAAATAGGCATTCAGTCCCATACCCGGGGCCAGAGCAAACGGATAATTCGCCAAAAAGGCCATCAGCAATGTACCAATCAGGGAAGCCAGTGCCGTTGCGGTAAAAACAGCGCCCTGATCCATACCTGTGACCACCATAATACTTGGATTGACCGCCAGAATATAAGCCATTGTCATAAATGTTGTGATACCGGCTACAACCTCAGTCCTGACATCCGTGCCGTTCTCACTCAGTTTGAATAATTTTTCCAGCATTTTTTCTCTCCTCTTAATACACTTAAAATTAATAAAGTAGCTGTCTTCTGATTTTAACAAATGAATCTTCTTTTGTAAATGGCAAAAGACAAATATCCCCTGGAAAACACAGGCTGAACACCCAATCGTTCTCCAGAGGATATAGAAAATCCCTTTATTTTTTACTGAATGGCAACAACTGTATAATCCTTGTCTTCCACAGCCTTTTTCAGCACATCATCAGCAACAGCCCCGGATAATGTCACAACTGCTGTGCCTTTTTCATGGCTTACTTCAGCGGATGCTACTTCCGGTAAAGCCTCCAGTGCCTTTTTAACGGTTGCCTCACAGTGACCGCACATCATACCTTCAATTTTCATTGTCTTTTCCATTGTTTGAATCTCCTTCCTGGATTGATGTTTTATTTTTTTATCTTTGCCAGCGTCATGCATATTGAACAGATTCAACCGCAGCGCATTGGTAACAACACAAAAGCTTGACAGACTCATGGCCGCTGCCCCGAACATCGGGTTTAACTGCCAGCCAAAAATCGGGATCCACACACCGGCTGCCAGCGGTATACCGATCATATTATAGAAAAATGCCCAAAACAGATTTTCATGAATGTTCCGAAGGGTCGCACGGCTGAGACGTATGGCCGCCGGAACATCACTCAGACGGCTTTTCATCAGTACCACATCCGCCGCGTCGATCGCCACATCCGTACCGGCGCCGATGGCAATACCCATATCCGCCCTTGTCAGGGCCGGGGCATCGTTGATGCCGTCGCCGACCATGGCCACCTTGCCCTTCTGCTTCAGCCTGCGGATCACGCTCTCCTTGCCGTCGGGCAGGACACCCGCGATCACTTCATCGACTCCGGCCTCCCGGCCGATGGCCTTTGCTGTCCGCTCATTATCTCCGGTCAGCATGACCACATGGATACCCATGTTCTGCATTTCCTTCACAGCCTGACGGCTGTCTTCCTTCATTTTATCAGCCACAGCAATAATACCCGTCAATCGGCCGTCACGGCTGAAAAATAACGGTGTCTTACCTTCCTCCGCCAGCCGCTCGGAACGCTGCTTCATATCTTCCGAAACCGTTGTCTGACTGCTGATAAACTGATAGTTGCCTCCTGTCAGTATACTGCCTTTCCATGTGGCTGTCAAACCATTGCCCGGCAATGCCTTAAAATCCTCCACATTTTCCGCAGCCAGTCCCGTTTCCTCAGCCATTTTGAAAATAGCCTTTGCCAGCGGATGCTCACTTTTCTTTTCAAGATTGTAGGCCATCTGCAGTAGATCCACATCCTTGATGCCGGCCACCGGTATCACATCCGTCACTTCAGGCTCACCCGTCGTAATCGTTCCTGTCTTGTCCAGAGCTACGATCTGCACCTTGCCTGTCTCCTCCAGAGATACGGCTGTTTTAAACAAAATACCGTGCTTCGCACCCATGCCGTTACCGACCATGATCGCCACCGGTGTCGCCAGTCC
>CAYURX010000154.1:0-6103 GCA_964447245.1 uncultured Coprococcus sp. | reverse complement strand
ATTAACAAGGCGGCAGCCGTCATGGATGCGCTCAGACAGGCACAGGAGGGTGAATATTTATGATTTTGCTCATTGATAATTATGATAGCTTTTCCTACAATCTGTACCAGTTGATCGGCAGCATTGATCCGGATATCCGTGTCATCCGCAATGATGTCATGGGGATCGATGAAATTCGCAGTCTGCGGCCGGATCATTTGATCATTTCACCGGGGCCGGGACGTCCGACCGATGCGGGGATCTGTGAGGAAGCGATTCTGGCACTGGCAGGTGAAATTCCGATCCTGGGTGTTTGCCTGGGACATCAGGCTATTTGTGAAGCCTTTGGCGGCAAAGTGTCTTATGCGAAGCAATTGATGCACGGCAAGCAATCGATGGCGGAAGTGGACAGGGAATGCCCGGTTTTTCGCGGATTGGACGAAAAGATTGCCGTTGCGAGATACCATTCATTGTCGGCGGTGGAAGACGCGCTGCCGGATTGCCTGAAAGTAACGGCCCGGGCGGAGGACGGCGAGATCATGGCGGTGTGCCATAAAAAATATGCAGTATATGGACTTCAATTTCATCCTGAATCTATCCTGACGCCGGATGGAATGACAATATTAAAAAATTTTCTGGAGGTAAAATAAAATGATCAGACAGGCGATTATTAAACTGGCCAATAAAAAGGACTTATCTTATAAAGAAGCAGAGCAGGTGATGAACGAGATTATGGGCGGAGAGACGACGCCGGTTCAGATTTCCGCATTTTTGACGGCGCTGGCGATGAAGGGTGAGACGATTGATGAGATCACGGGATGCGCGGCGGGAATGCGCGCCCATGGTGTGCGGCTGCTGCATGAGGTGGAGGCCCTTGAGATCGTCGGAACGGGCGGCGACCAGGCCAATTCTTTTAATATTTCCACCACGTCGGCGCTGGTGATCGCGGCAGGCGGCGTGCCTGTGGCCAAACACGGCAACCGTGCGGCATCTTCAAAAAGCGGTGCGGCGGATTGTCTGGAGGCACTGGGCGTGAATATTGAGCTGCCGCCGGAAAAGAGTACAGAGCTGTTGAATGATATTAATATTTGTTTCCTGTTTGCGCAGAAATACCATCTTTCAATGAAATATGTGGCGCCTGTCCGGAAAGAACTGGGAATCCGCACGGTATTTAATCTGCTTGGTCCGCTGTCCAATCCGGCTGGCGCGACGATGGAACTGATGGGTGTGTATGATGAATCCCTTGTGGAGCCGTTGGCACGGGTTATGTCGAATCTTGGCGTTAAAAGGGGAATGGTTGTCTACGGACAGGATAAACTGGATGAGATTTCCATGAGCGCGCCGACAACGGTTTGCGAGATCGATAACGGCACATACAGAAGCTATGTGATCGCGCCGGAGGATTTTGGATTGGCCCGTTGTGACAAATCAGAACTGGTGGGCGGTTCGCCGGAGGAAAATGCGGCCATTACAAGAGGTATTCTTTCGGGAGAGGTCAGAGGCGCAAAGCGGGACGCGGTCTGCATGAATGCGGGTGCGGCCCTCTATATTGGCGGGAAGTCCGAAAGTATGGCGGCAGGTATTCAGTTGGCGCAGTCTCTGATTGATTCGGGCGCTGCCATGCAAAAACTTGAAGAATTTATTCAGCGTTCCAATGGGTGATGAAAATGGCTGCAGCGAATTCAAACACAATTTTAAATACGATTGCTGATCATGCCCGTCTGCGGGTGGCTGAGGATAAAAAGGTCGTTCCTTATGAGCAGATGAAAGCGCAGGCACTGGCGATGCCAAAGGGCGATTACCGTTTCAGCCGGGCGCTGCAGGGGCCGGAAATGTCTTTTATCTGCGAAGTGAAAAAGGCATCGCCGTCAAAAGGGCTGATCGATCCGGTTTTTGATTATCAGGCCATTGCGGACCAATATGAGAGGGCCGGGGCTGACTGCGTGTCCTGCCTGACAGAGCCGAAATGGTTCCTTGGTTCGGATGAAATTTTTAAAAATATCCGACAGCGGATCAAACTTCCGATGATCCGCAAGGATTTTACGGTGGATGCCTATCAGATTTATCAGGCAAAATGTATGGGCGCGGATGCGGTGCTGCTGATCTGTTCTTTGATGGATATCAGGGAGCTGGAAGCCTATATGGCCGTCTGTGAGGAACTGGGACTGGATGCCCTGGTGGAAACTCATGATGAAGCGGAGATCGCCATGGCTGTCTCGGCAGGCGCGCGGATCATTGGTGTGAATAACAGGAATCTCAAGGATTTTTCCGTAGATTTTACCAATGCGTCAAGGCTTCGACATCTGATTCCGGATCATGTGATTTATGTAGCGGAATCGGGCGTACAGAGTGTGGAAGATGTGGCGGCTCTATGGCAGATCGGCGCGGACGCGGTATTGATGGGCGAAGTGCTGATGCGGGCAAAAAATCAGAAAGCGCTGCTGGATGAGATGCGCAGTTGTGTTCAGAGACAGGAGTAGGACATGAAAATCAAAATATGCGGTCTGAGCCGCAGGGAAGATATCGAGGCCGTGAATGAAGCCGGGCCGGATTATTGCGGATTTATTATTCATTTTCCTAAAAGTCACAGGAATGTGACGCCTGAGCAGGTCATGGCACTGGCAAAAGGTCTGAATGACGGAATTGCCCGTGTCGGCGTGCTGGTCGATCAGCCGTTATCGGAGGCTGCAAGGCTTTTGCGGGATGATGTGGTGGATATTGTGCAGCTTCATGGTGATGAGGATGAAGCCTATATTGCAGAATTAAGGCGGCAGATCGATGATCTGCCTGAAAGAAAGCCAATAAGAAAGCAGATATGGAAGGCGTTTAAGATCAGGACGAAAGCGGATGTCTTAAAAGCGCTGGCCTGTTCAGCGGATAGGATCGTGCTGGATAATGGCTATGGTACCGGACAGGTATTTGACTGGAAATTGCTGAAAGATGTGGATTTTAACCGGCCGTATCTGCTGGCCGGCGGGATGACGCCCGAAAATATCGGTGAAGCGGCCCGGCAGATGCAGCCGTGGGGAATTGATATTTCCAGTGGTGTGGAAACGGATCAAAAGAAGGACAGGAAGAAGATCCTGGCGGCTGTTAAGGCCTGTCATGATGTTGAAAGTTAGGATGTATGCAGAACAGGAGGAGGAAAGAGATGACAAAGGGAAGATTTGGCGTCCATGGCGGGCAGTATATTCCTGAGACGCTGATGAATGCCGTACTCCAGTTGGAGGAGGCTTACGAATTTTATAAAAATGATAAGGCTTTTAATGATGAATTGACGGCTTTATTGAATGATTATACCGGGAGACCGTCAAGATTATACTATGCGAAGCGCCTGACAGAAGAACTTGGCGGCGCGAAGATTTATCTGAAACGGGAGGATTTGAATCACACGGGCGCCCATAAGATCAATAATGCCCTTGGACAATGTCTGCTGGCAAAGAAAATGGGTAAGACGAGGGTGATTGCTGAGACTGGCGCGGGCCAGCATGGTGTGGCGACAGCAACGGCAGCGGCACTTATGGGGCTTGAGTGTGAGGTCTATATGGGTCGGGAAGATACGATCCGGCAGGCGTTGAACGTTTATAAGATGCGCCTTCTTGGGGCAAAGGTACATCCGGTCGATACGGGTACGGCAACGCTTAAAGACGCGGTTTCTGAGACTTTCCGCGAGTGGGTGAGCCGGATCGATGATACGCATTATGTGCTTGGGTCCGTCATGGGGCCGCATCCGTTCCCGACAATTGTGAGAGATTTTCAGGCGATTATTTCAAAGGAAATAAAGGAACAGATACTGGCGGCGGAAGGCTGTTTGCCGGATGCGGTGATTGCCTGTGTGGGCGGCGGTTCCAATGCCATTGGCGCTTTTTATCATTTTATTGGCGATGAGCATGTGCGTCTGATTGGCTGCGAGGCGGCCGGACGGGGAATTGATACGGCAGAAACGGCAGCAACGATTGCCACGGGACGTCTCGGCATCTTTCATGGTATGAAATCTTATTTCTGTCAGGACGCTTATGGCCAGATCGCGCCGGTTTATTCGATTTCGGCCGGACTTGATTATCCGGGTGTCGGTCCGGAACATGCCATGTTGTATGACAGCGGCCGCGCGCAGTATGTGCCGGTGACGGATGAAGAAGCGGTGCAGGCCTTTGAATATTTGAGCCGGACGGAGGGGATTATTCCGGCGATCGAATCGGCCCATGCCGTCAGCTATGCCATGAAGCTGGCGCCGACCATGAGCAAAGACCAGATAATCGTGATCAATATTTCCGGGCGCGGCGACAAGGATTGCGCGGCGATTGCCAGATATAGAGGGGAGGATATTCATGAGTAAGATTCAAAACGCGTTTGAAGGTGGTAAGGCTTTTATCCCTTTTATTACATGCGGCGATCCTGATTTGGATACGACAGAGAAAATTATTGCGGCCATGGCAGAAGCCGGCGCGGATCTGATTGAACTTGGCATTCCGTTTTCAGATCCGACGGCCGAGGGTCCGGTCATACAGGAAGGCAACCTCCGGGCACTGACAGGCGGTGTGACGACCGATAAAGTTTTTGATATGGTGATGCGGGTCCGGGAAAATGTGCATATTCCGATGGTATTTATGACCTATGCCAATGTGGTTTATTCTTATGGTATGGAAAAATTTATGGCGAAGGCGGCAGCGGCCGGGATCGACGGCCTGATCCTGCCGGATGTGCCTTTTGAGGAAAAGGAAGAATTTGCCCCGGTCTGCGAGGCATATGGACTGGATCTGATTTCCATGATCGCGCCAACGTCTCAGGATCGGATCCGCATGATTGCCGGGCAGGCGAAAGGATTTGTCTATTGCGTTTCATCCCTGGGCGTAACGGGGGTGCGCAGTGAGATCACAACGGATATCGGCGCAATGGTTGCCCTGGTCAAAGAGGCAAACCCCGATATTCCATGTGCTGTTGGTTTTGGTATCTCCACGCCGGAGCAGGCCCGGCAAATGGCGGCGGCTGCGGACGGCGCCATCGTAGGCAGCGCCATCGTCAGGCTGTGCGCAAAATATGGTAAAGAGGCCGCGGGTCCGGTGGGAGATTATGTCAGAGAGATGAAAGCGGCAGTTGCCGCATTGGGCAATTAGAGCAGCTATTCGGCCACTTTGTTGTTAATCTGCTCTTGACTTTTAAAGGTGGAAATAGTATGATAATCAGGCAGGTACTTGTATCTGCCTGAATGTTTCCGTAGCTCAGCAGGATAGAGCGACCGCCTCCTAAGCGGTAGGTCGGGCGTTCGAATCGCCTCGGGAACATCATTGAGAGTGGAAATGGTGAGAAAGATTATGTCATCGTTCCACTCTCTTTCTGATATAGTGATAATTAATGATTAACAGAGATTGGCGGAAATGGAGGTATTTGATGCTTACGATCATATATGGCGATGTGGAAAACTGCATTTATAATACAAATGTTTATTTCAAAAATACCTATGAACCAGAGTGGCTGGAAACAGAACTTGCGAAAAAGCTGATCAAAGATGTTGACGGTTCTGATGTTGTGAGCGGAGAATGCATTAACAGTCCGGTGCTGGGGCAGATTCCGCCGGAACGATTATCCGGAGGCGTGAAGACCTTGCTATTGATATTGAATGAGCCGGATAGAATCTTTAATGCATCGACATGTGGCGATAACTGTGCGAAGTGGATACTGGAAATCGGTAAACAGCAGGATGTGACAATTAATCTCAGACATATGATGAGTTTTGGAAAAAATAGAAAATTTGACATAAAGATAAAAAACGGAAATGAAACGGTACATTCTATGAGAGAACTGATTCCGATTGCAAGTCAATATTTAAATGAAATGAAACAGGAGTAGCAGGTATGAAAGGTTCGCATAGAATCATCGTAGAATCCAAAAAAGTGAAATATGATTTTATCATAAAGAGAAATATCACGATCTTTACAGGGGACAGTGGATCCGGAAAAACGGTGTTGATTGATCTTATTCGTGAATACAGAAGGTATGGTGCTGATAGCGGCGTATTTCTTTCCTGTGATTGCTCCTTTCCCTTTGGACAGGGTAATCCGTGTCACTCCGTAAGAGCCGGGACACATCGGAAAAACTGTTCCGCAGCGATAAATCTTATCTGCGG
>CAYURX010000153.1:0-6114 GCA_964447245.1 uncultured Coprococcus sp. | reverse complement strand
GAACTGCGGCGCTTTTCTCGCGGCTTTGAGACCGTACTTCTTACGTTCTTTCATACGTGGGTCTCTTGTTAAATAGCCAGCCTTCTTGAGTGTTGGTCTGAAATCAGCGTCTGCTTTCAGTAATGCACGTGCAATACCATGTCTTACAGCACCAGCCTGTCCTGTAAAACCACCGCCGTGAACTTTTACCAATACATCAAACTTATCAACTGTGTCTGTTGCAACAAGCGGCTGTCTTACAACAACCTTTAATGTCTCAAGACCAAAGTAGTTGTCGATATCTCTCTTATTGATTGTGATCTTGCCTGTACCCGGTGTAAGGTATACTCTGGCAATACTCTTTTTTCTTCTACCTGTTCCGTAATATTTTACTGAAGCCATTATTATCTCTCCTTCCGATGTGATTCATTAATACTTGAGTTCAAGAACTTCCGGTTTCTGAGCTGCATGATTGTGTTCCGGACCAGCGTAAACATGAAGCTTTGAGATCATGGATCTGCCTAAAGGTCCCTTTGGAAGCATACCTTTAACTGCCAATGTAATAACATCTTCAGGTTTCTTAGCCATTTTCTCTTTTAATGTAGTCTCTTTCATACCGCCTACATAATCAGAATGGTTATAATAAATCTTCTGGTCTAATTTCTTACCTGTTACTTTGATCTTATCCGCATTGATCACGATTACGTAATCGCCTGTATCAATACTTGGTGTAAATGTTGGTTTATTCTTACCTCTCAAAATTGCTGCTACCTGAGAAGTCAAACGTCCTAATGTCTGTCCTGCAGCATCAACTACATACCATTTTCTTTCAATTGTTGCCGGACTGGCTACAAAGCTTTTCATAGTGAACCTCCTTATTCCTCTATCCAATCGTATGAATATTGCCGTTCCCTGATGTAAATGTCCGAAAACATCAGGATACACCTGCATCTGCTGATCTCGTCAATCACAGCAGACGTTCCACAATCAGATAATCTGTCATATCTTGTATTGCAAAATGCTTCCGCCGGGGCTATGGCAAAGCATTTTTAAACATATCGTCGCAATTATTTATTATATGGCAAGCAAACCCATCTGTCAATATATTTTTCGCATTTTTCACCTGGTTTTCCCTGCAGACTGGGCTATTTTCCCTCTGATACTCAGGCATGTTTCCTGTTTCCGGTTCAATTTTCCTGTGTCTTCTGTATAACTCCCGGTATATCCATCACAGCAACAATCCCCCATACAGGCAACCCTATCCTATGTCATCCTGTACAGGGGATTTTCTATTTCATTCATTTTCCTGGTGTGTTTTACCTATATCCATTCATATACATTCATGTTCATTCGCAGCCACTTATGGATATTAACGATTGATGCGCAGCATCTCGCGGGCTTCATCCGGGGTTGCCGGTTCACAGTTCACTTCCCAGACCAGTCTTGCCGCACGCTGTACCAGCATCTCATTATTTGCAACAACACCGGCGCTGTAGTAACCTGTATCCTCCAGACCGACACGGATACCGCCGCCAAGAGCCAGACAGGTCAAGATAACCGGAAGATTACCTTTTGATGTACCGAAACCGGACCATGTGCAGTCATCACCAAACATGCGATCCATATGTGTCTTCAATTCAAATACGGATTCAGGCGTTGCCGGCAAAGCGCCGCGGACACCTAATACAAACTGGAAATGAGGATGCGGCGGAAGCTGACCATTCTCCATATGGTATTTGACAGCGTCAAACATACCCGGATGGAAAATTTCAATCTCAGGTTTGACATTGCATTCAATACATGTCTGTCCAAGACTCTCCAGAAATTCAGGCGGGTTCCAGAATACGAAAGATCCCATTCCCGGAATGTACCAGTTGAAAGAACCAGCGTCATAGGAACACATCTCCGGTTTAAGCTGTTTGATATGGCCGACACGCTTATCGATCAACGGCCCTTCATCCAGATTACCGGTCGTTGTCATATTGACAATCACATCGCATTTTTCTTTGATCAGCCGCTGGGCCTCGGCAAAAATTTCATAATCGATCACCTGACCGTCCGTCTTTAAGTCACGGGTGTGCAAATGAACAATCGAAGCGCCCGCTTTCCAGCATTTGTAAGCATCTTCAGTAATCTCCTCCGCCGTTACAGGAACAGCCGGATTTTTTGTTTTCGGTGAAAGTGACCCCGTTAAAGCCGCCGTAATAATTCTCTTGTTTTTCAGATTGCTCATAAAATTCTCCTCCTTAAAATCAATCTTAAAATCTTAAAATCCTTGAAAATCAATCTTAAAATCTTTGTTTTTAAATCATCAATCATCATTATTCATTCATTGATTGATTGATTGTAATTGTTCGTCATCTGCATCCATTATCTGATAGAAAGCACTCTCATTTCTTCTCCAGAACCTCTGTCACCGTTAATTGAAGCCATGCCGTCACTTTGATGGCAATCAATCCCATAACAATTAAAAGTATCAAATGCTGCGGAAGCTGAGACAGCAGCTTCTCACTCCCCTGCATGGTAGAAAGTATCATATAGCCAAAGGCCGTATTATTGCAAAAAGCAGGTACAATATGGCCTCCCACAATAATGACGATAATAACAATGGTCACTGGTATACATGAGCACCATTTGACGCCCGTCAGCGGCACAAAATAAGGTGTACACCAGAGAATGAGCGCACCCGCCAGCAATCCGGTACAGGCGCCGCACAGCGTATCCCGAAGCGGATTTTCAGCGCTGTGCATAAAAGCAAAAAACATAATAACTGCCGTAAATGTCCAACCGCCTGTGAGCCCGAATACCTCCAGCAGTACATGCTGAAAAAATGCCAGTACCGAAACCCAGATGGCGATAACCGCACTTACGATCAACTGGTTCCTGTCTGCTTTCTTGATCATTAGCAAAGTCCTATACTAAATAAAAAGACAGCCAGTATGGAACAAAGAACGGTTATGACACAGTTTTCAATGAATACATATTTGTAGACCTGTTTATGTGTCAGGCCAAAGCAGGCCATACCGGATACGACCGCGCCATTGTGAGGAAGACTGTCCAAACCACAGGATGAAATAACCGACAATCTATGTATCACCTGTGGGGATAATCCCAGATTGACAAAATGATCCGTAAACTGCTGGAAGAAAATGCCCAGACCACCGGAAGCTGAACCTGAAGCGCCGGCCGCCACATTAACAATAATCACAACCTGCCATAAAGGCGAACCGCCGACATTATTCAAAGCTTCAATAATGGAAGCATAACCGGCTGTTGCTGATACAACCGTACCAAAACCAACAACGGCTGATACGCTGCAGGCCACACTGATGGCATTTGTGATACCACCCTCAAAACATTTGGCATATTGTTTCGGTTTTAAAGTTTTAAAGAATAAAATCAAACCTGCCACACAGCCTGCAAAAACCGCGACGATCGCATCCTGATTCAGTACATTTAAGACAATAAACAAAACAACACATGGAAGCAGACAGTAAACAATATTGTAATCAGGAATTTCCTTATTGACACTTGAATTGCCCAGACGCGCGGCAATTTCTTTACCGGACGGCAAAAAGGCTTCCTTCGTTTTCAGAGTACGACCCACTTCAAAATTGGCGTAAAGTACATTCAAAGCGACACAGACGATCGAGCATATAATACCAACAACCGGAGCTGCCATTGCATTCGTGCCAAGATAGGTCGTCGGAATAATATTCTGAACGGCCGGTGTACCTGGCAGCATCGCCATTGTAAATGTACCGGAGCAGAAGCATCCCAGATAACACAGATGCCACGGCAGATCCAGTTCTTCAAAAATATTCTTTGCCAGGCTGACAAGCAGGAAAATAACAACAAACAGGTTGATGCCGCCATAAGTCAAAATCGCCTGCACAAGACCAAGACTTAAAATAGCAATCATACACTGTGATTTTCTTGTTTTGCCTTTTTTGGCTAACCCGCTCAATTTAACAGCGATCACATCGCAGGCACCCGAATCTCCCATGATCATCGCGAAAATGGAACTGATAAGGAATAACACAAAATAACCTTTCAGGAAACCTGTAAAACCGCCCATCCAATAAGTCGATATTGTATCGACGATCGGCATCTGCGAAAGCACGATTACAACAATGGAAGACGCGATTGAAAAAATCTACAAGCCCCTTATTACGATATGCAATTAATTCTTCATCTGTCTGACCGGTTCCCGGTTCACGGTGAGCCATCTCATCCGCAATACCCTGAATGGCGATCTCCGTATGTTCTTCCGGCGCTTCAGTCCAGCGGGCCATATCCTCCAGCCAGGCTTTTGTAACAGGTGCAAACACTTCCGCCGTAAAACGGAATCCTCCCTTACCGCCTGTCAACTGGTTCACCAGATGCGGTCCTATGATCGCCCAACGCAGCCCCGGTCCAAAAGTAACAGCCCGGTCCACATCTTCCACTGAACATACGCCACGATAGACCAAATCATAGGCTTCCCGGTTGATCGCCATCTGAATCCTGTTGCTGATGAATCCCGGACACTCCTTCTGCAGCACGATTGGTTCTTTTCCTACTGAACGATAAAATGCGACGGCCGCATCGATCGATGCCTGAGATGTTTTTTCTCCTTTTGATAATTCTACCAACGGTATCAGATAAACCGGATTATACGGATGGCCGCCCACGATCCTTTCAGGATGCTTTGCATTTGCAGCAATATCACTGATCAATAATCCTGATGTACTGGAACCAATGACCGCACTGTCCGGGCAATAACGCTCAATATCCGCAATAATCGACTGCTTAATGGCAATTCTCTCCGGACCGTTTTCCTGTATGAAAACAGTATCCTCTACAGCCGTCTTAACATCTGTCGTGAAAACAACTCTCGCCATACATGCTGCCACTGTTTCCTCCGTCATCACACCTGCCTGCATCAAAAAGTCAAAATACTCCTGCAGACTCTGTTTAGCCGCCGCAAGTTTTTCATCATCCAGATCATAAAAGAAAACATTGCAGTCGTTTCTTAAAAAATCAACACCCCATGCAGAACCGATAAGTCCGGTTCCATAAACAGCTACTTTCTTCATTATCTATACCTCCTGACCAATTCTGGTAGTGTCAAAAACTACCTGTTTTTTTGTTTCAAATTCTTATAAAAACCTTGATTTTAAGGGAAATCTGCAATTTTCAAGGTTCAATCGAGCCTATTTTTTACAGCTCAGTTTTTCATAAACTACTTGACACTACCTACATTGATATTTGAGAGACATTGCATAGTTGGATTCTTACTTCATATTTCAAGCAAAAAATGTGCCAAAAGGCCATATTTCTTTCTTTTTCTCAAAACATTCGACTGATTGATCTTCAGCACTTCCGCCACACGATAGGTTGTTTTATATTTTTTCAGCGCATCCTGTAAAAGCGTTTTTTCACAGTTATCCATATAGGCCTGCAGTGAAAAATCCTCATCATACTTGATTTGCCCATAAGGATCATTGATCCTTCGTTCCACATTTTCGCTGTGTTTCACATTACAATTGATCCTGTCCTGGGTTAGATCCAGCGTTTGCATGATCCCCTCCGGAACCTGATTGATAATATGCACATCCGGCATACTGGTAATCAGCATTCTCTCCACAAAATTGCACAGTTCCCTCAGCGGTTCCATATTGATCTGAGTAATATGCGGCGCACCCGGCAATGATACGGCATCCTGATAGCGCATGACAATATCATTTAAAAGATGAATTTCAGCCACAACGTATTCTACATTCCCATCTTTATCAAAAACGGGGGAATAGGTCCCGATATGACTGTATTTATAATTTCCTCCCAGATCACTTTCCTCATAAACATCCTGCACAATATTGATCACCTTTTTTTGACGAAAGACGATATCACTGGCCGATTCTCTCACGATTTTTTATCAATCAGCTCCTGAACCGGCAATTGATTCAGAGCTTCACGAGATGTATTGGTCATCTTCAAATAGCCCCGATTCACATAACAGAACCGTCTCTGCTGATCAATCACATAAATGCCAACATCCACAATATCCAGCAGTGCTTTGAAAAAAGAATCATTCATTTTCATATTAATCTCCATTCCGCCGCCAAGCGGCGGCACAAATAGTAATGAAAGTTT
>CAYURX010000152.1:5896-6153 GCA_964447245.1 uncultured Coprococcus sp. | reverse complement strand
GTTCAAAGGTCATCGTCCCCAGTTTAAACAAATCCAAAGGCTCTGTATGCAGTGTTCTCCTCTCAGGATAATATAATGCGTACTGTATCGGAAGCCGCATATCTGGGGTGCCAAGCTGCGCAATGACCGCCCGGTCCTCATATTCAACGGCTGAATGAATCACACTCTGAGGATGCACCACTACCTGGATCTGATCAAGGGACACGCCAAAAAGCCATCTGGCCTCGATCACTTCCAGTCCCTTGTTCACCATGGTT
>CAYURX010000152.1:0-5886 GCA_964447245.1 uncultured Coprococcus sp. | reverse complement strand
GCCCCATCACCCAATTCGGATGCTTCAGGGCATCCTCCACCTGAACTTTCTTTAAGTCTTCCAGTTTCCACCCTCTGAACGGACCGCCGGAAGCGGTCAGAAGGATCCGGCGTATTTTTGAACGGTCCTCCCCGTTTAAAGACTGAAATATTGCCGAATGCTCACTGTCCACCGGAAGTATCCGCACATGGTAGTCCTTCGCCATCTGCATAATGAGATGTCCCGCCGTGACAAGGGTCTCTTTGTTAGCCAAGGCAATATCCTTGCCGGCCCGGATGGCTTCCATGGTCGGCCGTATGCCGATCATACCCACAACGGCCGTCACAACGATCTCCGTTTCCGGCAGCGTCACGATCTCGATCATCCCCTCCATGCCGGATACGATCTTCACATCCGTATCAGCCACAGCGATTGCCAGCTTTGCCGCCTTTTTTTCATCCCAGACAGCCGCTACACGCGGTTTGTATTTTCTGATCTGCTGTTCCAAAAGTACAATATTTGATCCGGCGGCCAGTCCGGCCACTTTCAGATCCGGCTGCTGGTCCACAATATCCAGCGTCTGCGTACCGATGGAGCCCGTCGAACCAAGTATGGAAATAATCTTCAAAGTATCGCCTCTTTCTTCTATGCACCCAGACATACAGCCAGTATGTAGACAACAGGTGCCGTAAATAAAATACTGTCAAAACGGTCAAGAATACCGCCGTGACCCGGAATAAGACGGCCGTAATCCTTGATGCCTTTATCCCGCTTGATGGCCGACGCAGCCAGATCGCCCACAACGGCGATCAGAGCGCCCAAGCCTGAAATAATGCCGCAGGCTGCCACAGGATCAGTCAGGGAGGCCAGATGACCGCCGAAAAAATGTCCGTAGATGCAGCCAATGATGACCGCCCCGGCGATTCCCCCTACAAAACCTTCAATGCTCTTTTTCGGGCTCAGTTTCGGGGACATCTTATGCTTGCCAATGAGCATACCGACACAGTAGGCACAGGTATCATTGCCCCATGCACAGATAAAAATCAGCGGAATAATATATAAACCATCCCCCAGCATCCGCACCTGATAAATGAATGACATCAGAACCGTGACATAAACGATGCCGGAAATGGCGCAAAATATCTCGTCCGCCTTGTATTTCGGAAACGTAAACACATAAACAGCCATAATGAGCAGCACGCCGACGGCCACCGCCATGAGTCCGCCGTTTGGCGTTCCAAGCCATATCACGCCCTCATAAATAACAGCCGCCAGATAGCCTGCATATCCCGGCCATTCCTTTTCAATGCCGGAAGTCTTGTAAAGCTCTGTCATACCTATAAGAGAAATCAGGGCGACAAAGGCAAATAAAATATTACCGCCGAGCAGCATGGCCGCCACCGCTATGGCCAGCACGATCACACCGCTGATAAGTCTTGTTATAAACACTTTTAAACACCACCAAATCTTCTGTCACGTTGAGAATAGGACCGGATGGCTTCAATCATTGTCTCACGATCGTAGTCCGGCCACAGCACAGGTGTAAAATAAAATTCCGAATAAGCCATCTGCCACAACAGGAAATTGGATACCCGCTGTTCGCCGCTTGTGCGGATGACCAGATCAGGATCCGGCACGCCGGCCGTATCCAGATAAGACGCAAAAAGTTCCTCCGTGATCTCATTGCCATCCGTATGACCGTCAGCCAGCATCTTTTTCATGGCCCGTACCATCTCGTCACGGCTGCCGTAATTAATGGCAATGGTAAAATTCAATCCTGTATTCACGGAAGAAGCTTCTTCAAGTTCCTCAATAGCTGCCCTGATATCCGGGCTCAATCCTGTTTTATCGCCGATCACGCGCACACGCATATTGTTCTTCGACGTTCTCTCCAGACAATCCACCAGATATTTGCGCAGCAGCTTCATTAACGCATCAACTTCCGATTGGGGACGTTTCCAGTTCTCCGTTGAAAAAGCATAGACAGTAAAATATTTCACGCCGAGATTCCAGATGATCTCACACATATCTTCAACGGTCTTCGCCCCCTGAATATGTCCGTAATTACGAGGCATCAAACGCTTTTTTGCCCAGCGGCCGTTGCCATCAAGAATGATCGCCACATGTTCAGGTACATTCAGCTTTTCCCCGTCGATTATTTTCTCCATAAAAACCACCTTTCACACATGTCCGCCTGCCATTCATACGGCATGCGATACAACGAGAGGCTGCCGCTTGCGGCAACCTCCCGATCCATGTCATTTATAATCACAGGCCAGTACAGACACACTTCTGTCCGCTAGACTGTCATGATTTCTTTTGTCTTCACTTCAATTGCCTTGTCAACCTTCGCAATATATTTGTCCGTCAGCTTCTGCAGCTTTTCTTCCAGTTCAGCATATTCATCCTCGGAAATCTCCTTGGCCTTATTGCTCTTTTTGAAAGAGTCATTGCCGTCACGGCGGATATTACGAATGGCAACCTTTGCCGCGTCGCCCTTTTTCTTGACATCCTTTGCCAGGTCTTTACGGCGCTCCTCTGTCAGTTCAGGGAATACAAGACGGATGGACTTGCCATCATTAGACGGATTGATGCCGATATCAGAAGTCAGAATCGCCTTCTCGATGACCTTGATCATCTTGCTCTCCCATGGCTGGATCAGAAGCACTCTGGCCTCAGGAACGGTAATATTCCCCACCTGCTGCAGCGGTGTCGGCGTTCCATAGTAATCCACCTTCAATTTGTCAAGAATATGCGGATTGGCACGACCTGCGCGGATCGTTGCATACTCACGGTCAAGGGCGCCTAAAGACTTCTCCATCTTTTCTTCATATGGCTGTAACTTTTCATTGCTCATAAATAAATCCTCCTGGTATTTTCTCATTATCAGTCTACAGTCACGTAAGTACCTGTAAAATCTCCATATAATGTCTTCACAATGCTGTCTGGCTCATTCAGTCCAAAGACAACCATCGGCATCTTATTCTCCATGCACATAATGGTCGCTGTCAGATCAACGACCTGCAGTCTGTCATCCACCACCTGCTGAATGCTCACGCAATCAAACTTCTTCGCGTCAGGATTCGTCTTCGGATCGCTGTCATATACGCCATCAACGGCCTTGGCCAGCAAAATGGCATCCGCTTCGATCTCAATGGCCCTCAGTGTCGTCCCCGTATCCGTCGAGAAATACGGATGACCTGTACCGCCGGCAAAAAAGACAACTTTGCCCGCGCTCAGATCCGCAACGGCTGCGTCTTTTGAAAAAAGCTTCGTAAAAGAGCCGCATAAAAACGGGGTGTAAACCTCTGTCTGCATTCCCAGTGTCCTGAAAATCTCTGAAACATAAACACAATTCATAATGGTTCCCAGCATACCGATCTGGTCGGACTTCGTTCGCTCTATAATCTTGCTGCTGTTGCGTCCGCGCCAGAAATTGCCGCCGCCGATCACGATTGCAACCTGTGTCCCTTTATCGGTGATCTGCTTCACCTGACCGGCAACCTCAAGACATGTGGCTTCATCAAAGCCGAAGCCTTTGCCGCCAGCCAGAGCTTCACCACTTAATTTTAATAAAATCCTCTTTAAATCTTTCATAAAATCGGTGACCTCCGTTCTCCTTCTAATCTATCATAAATCTGTATATTTGACCAGACTTTTCTTGCAGTTTATTGCATGGTTCTTACAGTTTAGAATAGCCGAAGCTGTTGACGATGGCATCAAGCGGATATTTCTGCCTGCAAAGAGGACATTCCGACGGCGTATAGGACTCATAATGCGGCAGATCCTCACTTCTGAAAATCGACCGGATCTCAAGACCTTCCAATGTTTTTTTCACATTACTGAAAATAGACCCGACACCGCAGGTCGTTCCGCCATAATAGGACACGGCCTCCACAGCCTGCTCAATGGTATGTCCCGTCGTCACCGATGCCGCCAGGATCAACACATGCAGGTTCCGTATCATACGCTGTGTATTATCTCTGAAAATCAATTGTCCATACATATTCGATTCCGGTGTAATAACAGAAATGTTTTTGCCGCTGTTTAAGGACATAATGGCCTTATCCGCCAGTATCTCCGCCATAAAGGCACCGATCATTTCCGTGCCGTCAAGACATACAATGGTGTCCACCACCGTATTATTCTGAAAATAACTGGCCAGCTCTCTGGCTGTCTCTCTGGCATTATTATGACGGCATTTCACCGTTGACATATCAATATAAAGATTGATGTGGGAATTGGCCGTCGCAAAATGGCCTTCCAAAATTTTAATACGAGCTTTCGGATTTCTCCCTGAACGCAGATTTCTTAATCTTTCTTCCATCATTAAGCCCTCCTAAATCACATAATTATTTCCTTTTTCCTGCTGCCATTCAAGCATATCTTCCAGAGTATACTTATCAATCACCGTATTCATTGCCTCGTTCATTTCCCGCCAGATACGCACCGTCACACAATCGCCGATCTTCGGACACTCATAACCTCTGTCGGTACAGGACACCGGCGACAAATCTCCCTCCGTCAGCCGCAATATCATCCCCACCGTATAGTCTTTCGGCGCTCTGGCCAGACGATAGCCGCCCTGTGGCCCTCTGATACTCTTGACATATCCGGCCTTCGTCAATATTGAAACGATCTGCTCCAGATACTTCACGGATATATCCTGCCTGGTCGCAATATCCTTAATGCGCACCGGCTCCCCGTGTTCATTGGTCGCTATGTCCAGCATCATCAGCAGGGCATATCTGCCCCTTGTCGATATCTTCATCTCATCTCACCCTTTCCGCTAATCCCACATATCCTCAGACGTTGCCCGAACTTCCCCTTTAAATGTCAGTTCAGGACTTTTGATACTGACCCTTGTAAACGGCGGTACACTTTCCGTAATAAATGAGTTGCCGCCGATCACCGAATGCTCACCGATCACTGTCTCGCCTCCGAGAATGGTCGAATTGGCATAAATCGTCACATGATCACCAATGGTTGGATGCCGCTTCACACCTGCAAGCTGCTGACCGTTTCTCGTTGAAAGGGCCCCCAATGTCACACCCTGATACAACTTGACATAATCGCCAATCGTTGTTGTCTCACCGACGACAATGCCTGTTCCATGATCTATAAAAAAGTATCGTCCGATCGTTGCCCCGGAGTTAATATCGATCCCTGTCCTCCCATGGGCGTACTCCGTCATAATACGGGGAATAAACGGCACATTCTGCACATACAGTTCATGGGCCATTCTGTATACATAAATTGCAAATAATCCCGGATAGGAAAAAATAATATCCTCCTTGCTCTTGGCCGCAGGATCCCCGTCAAATCCGGCCTGCACATCCATCAGCAGCATCTTCTGAATATAAGGCAGCCGGCTGATAAAGCGCTCACAGATTTGCCTGGCCTTGTCAAATATGGTTTCCCGCTCCGTCTGTCCCTTGTCCTGATAAAGAAACGCAATTTCGACCTGAACCCGCAGTGCCTCATAAATATGGGTCAGCATATTGCCGAGAAAATAATCCGGCATCGTGCTTGAAATATTCTCATCCCCAAAATATCCCGGAAATACCACACGCCGTAAATCTTTAATCATACCGATAATCGTGCCTCTGTTCGGCAAATGAATTTCTTCCTCGCCGGTCACATACACATCTTCATTCATACAGGTCTCTGTAATCTGAGAAACAACATCCTGAATTGTTTGCCGTACCATTCTATCCAACTCCTGTTCTTAACCGGCCTGACAGCCGTATATGCTTTTAATTCCTACTTGATTAATATGAATTATAAAGCAAAGTGTTCACAAAGTCAAGCCGGGGCGGCCATCATTTCCAAAATGTGTATCAAACAGGTTACTGTGAACAGTATCTCAAACGGCATTTATTGTCAATAAAATTTGCGTACCTGCCG
>CAYURX010000151.1:0-6178 GCA_964447245.1 uncultured Coprococcus sp. | reverse complement strand
AAAGATATGGCCATCTCCACCAGCGCCAATATTAAAATCGCTTCCGTAGAAGCGACAGAAGGCAAATCCGTCAAGAAAGGCGATCTGCTTGTTCAGCTCGATATGGACGATTTAAAGAAAAAGCTGCTGCAGGCTCAGAAGGAACTGGCCGTTCTTGAAGCAACCGCATCTGACAAAGAGGCCAATGAGGCCATCGCGGAAAGCAATAAGCAAAAAGAAATGGATCGTACCTATGAAGACTACAATCAGACCATTGCCGATGCCAGAGACATGGTCAGCAAAGCCAAAAATGAGATGGACAAAGCCCTCGAGGAATACAATAATTACAAGAAGAACAGCGGCGGCAGCAGTGATACGGATACGACGGTTTTAGATTCCCTGCAAAAGACAGTGGATGAGAAACAGTTAGCTTTTGATCAGGCTGTCAACTATCTCGATGGCGTTGAAAAAGATATCGAAGCCAAAGTTCAGGCAGAAATTGAAAAACTCCAGAAAGAAAATGTGGATGAAAACGGTGAAATCATCCCATTTACACAGGAAGAAAAACAGGCCATCCGTATTAAAGTTAATGACATGGCTGAAAACAAAGCATTACTGGAAGATGCGGAGGAAGCCGTAGAGACGGCACAGACTGAACTTTCCGATGCGGAAACCGCTCTTTCACGTTATCAGGAAGAACTAAGCAGCCAGAGCCAGACTGCCTCAGACGAACAGTTAAAAGCTTTATATGATGATTATACGGCTAAAAAAGAAGCCTATAACGATGCGCTGAAGCAGCAGGAACAGACCATCCGTTCAGCGAACCGGACCCTTGAAGACGCCAAGGCGCCGGAAAGTGTGGATACGGCCAGTGAATTGACAGAAGACAATGATCTGGAACTGAAAAAACTGGAGGTCGACCAGCTTCAGAAGGTCATGGATGCGGAGGGTAAAGTCGTTGCTCCGGCCGACGGTCTTGTCACAAAAGTACTTGTTACGACAGGTGAATTAACGACGGAAGATACGGCTGTCCGCATGGCCGATCAGAGTTCCGGCTACAAATTTACGGCCTCGCTGGACAAAACAGAAGCTAAATATCTGTCCAAAGGCGATAAGATCACGCTGGATATCGGCAACGATACAATTGTCGAAGGACTTACCATTGATGATATCACCGTATCCGCCGACGATAAGAATACCTATGAACTGACCGTTTCAATTCCGGCTAAAGTAACGAATCTCGGCAGCATGGCAACCATGAAGGTTGAAAAAGCCAGCCAGAAATACAGCACATGCCTGCCATTAAATGTATTACATAGTGACGGTGATAAATATTACGTTTACACCGTAACGGAAAGGGAAACCATTCTCGGTGTTGAGACGACGGTTGATAAAGTGGAAGTGACCATACTGGATAAAAACAATGAATACGCAGCCATTGAAGGTTATTTTGACTGGAATCAGAAGTTTATCCTGTCCTCAAGCAAAACACTCCGTTCAGGCGACAGAGTCCGCCTGATGGAGGAATAATGCGGCGGCTGGCCGGGCATGCAGGTAAATATATTGTTTTATTATTCATGCTTGTGTGCTTCGGACATATATTGTCAGCAGGTACAGTTATAAGCGGATATGGCACGCCGGTTATTTATTATCTTGATAAAAGTCCCTATAGCATTGACCTGGTGAAGGATATGAAAAAAAATGACGAAACACTGGAGAATTATCTGCCGTTTACGGCCTGCGGTTCTCTCGAGGAACAATCATTTTCCAATCCTGACCTGGGGCGGGATTTAACCTGTGAAATGCTTTACATTTATGGCAGCTCATCATTTTTGTGTACGGCCTCAGGCGAACTTTTAGCCGATGATCTCTCCGGCTGTATATTGAGCAGCGAGGCGGCCTGGCAGCTATTTGGTGAAACCAATGTTACTGGCGGTGAAATCATTTACAATGAGCAGACCTTCTATATCAGAGGCGTCTGTGAAAATGATACGGCCCTTGTCATCCTTCCTGCTGAAGCCGTATTTAAAGAAGAAAATGAGACAGACAGGATGCAGTCTCCAAATGACCTGATGGACGGAGAAGACGTGCCATCCGTCGGCGGTGAGACAGAGAAAGCAGCTTTTGATAAGATCATCATTAAGCCGATCGAAGAAGGCGCCGTGCGCAGCGAATATATTCAGGCTTTTGAAAACCGGTGGGGGATCAGCAGTAAAACCGATTGCCTTATTTACCAGCGCCTGTCATCATTTTTTATGATGCTGATCCCGGCATTGATATTGATCGTCGTGATGCTCAAAGGTCTGATGTTTATTATCCGCAATCATTACCGGCCTTTCTGGCTGCTCAGCGGTATGGTCGGAGTGGCCGTCATGTTCCTGGCCTTTTTCATCATCTGTCAGACAACGCCGTCCATTCCGGCTGATCTGATTCCAAACCGCTGGTCGGATTTTGATTTCTGGGGTGATACCATTGAAACATTCCGGAACAGCATTCAGCATATTATTTTTATGAATAAAACAGAAATTGAACTGTCTTATTTCAAACCGCTGACCGGACTCATGGCATACACACTGGCAGGTGTTATCCTTTTCTTTATCACCAATCAATGCTTCAGAGTCACTGACAGCCGGCAGCTCTTTTACACTTTGGCAGGCACCTGTATCACTGAAATCATTGTCATTTATATTCTGCGTCAGAACGATCTGGTACTGGCCACCAAACAAATGCTTTTGTATCTCTGGCCGTATCTGCTGGTGGGAAAATTTGTGTTTTATATGAAGAAAACCGTTGACTAATGTTAAGGAATATGCTAAACTACTAAAGATGCCGCACAATGAGGTCTAAATCTGCGCATTTCTGCCGCAGATACCGTAATTGGCGAGTAATGTGAATGGGAGGTGTCCTATAATGTACGCAATTATTGCAACAGGTGGAAAACAGTATAAAGTAGCCGAAGGCGATGTCATCAGAGTTGAAAAGCTCGGTGTTGAAGCCGGTGAAGCAGTTGTTTTTGATCAGGTTCTTGTCGTAAGCGGTGATGAAGTTAAGGTTGGCAATCCGACAGTCGCAGGCGCAACAGTCGCTGCAACAGTGATCGGTGATGCAAAAGCCAAGAAAGTTATCGTTTACAAATATAAGAGAAAAACCGGTTATCATAAGAAGAACGGTCACAGACAGACATATACAAAAGTGAAGATTGACAAGATCAATGCTTAATCTTGAGGATCTGTGATGATTAATGTGACAGTCTATAGAGACAACAGTGATCACTATACAGGCTTCAGATGCAATGGACATGCAGAATATGCAGAAGCGGGCGAGGATATCGTCTGCAGCGCAGTTTCTGCTCTGGTCATCAATACGATCAACGCCATTGATGCTTTCACGGAGGATGCCTATGAGATGGGCGCTGATGAAGAAAGCGGGCTGATCGACATTGGTTTTCCGGAAGGTCTCCATCATGATGCCGCTTTACTGATTGAGACAATGGTGATGGGACTTCGGTCCATAGAAGAAATGCATAGTGATTTTATACATTTAGAAATCGAGGAGGTGTAACTCATGTTAACAATGAACCTTCAGTTTTTCGCTCATAAAAAGGGTGTTGGTTCTACAAAGAACGGCAGAGATTCCGAATCCAAAAGATTGGGAGCGAAAAGAGCAGACGGACAGTTTGTAAAAGCAGGCAATATCCTTTACAGACAGCGCGGAACCAAGATTCATCCGGGTGTGAATGTTGGCAGAGGCGGCGACGATACCTTATTTGCACTGGTTGACGGTGTTGTAAGATTCGAGAGAAAAGGTAGAGATAAGAAACAGGTTTCTATCTATCCTGTCGTAGTGAATGAATAATACATGCAAACGGCTTCAGATTTAATATTTGAAGTCGTTTTTTGCTATGAAAGGAGTATGAGATGTTTGCTGATCAGGTAAAAATCTATATACGTTCCGGCAAGGGCGGCGACGGCCATGTCGGATTCCGGCGGGAATTGTTTGTTCCGGCCGGCGGGCCAAACGGCGGCGACGGCGGTAAAGGCGGCGATGTGGTTTTTGTTGTGGATGAAGGACTGAACACACTGTCGGATTTCCGTCATATGCAGAAATATTGCGCCCAAAACGGCGAAGACGGCGGAAAAAACAGATGCCACGGCAGTGACGGTGAAGATCTGATAATTAAAGTACCGGAAGGTACCGTGATCCGTGATGCCGAAACAGGACTTGTCATTGCTGATATGTCCCATGGCAACAAGCGCACGGTTGTCTTAAAAGGCGGCCGGGGCGGCAAAGGCAATCAGCATTATGCGACAGCGACCATGCAGGCGCCAAAATACGCCCAGCCCGGACAGCGGGCACAGGAACTTTATGTGACCCTTGAATTAAAAGTCATTGCCGATGTGGGACTGATCGGCTTTCCAAATGTTGGTAAATCGACATTTTTATCCCGTGTCACCAATGCCAGACCAAAGATTGCCAACTATCATTTTACAACACTGAATCCGAATCTTGGTGTTGTGGATCTGCCGGATGGCAGAGGTTTTGTCATCGCGGACATTCCGGGCATCATTGAGGGTGCCTCTGAAGGCGTCGGCCTCGGCTTTGAATTTCTACGGCATATTGAGCGCACAAAGGTCATGATCCACATTGTTGACGCTGCCAGTGTGGAAGGCCGTGATCCGATTGATGATATTCATAAAATCAATGCGGAACTGGCGGCCTATAATCCTGAGATCGCAAAGCGGCCTCAGGTCATTGCGGCGAATAAAATAGATACACTCTATGAGGGTGAAAATGATGATGCCATCACATTGATCAAAGAGGAATTTGAACCGCAGGGTATCCGGGTATTTCCTATTTCCGCTGTCAGCGGCAAAGGCGTCAGGGAATTGCTGTTTTATGTCCGGGAAATGCTCGATCAACTCGGTGATGAACCGGTTATCTTTGAGCGCGAGTATTATCCGGAGCAGGAGACTTCACAGGAACCTTATACTGTCAGTGCCGCCCAGGACGGCGTTTATGTGGTGGAAGGACCTCGTATTGAGCGTATGCTTGGCTACACCAATCTGGAATCGGAGAAAGGTTTTGACTTCTTCCAGAAATTTCTGAAAGAAAACGGCATTCTGGATGAACTGGAGGCCCTTGGCATTCAGGAGGGTGACACTGTACGCATGTACAATCTGGAATTTGATTACTATAAATAGACGATGATCAATTGACAAATTGATTGAATGAATGAGGAAAAATATGATTAAAAACAGTAAACAACGTGCTTATTTGAAGGGACTTGCTATGAATATCACACCGATTTTTCAGATCGGTAAATCAAGTATTACCCCGGAACTGACCCAGGCTGTCAATGAAGCGCTGGACGCAAGAGAACTGATCAAAATATCTGTTTTGCAGAATTGCCTTGATGATCCGCGCGAAATGGCATCCATGCTGGCCGAACGCACCCGTTCCGATGTCGTTCAGGTCATCGGTAAAAAAATTGTACTTTATAAAGAAGGAAAAGATAATAAGAAAAAAATTATCCTTCCATAAATGATAAGACGGGAGATGCTTGCAATGGGCCGTAGAAAACGTATTGGTATTATGGGCGGAACATTTAATCCGGTGCACATGGTGCATCTGATTCTTGCGGAAAACGCGTATCATGCTTATGATCTGGACGAAATTATCATGCTGCCAAATGGTGATCCTCCCCACAAATCGGATCGGATCGTCACGCCGGCAGCAAATCGGCTGGCCATGCTGCAGCTGGCCGTGAAGGATATTCCCTATTTTCGTATCTCAGAAATGGAAATTAAGCGACGGGGATACAGCTATTCTTCTGAGACCCTGGAAGAACTGCATAAGATCCATCCTGATACGGATTATTATTTTATCATGGGCGCTGACTCTGTTTTCCAGATCGAAACATGGCATGATCCGGCGACGGTCATGGCCAATTGCATCATACTTGCGTCAATACGCAATCATACGCCCGTTGAAGATTTAAAAAAGCAGATCGATTATCTGAAAAGCAAATATGGGGCAGATATCAGGCTGCTTGACATCCCTGATCTGGAACTGTCCTCAAGTGAAATACGCCGGCGTGTAAGCAGCCGCCAGACCATCCGTTTTATGGTGCCGGATGCCGTCTGTGAGTATATAAAGGCCCACAGCCTGTATATCTGACAGATTATTCTGCACAGCGGAT
>CAYURX010000150.1:0-6202 GCA_964447245.1 uncultured Coprococcus sp. | reverse complement strand
AGCTTGGCGTAACCGGAAAAGCAGTTTCTAAATGGGAGAACGGCGCAGCGAAGCCCACTACGGATATTCTTCGCAAGCTGGCCGCTTTGTGGAATCTGCCGATTGATGATCTTCTTCAGATAAGGGAAGGAAAAAAGAAAATGAGCATTAGCAAAATTGTGATTACGGGTGGACCCTGTGCGGGGAAAACAACAGGCATGAGCTGGATTCAGAATGCATTTACAGAAAGAGGATACACGGTTCTCTTTATTCCGGAAACCGCAACTGAATTGATCTCAGGTGGTGTTGCTCCATGGAGTTGTTCATCAAACGTCGAATATCAGAAATGTCAGTTAAAATTACAGATTGAAAAAGAAAAAATATTTGATTATGCCGCAAAGGCCATGGATTCAGAAAAAATTCTGATTCTTCACTTGCCAAAATATCGTTCACTTAAAGCAGAATAAAAAGGGGGTTTTCTAATGAATAGAAAAATAAACTGGAAAAGCCATGAATTTGATGAAATTGAGCTTGTGTACGACAAGGCTTCGTCCAATGATTCAATTGAAAAAATGCTGGAGCAGTTAGAAACATGCGCTCTTTCTGAAGCAAAGAACAATTGTGGATTATTAACGACAGATTCAGGAAAACATATTTCGCCGGAACAATTTGACGAACTATCAGAAATTGATAAAGAAACTGTCATCAAGGTACTTTCCGGAATTGGATTAGGTTCAATCAGCCAGGATATTCAAACTGCAACAATATTTATCCGTTTCACGCCAAAGATACAGAGTGTGCTTGCCTGTACAATTTTTAATGTACTGAATCGTCTGGAAAAGCTGGATGGTGCGATCAACATTTTGAAACCAACGTGGATACTTGAATTGCAGGTTCCCCTCGGCGGAAAGAAAGGTTTATTCCAATGGGAAATGCTGATTATACAATTGTACCCCTGGATTTCTGTTCGTGAAACATCTACAAGTGAAGCTGCCGATACATTTACTGCAGTTATGAATAAAACTTCACAGGAGCCTGCGGAAGAAAAAAAATAAAGTGAAGACCTCCTTCTTTAAAAAACTCTTTGGAAAATAAAATAACAGGCCGGGACGACCAATTACCGTCCCGGCCTGCTGCATTTTATTGTTACACATTATTGTTACATATCATCATTATCTCTCTATCTTATGAAAACAATCCTTTAAAGAAATCAACAAGTTGATCCCACCAGCTTTTGACTTCCTCTGTATCAATGTGAATATCACTCAGATCAAAGCCCATGTCGCCAAGCTTGTCATACACTGCCTGAGCCTGATTTTTCAATGAAGAAAGATCAAGGTCGAGACTGCCAAGCTTCTCCAGAAGCGCTTTCAACTGATTAAACTGATCTTCTGTCAATGTAATGTTAAACTTATCTGCTGCTTCGTCAATGGCTGTGTCCAGATTTTCGGCATTTCCACTGGCCACCTGCTCTTTCAGATAAGCCACCAGACCTTCCACCTGTTCGTCATCCACTTCCATATTATCTTCCAGTTCACCAGTCGTCACCATCTCATCAATGGCTGCATCAATGACTTCCTCGTCGACATCTTCGCCAGTCATTTCGGAATACGCTTTCAGGGCTCCCACAAGAGCGGCCGTACCGGAAACATGAAACGGGCCTGCCACAATGACATCCACATCATCAACACCGGCTGTTGACAGCGCGTTTTCATACATACCCGTTGTGCAATATGTAACATTCTTTGTCGTCACATGGATGCCGCTTCCTTTCTCAGCTTCCGTAATCAACACGGAGGACCATGCCTCATCACCGATTTTGCTGTATTCAATGTACGAATCCAGATAATCGTGTTCTTCAGCATTGGTGACGTAAACCACCTGATAATTGTCCAGATCATCTTCCGAAACGCCCAGTAATTCCAAAACGGCCGCCCGCTCATCATCCGTCAGATCGGCCCCCAATGAAAGGTAACCGCCGGACACATCCGCATAAACTTCAGCCGGATGAACCGTCAGCACAGACACTGTCATGATCGCAATCATCATAAAGCTGCAAATCTTTTTCCAATTTCTCATCAATCATCATCTCCTCAAAATATTTGTTAAAAAGTCAAAGACTGACCGGTTCAATCACTCCCCAATCAGTCTTTGATTTTTCTCTGTATTATGATTCAGTCTCAGATGTTGTCTCTGTCTCCGCGCCTTCATCTGCGGTTTCAGATGTTGTTTCGGACGCTGCTTCTGTACCGTTTTCAGTTCCGTCTGTGCCTGTCCCGGACTCAGTCGCTTCCGTTTCAGGTATATGCAGATAACCGATATGGCCGCGCTTGTCCACAACTTCCATGCCTTCTTTGATCGAAGTCATATAATCTGTCATCTTGTTGTTCAGTAATGTGCTCTCAATGTCTACCTGCCATTCTTCCGCATTATCGCCAACAAAATAAACAATATGATAGCCATAATCGGATTCTACAATATCCGTATCACCCGGTTGACGTGCGTCATCAAAAATCCAGTCATTGAAGTTGGTTACCATTGTTCCTTCTTTCACAGCTTCATACAGGCCGCCGTTTGTATTGGAACCGGTATCATCACTATAAGTCTCTGCCAGTGCCGCGAAACTGTCTTCTGTCGCTTCACCGTTTTTCCATTCATCATAGACTTCATCAGCCTTTGCCTTTGCCGCAACCTGGGCCGCCTTCTTGCTCTCCTCAGCCGCTTCCTCGGATTCTGTCTCTCCTGTCGCCTCAGTTTCAGTATCCGTATCCGTTGATACGGAAGAACTGATCAGAATATGACGGACATCCACAGTCTTTGCATGCTCAAGATATCTGTCAAGGAAATAAACGACATAATAAGCATTGCCTGTCTCATATTCAATCACGGTCTTATCACCGGCCTGACGCGCATCATCAAACAGCCAGTCTCCCACTGCGGAAGGAGAAACGGATGACTTCTTCATGTTCGTATTTAAAGAATCTGTCGCTGTATCTGTTGCATATTCTTTACACAATGTCTCAAATGAAGCTTCATCTGTGATCTTATCAAGCATTTCATCGGCCTTTGCTTTTGCTTCAGCCATAGCCGCTTCCTCAGCCGCTTCCTTTGCAGCCTCTGCTGCTTCTTTTTCTTCTTCACTCATTGTCTCGGCTGTCTCAGTCTCAGAAGATGCCGTTTCGCCTGCAGCCTGTGTCTCTGCGGCGGACTCTGTCTCCGAAGCCGCCTCTGTTTCATCCTCAGGCATATCGGCCGCGATCCTGCAGATTCTGTAATCTACGGAATCATAGCTGCTCTTATTTTCATCATAATAAGTATTGATCTCATCTTCTGTCACTTCGGTCGCGTCCTCGATACTCTCATAGTAAGCTGAAGCCATGCTGCTGTTGCTGATATACGGCTTCAGACCCTCAATCGTCGCATAACTGCCAAAAAGTGACTTGCAGTATTCGTCAGCACTCACATCCTGACTCTCCGCGCCAGACTTTACAGATTCAACAAACTGATCGTAATCCTCTGTCGCGTCATACTCAAAACCATTGGTTTTTGCTTCGTCTGTCAAGGCATAAACATTCTTCAACTGTTCGACGGTCTGCTGGTCAAAATAATCTTTCCATGTCATGTTTTCAGAATAATACTGCTGATCCAGCGGCTGTGACAGGTCCAGACCAAAATAGGAGATATAATTACCGTAAGATGCCGCAAAACTATTCACACTGCTGTAATAGTAATAATCATATTCAGCCTTCTTCACTGAATGATCGCCGATGGCCACATATTCGCCATGTTTCTCCTGATAGCTGTCATAGAATTTCCATCCCAGCACACATACGCATACAAGAACAACAGCAGCAACAATTGCCATTGAATACTTTTTACGTTTCTGCTGTCTCAGTTCCTCCTCACGGCGGCGCTGCATTTTCAAATCGTATCTTGTCATTTTCTTTTCCGGCTTCTGTTCATTATTTTCAGCAGCCGTATTGTTTTGATTCTTCTCTCTTTCTGCCATATACTTGCCGCGGCTTCAAGCCGCGTGACTCCTTCCTTAAAATCGTACATATCCCATATTACAATATTTTGAGGAATTTTTACAGTCTTTTCACAAAAAAAACATAAGAATTATACTTCAAATATTTTCGTTATCAGTTATGGAAGATAAAATAGAGAATATTGCTCACTTTTTGAGCCTGAGCTATGCTTATAGATACCATTAACACTATCAATACATTGAAATAGCTGCCATATCCATACAAATACGGCAGCCGATAAAAGGGAGTTTTTTGTTTGGGGATGACCGGTAATGCCATCCGGTCATCCCCTGCTATATATATTTTTTTGGGAGGGCAATTTATTCAAAGTATCGCTTACGCTACCACCTTACCTGGATTTAAAATGCCATTCGGGTCAAAAGCCTGTTTGATACGTCCCATCAGAGCCACGGCCGGTTCACCAATTGATGCCAGCAGGCAGGCCTTTTTGGCATATCCGATCCCATGCTCACTGGATACCGAACCGCCCATTTCCCGGCATTTGTTATAAGCAAATTCTGCCACTTCAGCCATGACCGGCAGAAATTTTTCTTTGTCTTCATTCGAACAAACATAAATATGTACACCGCCATCGCCAATATGACCGTAAGCGTATACATGGAGATTTTTAGAAGCGCCTTCCGCTTTTACAGCTTCAATAAATTCAGCCATCTTTGCTGAAGGCACAGACATATTCAGCTCATCCGAGCATTTTGTCTCCGCTTCAACAGAAGTATGGAAAGCGTCATGAGCCGCCCATGTATCCCGCCTTAAGGCAGGTGTATCCGCAACCAGAATATCCATACAGCCGATTTCCTCAGACAGTTCAGCCATAAATTCCATCTTTGCGTCCAGATCATCATCATTTTTACCTTCCAGCGTCAACATCAGACTGACAGCCGCACGTTCTCCATCCATTTCTATCGGAAATACAGGACTACCAGTTGAATTACCTGAAAATTCCACAAGATCCGTATCAATATATTCCAAAACAGAAGGTTCCAATCCCTCTTTTATGATCCTGTCGGCAGCAGCAATACAGCTTTCGCCATCCATAAATGGCAGTATAAGCATCATTTCGGCCTTTGGCTTTGGCATCAGCTTCAGTGTCAGCTCGGTCATAACCCCTAATGTTCCTTCTGAGCCGATCATCAACTGTAAAAGATTATATCCGGAATTATCTTTGTATCCTGTGCCGCCCAGTTTCAATATTTCACCTGTCGGCAATACAACTGTCGCTCCTACCACATAGTTCCTTGTCATACCGTACTTCACGGCACATGGGCCACCCGCATTTGTTGCCGCATTGCCGCCGACAGTGGCAGTTTTTTCACCGGGATCAGGCGGATAATAAAAGCCTCTGCGCTCCGCGTCTTCTTTCAGTTCCAACAGCATGACGCCCGGCTGCACTTTCACCGTCGATGTTGTCTCATCATATCCAATGATCTGATTCATGCCATTCATGGCCAGTATAATTCCCCCATGAACTGGTACTGATCCGCCAACTTTTCCTGTACCTGCGCCACGCACAGTTGCAGGTACACATTGCTCATTGCAAAGTTTTAATACGTCAGCCACTTCCTCCGTTGTTTCGATCTGTACAACAGCCGCCGGCTGATAACACTCAGAGTTCGGCAGTTCATCATGACAATAATCTACAGCAATATCCTCACCCTTTAGAATACGCTCAGGCCCCACAATCTGGGCCAGCAGATTCCAAAATTCATCATATCTGATATCTTCCATTTTTACCTCTCAATTACAATCCTTCAATCTTCTTTAATATTCAATCTCATATTTTGACAGCAGCGCATACAGTTTTTTTCTGGAAATACCCAGTTCAAGGGCTGTTTTGCTCTTGTTGTAATGATTGTTTCTCAGACTTTTGATCAAAATATCCGGCGTAATATTTTCGTTCTTCACCAAAGCGCATATATTTTCATTCTGTAAGTCCGTCAGTTCAATTTCACTTGGTTTGCTGTCCGAATAAAACAGGTCATTGCGCATATTCAGGATTTCCATTACATGTTCAGGATAAATCGTATCTGACTCATAAAAACAGATAATACTCTCAATCATATGTTTTAACTCTCTGACATTCCCTTTCCAATTGAGACGATTCAAGTAAGCGTACGTCTCATTGGCTAAAATCATCCCCTGCTTGCCATATCATTTGTGTAGTTGCGAACAAAATA
>CAYURX010000149.1:0-6497 GCA_964447245.1 uncultured Coprococcus sp. | reverse complement strand
CAGAAGGAAGGCAAGAAGCGGATGCGCCAGATCGGTAATGTGGAGATACCGCAGAAGGCATTCATGAGTGTTCTCAAACTGGATGACAAGTAGGTGAGGTCTATGAAACGGCCCTTAAGTTTATATCTGCATTTCCCGTTCTGCGTGCGGAAATGCAGATATTGTGATTTTTTGTCCTTTTCTGCCGATGCAGCGGTCAGAGAAGCTTATCTCCAGCGCCTTCTGGAAGAAATAGCGCTGCGCGGGCCATCCTGTAAAGATTATGAAGTTAACACCCTATTTATCGGCGGCGGCACCCCTTCACTGATGGATGGCCGGCAGATGGACGCATTGATGGCTGCCGTTAACGGGTGTTTTCAGGTCAGTGATCAGGCCGAGATCACCGTGGAGTGCAATCCGGGTACGGTCGATGGAGACAGGCTTGCCGCATATCACAGGGCAGGGATCAACAGGATCAGCTTTGGCCTCCAATCGGCCAATGACGCGGAACTGGCCTATCTTGGAAGAATCCATACAATGGCACAGTTTCTGGAAAACTACCGGGCGGCCAGAAAAGCCGGGTTTCATAATGTTAATATTGATTTAATGTCTGCTCTGCCGGGTCAGACCGTTGCGTCGTATCTTGAGACACTCAGGCAGGTGATACACCTTGAACCGGAGCATATTTCCGCATACAGCCTGATGATAGAGGAAGGAACACCGTTCTGGCGATTATATGGAGAGGAACAGGAAACGGTTCAAAATGCTGGCGGCAGTAGCAGCTCGGGTACTGTTTTGCCTTTGCCGGATGAGGACAGTGAGCGTGAAATGTACCACCGGACAAAGGCAGAATTGAGTAAAAATGGTTATGACCAGTATGAAGTATCCAATTATGCAAAGGCAGGCTTTGAATGCAGACATAATCTGACCTACTGGTATCGTGGAGATTATCTGGGACTGGGACTTGGGGCGGCCAGTATGGTGGACAATATCCGCTTCAGCAATACCCGTGATTTACAAACCTATATGAAAAACTTTGCCTGTGAAGAAAAGGAATGCCTCGATCTGCAGGCTCAGATGGAGGAAAACATGTTTCTCGGGCTGCGCTGCATAAGAGGTATCAGTCTCCGGCAGTTCAGGCAGCAATTCGGACGGGATGTCACAGCGGTATATGGTGAAGTCATCGAACGGTATTGCAGTCAGGGTATGATGCAGATGAGCCGGGAGAAGGACAGACTGTGCCTCACCGAAAAGGGGCAGGATGTCAGCAATTGGATACTGGCGGATTTTCTTTTATAATATGATGCCAGGGTCAAAAAGGCTGAATCCACGCTGTGCTGGCACAGCAGTGGGTAATATGTATGTATCAAATGATGGAATTGTAAGAATTGGGATTATGAGAAGCATATCAACAAATATAATGTTATTCATATAGATTTTAGTGTATTACCAGATGTGTGTAAAGATTATGATGGCTATATTCGCAATATCATCAACAATCTGCAGGCGGATCTGATCAACGCCTATCCGAAACTGGCAGGGAAAACATATGGCGGCATCAGCGATATGCTAAAAGATACGGGAGGTTTTTTTTGTATTTATTCTGGATGAGTGGGATTCTATATTTTATGAGGATTTTGTGACAGACAGGGACAGAGTTTATTTCCTTAAATTTATCAGGGGTCTAGCCTTATGTGGCATTGGCTTACATGACAGGAATCCTTCCGATCGCCAAGTATTCCAGTGGCTCTGAACTGAATATGTTTGATGAATATAATTTTATTACAGATAATGTGTTGGATGCTTTTTTTGGATTTAATGAACGGGAAGTCCGAAAGTTATGTGAAGAATACGGAACGATTCCTTATGAGGAAATGAAATACTGGTATGACGGGTACTATACAAGTGAGGGAAAAAGCCTGTTTAATCCCCGGTCTGTGAGTAAAGCACTGACAAGAGGTGTATGTCTGAATTATTGGACTGAAACAGGACCGATGAATGAAATTGCAGATTGCATTGAACATAATGTGGACGAGGTACGGGAGGATATTGTCAAAATGGTGGCGGGTCTTCCTGTCGAGGCAGAATTGGATGGTTACAGTGCAGTCGAGCGTCAGTTGGATAACCGGAATGAGATATTGTCGGCGATGGTTGTTTATGGATTTTTGTCTTATCATGACGGTTATTTGAAAATACCAAACCATGAATTGATGGAATTTTTATTATCAAAAATATAAATAATGCAAAAAACAGCATTACCCTTGGTTTCATATTTGGGTAGTGCTATTTTTATGCAAATTGATGTGGAACTCTTGACAGTCAATAGTATTGTTAGGTATAATTTCAATAACTAAATGTTTATTAAATTTTAATCTATAACTTTAATAAATTCAATGAAATTAAGTTGTTAAGGGAGGATACCTATGCAGATCGAAAGATGGGGCGTTTTTGAGATTGCTCTAAAGGGGAAGGAAGACGGCAATCCATTTACGGATTATGATATTGAAGGTACTTTTCAAAATGAAAATGAGACTGTGACAGTTCATGGCTTTTATGATGGGGACGGCATTTACAGGGTGCGTTTTATGCCATCCTTTGAAGGGGAGTATACGTATCGTATAGCCGGCAGTTTTTCTGATGAGCGGACAGAGGGCCGTTTTATGGCGGTTAAGCCAACGGGCAATAATCACGGGCCGGTGCGGGTCCACAACAAATATCATCTGGCTTATGAGGACGGTACGCCGCATTATTCATTTGGTACGACCTGTTATACCTTTGATCTGCAGAAGCAGGAACTTGTGGAGAATACGTTTAAAGAACTGGAGAAGGGTTATTTTAATAAAATGCGGTTCTGCATCATGCCGAAGCATTACGATTACTGTCTGTATGACCCGATTGCATTTCCGTATGAGGGGACCCCGATGGATGCCAGCGTGCTGACCAGAGAGAATTTTTATTTGTATAATGGCGCACCAGAAGGAAATCACTGGGATTTTAAACGGTTCAATCCGGCTTTTTTCCGGATTCACGACCGTGTGATCGAGCGTCTCATGGCCATGGGGATCGAAGCGGATCTGATTATTTTCCATGCCTATGACCGCTGGGGATTTTCAAAAATGTCCATGGAAGATAATTTATTATATATTCGCTATGTGACGGCCCGTTACGGCGCGTACCGCAATGTCTGGTGGGCTCTGGCCAATGAATACGAGTTGCTGGGGCATTTAACGGTGGATGACTGGGAACGGATGGCAGCGGAATTGGTATCCCATGATCCGTACCATCATCTGGCGTCCATTCATAACTGCGAGGCATTTTATGATTACAGCAAGCCATGGATCACTCACTGCAGCTGCCAGCGCTGTGACCATTACAGAACAACGGAGTATACGGATGATCTGCGCGAACAGTATGGCAAGCCGGTCGTATGGGACGAGTTTGGTTATGAGGGAGACTTCCCGCATTGCTGGGGCAACTTCACGCCGGAAGAAATCGTGAGAAGAAGCTGGGAGGCCATTTTGCGCGGCGGCTATGCCGGACATGGAGAGACCTTCCTGAGTGATGACGGAATCATCTGGTGGTGCCACGGCAGCAAGCTGAAAGGGGACAGCGCAGAGCGCTTTAAGTTTATGCGTGAATTTCTTGAAGATGTGCCGGGATGCGGTTTAAGGCTCGGCAAGCTTCGGGATGATTATCATTTCCAGTGGGATGATAAGGTTGCCATTCCTGAAGAAAAACAGTATGAGGGGGATTATTATTTCTTCTATTATAGTTTGTGGCGTCCGACCTTCCGTCAGATATGGGTGGATGATACAACAGAATTTGACGTGGATGTTATTGATACGTATAATATGACGATCACCCCTGCCGGACGGCATAAAGGCCGGTTTGACGTGCCGCTGCCGGGCCGCCAGTATATGGGGATCCGTCTGAAGCGGGTGCATGAAATAAAAAAATTATTTGACATTTGACAGAATCATTTGATATGATAACTACATCGTGTAGCCAGAAGGTGTAAATCCAGATTGTCGATGGATTTACACCTTTTTGTCGTGTCAGACGATCAATGATGTGAACCATGACAATGCTGCATGAAATACAGGTTGTGGCAGTTTTCCTTAAAAAGTCTCCTGCAATATAGAAGGAGGTTAAGATGAAAGAAGAAGTAACAATGAACAAATTAGGGACAATGAAGGTGAGTCAACTGATGCTGACCATGGGTGTGCCAATGATTCTATCCATGATGCTTCAGGCTGTCTATAATATTGTTGACAGTGCCTTCGTTTCCAATATACCTGTAAAAGGTGAGATGGCTTTAAATGCGCTGACCCTTGCGTTTCCGGTGCAAATGCTGATGGTTGCCATCGGGATCGGTACGGGTGTAGGTACAAATGCCCTCTTGTCGAAAAGCATCGGGCAGGGGGATTATAAAAAAGCAAGTCAAGTGGCCGGTAATTCCATGTTTCTGGCGGTGATCATTTTTGCTGTATTTCTTTTGTTTGGTATCTTTGGCGTTGATTTCTATGCTTCGTCACAGACGTCCAATCCGGAGATAAAAGAAATGGTTGTGACTTATCTGAGAATATGCTGTATGGCTTCCGTTGGTATTGTGTTTTTCTCTATTCTTGAAAAATTACTGCAGGCAACGGGACATTCTGTATATTCGACAATTGCACAGGTTACAGGCGCTGTTGCCAATATTATCCTTGATCCGGTACTGATTTACGGATGGTTTGGACTTCCGGCCATGGGTGTTTCAGGCGCGGCTTTTGCGACAGTGATCGGTCAGATTGCATCGGCTCTGCTTGGTTTCATTTTCCATCTGAAACAAAACAAAGAAATTTCAAATGGTTTACAATATATGAAACCAAATCTGAGAATCGTCAAATCCATTTACGCCATCGGACTCCCTGCAATTATTGCGCAGGCGTTGATGTCGGTCATGACTTATGGCATGAATATTATTCTCGGCGGGATCAGTGAATCGGCGGTTACGGCCTATGGTTTATATTATAAAATACAGCAGTTCATTTTGTTTGCGGCCTTCGGGCTGAGGGACGCCATTACGCCGATTGTTTCATTTAATCACGGTATGCATAGCAAATCGAGGGTCAAAGAAGGCATTCAATATGGCATAAGTTATACCGTTATCATCATGCTGGTTGGTCTGATCCTGATTGAAATACTGGCAGTGCCTTTTTCACTGCTGTTTGGATTATCAGGAGAAACGCAGGCGATTTGTGTGAGCGCCATGAGAATTATATCATTAAGCTTCATTTTTGCCGGGGCAAATATCGCGTTTCAGGGCGTTTTTCAGGCGCTCAATGGAGGATTGGAATCGTTGATCATTTCGATTTTGAGGCAGTTTCTGTTTGTTCTGCCTGTGGCCTGGGGTTTTTCGCTGCTGGCACGCCGTTCGCCGCAACTGATATGGACAGTATGGCTGACATTTATTATCGCCGAGACGTTATCATGTATCGTTGCAACAATATTTATGAAAAAAATAGACCGGAAGGTTATCGCAGAACTGGGGGATTAAAAATATGAAAAAAATTATTACAATTAGCAGAGAATTTGGCAGCGGCGGACGTTTGATCGGTGAACGGCTGGCGAAAGAACTTGGATATGCATTTTATGATAAAGAAATTATTGAACAGGCTGCAAAGGACACGGGCCTGTCGGAAAAATATATTGCCATGCGCGGCGAATATGCGCCTGCCAGTCATAGGTTTTCCTATTCGCTGATCGGCAGAAATATGCAGGGCGGCTCTGTGGATGATTTGATTTATCAGGCCCAGCGGGAAATCATCTGTCATATTGCAAAAGACGGTAACTGCGTCATTGTGGGAAGATGCGCGGACTATATTTTGCGGGACAGAGAGGATGTTTTAAATATATTCATTCATGGCAATGAGACAGAAAAATGCAGGCGGATCATGGAACTCTATGACAAAACAGAAAAAGAAGCAAGGGCCTTGATGAAAGAAATTGACAAGAAAAGATCCGTCAATTATGCTTACCACACGGATCAGAAATGGGGAGAAATGAAAAACTATGCCCTGTGCCTGAACAGCAGCATTCTTGGATATGCGGCATGCATTCACATAATAAAGGAAATTTCAGAACAATAAAGCCGTGAAACGGTTCAGACTCAGCCTGTTTGATTACGGAATTTTCTGCAGAATGGCTGGCAGAAATTCCGCTCAATCAACAAATGACTGAACCGTTCGCAGCTTTTGTACCTGTTATATTTTCCTGACGCTGTCACGGCAGATCAGGGTCGTGGCCATGGACATTTTCAGGTTGTCTCTGGAATTATCAGCGATCCGGTCAAGGAGACGCCTGACAGCCGTGGCACCCAGCTCCTTTTTACGGACGTTCATCGTGGAGAGGGCAGGAATCATCATGTCACACAGCGGCATATCATCAAAGCCGATGATGGAGATATCTTCCGGCATGTGGTAGCCAAATTCACGGAAAGCTTTCATGGCGGCGGCGGCAATAATATCGTTGTCGGC
>CAYURX010000148.1:0-6553 GCA_964447245.1 uncultured Coprococcus sp. | reverse complement strand
CGGGTGTGATCAAAGAAAATATGAAGCCGGGGGGTCTGTTCTTGTCTTCCGGTATCATCAACACAAAAGAGGAAGCGGTTCGTGAAGCTTTGCTGGCGAACGGTTTTGAAATTGTCGAAGTCACTTATTCCGGCGATTGGGTCGCTTTTACAGCAAGAAAGTAGAATAGACTTGAATCCTTCCGGTCATTCATGCTATAATGGCTCAAGTGTCAGTAGGTTCAGTGGCGGATGCGCGGAGGGAAAATATGCCGAGATTTTTTGTGGATGCAGGTCAAATTGGTGAAAACGATATTATCATTACGGGGACGGATGTGAATCATATCAAAAATGTTCTGAGGATGACGGCCGGAGAGGAACTGACCGTCAGTGACGGACATGGGACAGACTATTTCTGTCAAATTTCTGATATTGAAAAGGACAGGATTTTGCTGGACATAGTGGATAGCTGGCATTCATTTGTGGAATTGCCTGTAAAAATTTATCTGTTTCAGGGATTGCCGAAGGCGGACAAGATGGAATGGATCATCCAGAAGGCCGTCGAATTGGGCGTTTATGAAATTGTGCCTGTGATGACAAAGCGAACGGTGGTCAGGCTGGATGAGAAGAAGGAAGCGAAGAAGCAGGCCCGGTGGCAGAGCATTGCCGAGAGTGCGGCCAAACAGGCCGGGCGAGCGTTGATTCCGACAGTGGTCGGATGTATGCCTTTTGAGAAGGCACTGCGGATATGCAACGGCCTGGACGCGGCGCTGATCCCCTATGAGAAAGCGGAAGGAATGCAAAAGGCCAGAGAACTGGTCCGGTCGCTCCATGGCCGCCATTCCATCGGTATTTTTATCGGGCCGGAAGGCGGATTTGAGGAGAGCGAGATCGAGGCGGCGCAGGCGGCCGGTGTGGTACCGATGACTCTGGGACGGCGGATACTGCGGACGGAGACGGCGGGACTGACCATGCTGTCCATACTGATGTTTGAACTGGAAGATGAGTAGGAGTCTTTTTTATGGGAATATACATGGATAATGCGGCGACGACCAGAGTGTACGATGAAGTCATTGATCTGGTGAGTCAGGTTATGCACAGCGATTACGGCAATCCGTCTTCCCTGCATATGAAAGGTGTGGAGGCGGAGCGTTACATTCGCTATGCAAAGGAAACATTTGCGAAGCTGCTGAAAGTAGACGAAAAAGAACTGATTTTCACATCGGGCGGAACGGAATCCAATAATATGGCCCTGATCGGCGGGACCATGGCCAATATGCGCGCGGGCAAACATATGATTACAACACGCATCGAACACGCATCCGTTTATCAGCCGATGATGTATCTTGAGAATATGGGATTTGAAGTGACATGGCTGCCCGTGAATGCACAGGGCATCATCGATCTTGACGCACTGCGGGAGGCCGTCAGGCCGGATACGATCCTTGTTTCCATCATGTGTGTCAACAATGAGATCGGTACGATCCAGCCCCTGGAGGATGCGGCAGCGATCATCAAAGCAGCGAATCCGTCAACTCTGATCCATGTCGATGCCATACAGGGATTTGGGAAAATGGTACTGCATCCAAAGAAAATCGGCATTGACATGCTGTCCATCAGTGGGCACAAATTCCATGGGCCAAAGGGAACAGGGCTTTTGTGGGTACGGGATAAGGTCAAAGTACAGCCATTGATTCTCGGCGGAGGCCAGCAGAAGGCCATGCGTTCAGGAACTGAGAATGTTCCGGGCATTGCAGGCATGGCGAAGGCCGCCGAACTGGAATTGACGAATTTTGAAGAAAAATTGCAGCGCCTGTATGATCTGCACACGTATTTTATAGAAGAAATAGAGAAGCTTGACGGCGTGATCGTCAATGGCGGGCGGACAAGGGGCGGCTTGCGGATGCCGGAAGACAGGATGGCCTGTGCGGCGCCTCATATCGTCAGTGTGAGCTTTCGCGATATTCGGGCGGAGGTATTACTGCATGCCCTGGAGGATGCGGGCATTTACGTTTCCAGTGGCTCCGCCTGTTCGTCCAATCATCCGGCCGTCAGCGGCACGCTGAAAGCCATTGGTGTTAAGAAGCAATATCTGGACGCAACGATTCGTTTCAGTTTTTCATTTGATACAACGAAGGAAGATATGGACGGCTGTATAACAGCGCTGGCGGGATTGCTGCCGGTACTCAGACGTTATACGCCGGGAGGCAGAAAAAAGGGAGGCAGACGTGTTTAAAGCTTTTTTGATTAAATATGGAGAGATCGGGGTCAAAGGAAAGAACCGATATATTTTTGAATATGCGCTGATGGATCAGATCAAATTCTCCCTCAGAAATGTGGACGGCAGTTTTTCTGTCACAAAGGAGCAGGGGCGCATTTATGTGGAAGCACTAAGTGATTATGATTACGATGAAGTCGTACAGGCCCTTTCCCGTGTATTTGGTATCGTGGCCATCTGTCCCGTTGTCCTGTGTGATGACAGTGAGTGGGACCATCTGTGCCGGGTCGTGGGTGATTATATGACAGAGACTTACGCAGATCAGCAACTGACATTCAAAGTATTTGCAAGGCGCGCCGATAAAAAATATCCGAAGAAATCCATGGAGATCGCGGCGGATATGGGAGAGTACCTCCTTGACCGTTTTCCGAATATGACAGTGGATGTGCATAAGCCGGATGTGGCTTTGAATATTGAAGTGAGAGAGCGAACCTATATTTACTCTATTTCCATACCGGGACCGGGCGGTATGCCGGTTGGTACCAATGGTATGGCGACACTTTTGCTGTCCGGCGGTATTGACAGCCCTGTGGCCGGTTATATGATCGCCAGGAGAGGCGTTAAGATCGATGCTGTGTATTTCCATGCGCCGCCTTATACAAGCGAGCGCGCTAAACAGAAAGTCGTTGATCTGGCAAAAATCGTGGCCCGGTATGCAGGCCCGATCAAACTGCATGTCATCAATTTTACAGATATTCAGTTGGCCATTTATGATAAATGCCCCCATGATGAGCTGACGATCATCATGCGCCGCTTTATGATGCGGATCGCGGAGACCATTGCCCTGGAAGAAGGTTCCATGGGCCTGATCACAGGCGAGAGTATCGGGCAGGTGGCCAGCCAGACGATGCAGAGCCTTCGGGCGACCAATGCGGTCTGCACATTGCCGGTTTACCGTCCGGTGATCGGTTTCGATAAAAATGATATTGTTGAAATATCAGAAAAGATCGGTGCCTTTGAGACATCCATTCAGCCGTTTGAGGATTGCTGTACCATATTTGTGGCCAAGCATCCGGTGACAAAACCAAACGTGCGTGCCATCGAGCGTTCCGAGCATCATCTCGTAGATGTCATTGACGAATTGGTGAAAACAGCCATCGAAACCCGTGAAATCATCATGTGTGAATAGCTATTTGATTTTGTGTATGAAGTTTACGGCACGGGTATGACAAAGGGCTGTTGCAATGCAACAGCCCCATCGCCGGATATGGCGATCCGAATTGTCATATCCGATATGCAATATCTGTCTGGTGATTATTCAACAATGAATGGTTCGATCGTTTTAAGGATCTGTTCCATCTCATCGCTTTCGTGAATCGTCAGTTCGATCGGTTTGGATAAGTCAAGACTGAAAATACCCATAATGGATTTGGCATCAATGACATATCTGCCGGAGATTAAGTCAAAATCCGTATTGAAGCGGGTAATATCATTGACGAACTTCTTCACTTTATCGATAGAATCGAGGCATACTCGTACTGTTTTCATAGCAGTCCATCCTTCATTGATAGATAATATTATTGTTGTTGCCAACTACTATTATACTACATTCGGAAGGGGCAAAAGTCAATAGTTACAATTCGGGTTGAATGATTTTTAAGGAGGACATCATGGAGAAATCCGTTGCTTTTTGTACGCTTGGGTGCAAAGTGAATCAATACGAAACCGACGCCATGCGGGAAATGTTTGTGTCCGGCGGATACGAGGTGCGCGACTTTTCCGGGCAGGCCGATATTTATATTATTAATACCTGTACGGTGACGAATATGGCAGACAGAAAGTCACGTCAGATGCTCCACCGGGCCAGAAAGAAAAATCCTGACAGCGTGATCGTGGCTGTGGGCTGTTATGCGCAGGCGGCGGCCCGGCAGTTGGAGGAAGACCCGATGATCGATATTGTGATCGGGAACAATATGAAGCATCAGGTGGTGGCCATTGTGGAAGCGTACCGAAAGGAACAGCAGAATCGGTACGTGCTGGATATTGCCCGTACCCATGAATATGAAAATATGGCCATTACGACTATTTCTGAGCATACGCGGGCATATATTAAGATACAGGACGGCTGTAATCAGTTTTGCTCCTACTGCATTATCCCTTATGCCAGAGGGCGTGTGCGGAGCCGGAAGATGGCGGATGTGATCCATGAGATTTCCGGGCTTGCCGATAAGGGTTATAAAGAAGTTGTCCTGACGGGCATCCATATCAGTTCCTATGGGCTGGATTTTGATCATCATGAATCATCGGAGAAGGCGGAGGAGGACTACGGGCCGTTCAGAAACAGTGCGCTGATCGATCTGATCGAGGCGCTGGCCAGGATCAAAGGACTTGAGAGGATCCGCCTTGGTTCACTGGAACCAAGGATCATTACGGAAGATTTTGTGAGAAGGCTCGCTGCGATCCCTCAGGTGTGTCCGCATTTTCATCTGTCGTTGCAAAGCGGGTGCGACGCCACATTAAAGCGGATGAACCGGCATTATACGACGGCGCTGTTTTTGGAAAAATGCGCGCTGATCCGCAGGTATTTTGACAGACCGGCACTGACAACGGATGTGATCGTGGGATTTCCCGGGGAGACGGAAGATGAATTTTGCACGACGGATGCTTTTCTGGCGCAGGTGCGGTTTAGCGATATGCATGTCTTTAAATATTCCAGGAGGCAGGGAACAAAGGCTGCAGTGATGCCGGATCAGGTGGACGCGCAGGTGCAGAATCTTCGCAGCGAAAGGCTGATTGCGCTGGCGGCTCGTATGCATGACGATTACCTGGAGGAATGCCGCGGCCAGGAGCAGCTTGTGCTGATTGAAGAAGAAACAGAGGCTGACGGAAGGCGGTATATGACAGGACACAGTAAAACCTATATCAAATGTGCCCTTGAACCGGAAGGTTTAGCACCAAATATGGTTGTCAAAGGGTACTTTGACAGGAAATTAAATGAAGATATTGTATTTTGCAAAAGAATTGATTGAATTATTTGAACAGATATATTAAGATAGTAGTAACCTTGGATAACCAATCATGCGAAAGAAGGGACGTGGTGAAATGGCAGAGAACAAGAACACACAATATTTTAAAGTAAGCAATGAGACAGACATCGCGGTGAAGGATATCCTGGAGGCTGTCTACATTGCTTTGACGGAGAAAGGATACAATCCGGTCAATCAGATCGTTGGTTATATTATGTCCGGTGATCCGACCTATGTGACCAGCTACAAGAATGCGCGCTATCTGATCATGAAGGTGGAGCGGGATGAACTTCTTGAGGAACTGCTGAAGAATTATATCGAAGTGAATCTGAAGTAGCGCTGGAGAGAAAATGAGAATTATCGGGCTTGATTTTGGTTCAAAGACAGTCGGCGTGGCCATCAGTGATCCGCTGGGACTGACGGCGCAGGGTATTGAGACCATCACACGGAAGGATGAGAATAAGCTGCGTAAAACCCATGCGAGAATTGAGGCTTTGATACGCGAATATGAGGCGGAGAAAATTGTTTTGGGTTATCCGAAAAATATGAACGATACGGAGGGCGAGCGTGCAAAAAAGACGCTGGCTTTTAAAGAAGCGCTCGAAAGAAGGACTGGCCTTGAGGTCATCCTGTGGGATGAACGTATGAGTACGGTGGCATCAGAGAGGATCCTGATGGAGGGGCATGTCCGCAGAGAGCACCGGAAGAGTTATATAGATAAGATGGCGGCTGTATTTATACTGCAGGGTTATCTTGATTATTTAGCCTTTAGTGAAAGTAAGGATTGTGAAAATGGCCAGAAAGATTACATTGACAACTGAGGACGAGCAGCTTGAGCTGGTCGTTGTGGAACAGACGATGATCAACAATGTCAATTATCTGCTCGTTGCGGACTCCGAAGATGATGAGGCGCAGGCCTATATCATGAAGGAGACAGGGGCAGAGACAGAAGACGCATTTTATGAATTTGTCGAAGATGACACGGAATTTGAAGTGATTTCCAGAGTATTTGAGGAGATGCTGGAAGATATAGAACTGCGCGCGGATTAAGAGGACGCGGCAGAATTGAGCGATTGATGCTATTATTTCAAAAGCGACAGAACATTGCAGGAGAGAGGAAGGTAGAGGGAGCAAAATGGAAGAACAACTGAACAGATTCAAACAGTTGCTGAAGGAACGGGGATTAAAGACAACTTCACAGCGAACGGCGATTCTGAAGGTGCTCCTTGATCAGCCGGAGACCCATTTGACGGCTGAGGAAATCTATGACCTCGTTAAAAAGGACTGGCCGGATATCGGTCTGGCGACAGTCTATCGTAATATTCAATTAT
>CAYURX010000147.1:0-6693 GCA_964447245.1 uncultured Coprococcus sp. | reverse complement strand
CGGCGAAGTGGAACGTGTTTTAAAAATGGTGGACGGCGTTGTCCTTGTCGTTGATGCCTTTGAAGGACCAATGCCTCAGACCAAATTTGTTTTGAAGAAAGCGCTGGAACTGAATCTGGCCGTCATCGTCTGCATTAACAAGATCGACCGTCCTGAAGCCAGACCGGACGAAGTCATCGACGAAGTGCTGGAACTGCTCATTGACTTAGACGCCAGCGAAGACCAGCTGGAATGTCCGTTTGTCTACGCTTCTGCCAAACAGGGGATCGCTATGCTGGAACTTGACGATGGCAGCAACAATATGCAGCCGCTGTTTGAAACCATCATCGACCATATTCCTGCACCGGAAGGCGATCCGGACAAGGGGACACAGGTACTGATCAGCACCATTGACTATAACGAATATGTAGGCCGTATCGGCGTCGGCAAAGTCAGCAACGGCACGATCAAAGTCAACCAGGAAGCGGTCATCGTCAACGCCCATGATCCGGAAAAATGCCGCAAGGTCAAAATCAGCAAATTGTATGAATTTGACGGTCTGAACAAAGTGGAAGTTGAAAAGGCCGGCATCGGCTCCATCGTTGCCATCTCCGGCATTGCCGATATTCATATCGGTGATACCCTCTGCGCGCCGGATGCTGTTGAACCGATTCCTTTCCAGAAGATTTCCGAGCCGACGATTTCCATGAACTTCATTGTCAACGACAGTCCGCTGGCCGGCCTCGAAGGCAAATATGTCACATCCAGACATCTCCGTGACCGCCTTTTCAGAGAACTGAATACCGATGTCAGCCTCCGTGTCGAAGAAACTGACAATACGGACTGCTTCAAAGTATCCGGCCGCGGCGAGCTTCATCTGTCCGTCCTTATTGAAAATATGCGCCGTGAAGGCTATGAATTTGCCGTCAGCAAGGCAGAGGTTATTTACAAACATGATGAAAAAGGCCATTTATTAGAACCGATGGAACAGGCCATCATTGATGTGCCTGATGAATTTTCCGGTATCGTTATCGAAAAGCTGAGTTTCCGAAAGGGCGAGCTGCGCGGCATGTCCATGTCCAGCGGCGGCTACACCCGTCTGGAATTTCTGATCCCATCCCGTGGTCTCATCGGTTACAGAGGTGAATTTTTAACAGATACAAAGGGCAACGGTATTTTGAATACGATATTTGACAGCTACGGCCCGTACAAGGGCGACATTGCTTACCGTCAGACAGGCTCTCTCATTGCCTTTGAGGCCGGCGAAACCATCACCTACGGTCTGTTCAACGCCCAGGAACGCGGCACCCTTTTCCTTGGACCGGGCGAAAAAGTTTATCAGGGCATGGTTGTCGGTGAAAATCCAAAGGGCGGTGACATTGAACTGAACGTCTGCAAGCGCAAACAGATGACCAACACCCGTGCTTCCGGCTCCGATGAAGCCTTAAAGCTTGTGCCGCACAAGGAACTGAGCCTTGAGCAGGCGCTGGATTTCATTGAAAATGATGAACTGGTGGAGATCACGCCAAAGAATATCCGTATCCGCAAAAAGATCCTTGATCCAAAGCAGCGTATGCGCGCCAACAGAAATAATTAAAGAAGTTTAGAGAATCATTTAAGAAAAGCCGGAAGGAACTGGCTGCCATGCAGCGTTTCCCTCCGGCTTTTAATTCTATGACAATTTCTTCATTTTGATCGATGTCGGTGACGGCAGCTTGAGCGGCGCGCCCGTCATGACAATATAGCCCTTCTCATAATTGACCTTGAAAGATGTGATGGAATTGCCTTCCTGGTTCACGGCCGCAAACCGCTCGTTGTTCGGCATCACCAGCAAATCTCTCGGATACTCACCGCTGACCGGCAGCACACAGGCTCTCGTCATGGATTCATCCTCAGCAATATCATAAACGGCCACTGAGTTATTACCGGAATTGGTCACAAATAAATGACGGTCATCCGATGTGAGTTTCAGCGTAATGGCACTGTTGTATCCATCATATTTATCTGGCAGAGTGGATAAGGTCTGCATCTTTGTAAAATGTGCAGTCTCCGCGTCATACGCATACTTTGTTACGCAGCATTTATTCTCATGAGTTAAATAAGCATATTGGCCATCCGATGAAAAAAGCATATGCTTCGGCCCGGATTCCAGCTCACAGCGAAGAATATCATGCAGCTTGATCTTGCCTGTCTGATGGTTAAACTCGTATATCTTTACCTGATCCATACCAAGATCGACCGCCATGATATACCGCTCATCCGGTGAGAAAATCGCGCAATTGACATGACATCTGTAATTTCTTCCGGCTACACTGCCAAGTCCTTTCATAAAGACTTCATCGGTCACGCCTTTAATCGTGCCGTCTTCATTCAAACTCAGAACCGTTAATTTGCCATCATGATAACCGGCAGTGATCAGATAATGATTCTCTCTGTCCACGGACAGATAGCATGGTCTGAGACCATTGACAGAAGCCTTGTTCATCAATTCAAGACTGCCGTCCTCCTGTATCTTAAATGAAGCCACGCCTTCATCACAGTTGCTGTATAAAATCGTCTCATCATGAGACAAAATCAAAAAGGACGGATTGTTGATCTTAAAAGAATCCCTGACCTGAAAATACGCATAGTCCGGATTCAAATCCAGAATGTAAATACCGTCGCTGTCACCTCTCGTATAGGATCCCACATATGCTACATATTTGTCTGCCATTTTATTAACTCCTCTCAAAGTCCGTAACATCCAGCTCTATCCGGTTGATCTTCTTTTTATCTACCAGGCTAAGTTTATCATATTCTTTTTCCAATGTCCATACGGAAAATGGTCGCTATTTCACATCCGTTATGCTATACTTATCCACAGTAAAACACTTATTATGAAGAAAGGACAGAAATCAAATGACGGAGCCAATGAAAAAAATTGCTAGTTTTACCATTGATCATTTCAAACTTAAACCCGGTGTTTATGTTTCACGCAAAGACACCATCGGTGCGGAAACCATTACAACTTTTGACCTGCGCATGAACAGCCCCAACGATGAACCGGTGATGAATACCGCTGAAGTGCATACGATCGAGCATCTGGCCGCTACCTTTTTGCGCAACCATCCGGTTTATGGCAGCCGGACCATTTATTTCGGGCCAATGGGCTGCCGGACAGGCTTCTACCTGCTGTTAGCCGGTGATCTTACCTCCGGTCAGATCATTCCACTGATGATCGAAATGTTTGAATTTATCAGAGATTTTCACGATGAAGTACCCGGCGCAAGTCCAAAGGACTGCGGAAACTATCTGGATATGAATCTGCCAATGGCCAATTATCTCGCCAACCGCTATCTCAATGAAGTACTCTATCATATTGACAGCAGCCGGCTCGTTTATCCTGAATAAGCGGCACATAAAACGGCCATTTGGCGGCATACTATAGGAAAACCAAAGGAGGTTTTCCTATGACAGAACCACACATGAACTCCCATCAGACCAATTGTCTCTCCAAAACAGACAATCTGACGGATGACCATTTGCGAGAGGATATGACAGCGGATACGATGCAGGTGCGTTCTGACCATCATCCGGCCTACATCGGTGATTTTCCGCCTGAACCATCGTCCAAAAATGATATACATTGTTCATCCAATTAATTTCCGGTCACAGTCTTCCCCTTCTCCGGCGGCAGACTGTGGCTGCCTTTTTCTTTCCATGCTCCCTTTTTATCATGCACATAGGATATTACATAACCAGCAGCATGATACGGCAAATCACATACAAGACGAACAGATGGACCGGGTAAAAGGCATAAAACCCATACTGCATGACTTTTGTCTGATGTCCCCGCTGCCCGTTATAAAGGGCAATCGGTATGAATGCCAGAATGGCAAACGCTTCCAGCCATCCCATGCTCACACAGATCAGTGCCACGATCACACTTTTTAAAATGAAATTATTTCTCAGTATATAGAAAATAAAAATGATAGCAATGCCTGAAAAGCCATAGTCCGTCTGCAGCAGTTCGGCCGCAATACCGGCCACCGCCAGTATCAATAGCTTGTTAATGCTGTCCGGGATATCCATATCATTCAACGGATGTTCCAAAAACCAGATCATTCCCAAACCAATGGCCAGTGTAAAAAATACATTCTGATGGCCAACAGCCACAGGACTATGATAAAAGGCCAGGTCAAATGGTATTTCCGAAATAAGGGCAAATACCACCATCCGCATTGTATACTGTTTCAGATTATGGGTATAACGGGCCCCCTCTACCAGCAAAAAGCAGTAGATTGGAAAAGCCAGCCGCCCAATGATTCTGAAAAATGTGATTTCGGGAAACAGTGCCGCTCCCATATGATCAATAAACATGGAGACAACCGCAATCAGTTTCAGCGTCCGCCCGTCAAACCTCTGCATCGCCGCCGGATTAAATTGTTCTCCCACTTCTTATACCCCCTGTTTCTGTGCTTCAATACGTTCCGCAAGATCATTCAGATACAGCCACCGCTCCATCTTCTCATCCAACTGCTGTTTCAGTTTTTCCGACTCAGCCATCAACTGATTCAGTTTCACAAAATCCGTTGCGGCTTTCGCACTCTCCGTCTCAATTTCCGCCAGCCGTTCTTCAATAGCTGCAATATCATCATCAATGGTCTCAAATTCTTTTTGCTCTTTGTAGGTAAATTTCAGCTTCTGCGGACGATTCTGCTTCCAGTCCTTTTTGCTGTCCTTCTTCGCTTCCGCTGCCTTTTTGCCGCCATTTTGAAGATCCTGGCCCGGCTCACTCTCCCGAAGCTTTACAGCCTCCAGATAATCCGTGTAGCCGCCCTCATACTGACGCAGCCGTCCATTCCCCTCAAAGGCAAAAATGCGGTCGACTACATTGTCGAGAAAATAGCGGTCATGGGACACGGTGATCACAATACCCGCAAAACCTTCCAGATAATCTTCCAGTATGGTCAGCGTCGGAATATCCAGATCGTTGGTCGGCTCATCGAGGATCAGCACATTCGGCGCCCCGGCCAGCACTTTCAAAAGGTACAGCCGCCGTTTTTCCCCGCCGGATAATTTTTCCACCGGCGTATACTGCATGGCCGCGTCAAAGAGAAAACGTTCCAGCATCTGGGACGCACTGATGCGTCCCTCCTTCGTCTGTATGTATTCCGCCACTTCCCTGATATAGTCAATGACCCGCAGGCTGCTGTTCATATCCGGCACTTCCTGGGCAAAATAACCGATCTTCACCGTATCGCCGATGATGACCTCACCGGCCCCCGGCACAACTTCTCCCGTGATGATCTTCATCAGCGTCGATTTCCCGCAGCCGTTTGGACCAATGACACCCAATCGTTGATTTTTAAGGACAATATAGCTAAAATCATCAATGATTCTCTTTTCTCCATAGGACTTGCTGATATGGTGCAGTTCCACCGTCTTCTTACCCATTCTCGTCCCGATGGCTTCCATCTCCACATTCTGGTCAACTACAGGGGCTCTGCCGTTTTTCAGCGCTTCCAGCCGTTCCAGTCTGGCCTTCTGCTTGGTTGTCCTGGCACGGCAGCCTCTTTTCGCCCACTCCAGTTCCATACGCAATACACTTTGCCGCTTCCTCTCTGTAGCCAGAGCCATTTCCTCCCGCTGGGCTTTCAGCTCAAGGAAACGGGAATAATTGGCTGTATAGCCATAGAGCTGTCCATGATCAATTTCCAGAATTTTATTCGTCACTCTGTCAAGGAAATACCGGTCATGAGTCACCATGATCAGCGCGCCTTTCAAGCGGTTCAGATAATCCTCCAGCCATGCCGCCATTTCATTATCAATATGGTTGGTCGGCTCGTCAAGGATCAGCACATCCGCCGGATGCAGCAATGTTTTCGCCAGAGCGACCCTTTTTCTCTGCCCGCCGGAAAGATGGTCGATGGCTTCCGTATGTCCGGAAATTCCCAGGCGGTTCAGGATGGTCTTCGCCTCACTCTCAAGACTCCAACTGTCGGCCCCGTCACCGGTCACATAGGACAGCACGGTGGCATCCTTTGGAAATTCGGGATTCTGGGGCAGCCACGCGATCTTCAGATTGTTCTGTCTTGTGATCCGTCCTTTATCCGGTTCTTCCATCCCTGCCAGCATTTTCAAAAGCGTCGTTTTGCCTGTCCCGTTAATACCGATAATACCGATTTTGTCATTGTCATCAATGCCGCAGGACACATCATCAAAAATGACCTTTTCCCCAAAAACTTTACTCACATGCTCTATATTCAATATATTCATTGACATACTCCTCACATCTGCTTCTCATTCTTCCTCCCATTATGATAAAAGATTTTCTTCTGAACGTCAACATGTGAAATGGCTCTTGCAAAATAACAAAAATACGATACAATAATCAGTGCAGTTATTGATATCACATACACAGAAAGGTTAGTCTATGATTAGTGCAAATAATGTAACATTGCGCATTGGTAAACGTGCGCTTTTTGAAGATGTTAATATTAAATTTACCGAAGGAAACTGCTATGGCCTCATTGGCGCCAACGGGGCAGGCAAATCCACTTTTTTAAAGATTCTCTCCGGCACCATCGAACCGACCAAGGGCAGCATCGCCATTACGCCGGGACAGCGACTGTCGGTGCTTGAACAGGATCACTACAAATATGATGATTATCAGGTTCTGGATACGGTTATTTTAGGCAATAAACGCCTCTATGATATTCTCTTAACAGAACA
>CAYURX010000146.1:6093-6772 GCA_964447245.1 uncultured Coprococcus sp. | reverse complement strand
CTGAGAAGCCTTCAAATTCTTTCTCAATAATGAAAGCGGAGATATCTTTGTTTGTGTATGGTTTTTCCTTGTAATCCGGTCTGTAAACCATAGAGAATACTACGAAGATATCAGCATACTGAGCGTTTGTGATAAATACTTTAGAACCATTGAGTTCCCAATGATCGCCTTTGTCAACAGCAACTGTTTTCTGCATAGCAGCATCTGTACCAGCGCCTGGCTCTGTCAGACCGAAAGCACCTAACTTCTCACCGGATGCCAGTGGAGCAAGGTATTTCTGTTTCTGTTCTTCTGTACCATATTTGAAAATAGGCCAGCAGCACAGTGACTCATGAGCGGATAATACAACAGATGTTGTTGCGCAATGTACAGCGATTTCCTCGCAAGCTGCGATATAGGAAAGGTAAGTAAGACCAGCACCGCCATATTCTTCTGGGAAATACATACCCATCATACCCATTTCAGCCAGACCATCGCGGGCTTCCTGTGGGAATTTTTCTTCTTCATCAATTTCATGAGCTCTAGGAGCTACTTCCTTGACTGCAAAGTCATGTAACATGTCGAGAATTTCCTGTTCTTCTTCACTAAAATGAAAATTCATAAAACTATCCCTCCTAAAAAAATAATATGAATTTGTATGTAGTTGCTGCAACTGCCTTTAACAGGCATTACCATGTGA
>CAYURX010000146.1:0-6083 GCA_964447245.1 uncultured Coprococcus sp. | reverse complement strand
TAACATTCGTTAACCTTTCCACATGATAAATGCTCTATATTTAATTACAGTTTGTAGCAAACCTTACCTGGGTTAAGAATCATCTTTGGATCGAATACTTTCTTAATATCTTCCATGATCTGCATCTGTCTTGGGCCTACAGATTTTGCAAGATATTTCAGTTTGCCGTGACCAATTGCATGTTCACCTGATACAAGACCGCCGACTCTTGTAGCCTCAGCATAAATATCATCAAAGAATTCGTCAGCTTTCTCCTGGAAATCTGCAACAGAAATCTTGTCATCACCAATGATATAAATATGAAGGTTACCATCGCCTGCATGACCAAAACTTTCGATCTGAAGTCCCATCTTCTCGCCTACGCCATATACATACTCAACGTATGGAGCGATCTGGTTAAGCGGAACAACAACGTCACATTCATCAAGCATTTCAAGACCATCTTTCCAGTTTGTCTCTGCCTTGATAGCTTCAAGGAAGGAGCTTCTGGCTGCCCATGCATCTTTGATCTTAGCTGGTGTATCAGCAACAAGAACATCGATAGCGCCTGCTTCAAGAACGATTTCTGAAGCCTGCTCAATGATCTCATCCAATTCATCCTGGGACTTGCCGTCAAATGTAATAAGCAGGTATGCGCCAACTTCTACACCGTCAAGTACCTGTGGATATACGCTCTTGCCAACATATCTCTCAGATTTCTGAACAATTGCTTTCTCCATGAACTCAAGAGCCTGAGGATCAAGATGGTTGATCTTGAATTTAGGAACTGTAGAAATACAGGAATCAAGGTCTTCAAAAGGAACTACAAGGCTGATAACTTCCTTTGGAGCAGGAATGATCTTTAATGTCAGCTCTGTGATAATACCTAATGTACCTTCGGAACCAACAATCAGGTTAAGCAGTGAATAACCGGAAGATGTCTTGGAAACTGTACTACCAAGCTTAACAATTTCGCCATCTGGGAGAACAACTGTCATAGCACGAACATAGTCTCTTGTTGCGCCATATTTACAAGCTCTCATACCACCGGCATTCGTAGATACGTTACCGCCTAAGCAAGCAAACTTTTCACCTGGATCTGGTGGATACATAAGTCCCTGTCTCACGCAGTCCTCAGCAAGATCGTTCAAAAGAACACCTGCCTCAACATGAACGACAAAATTATCAAGGTCGTAACCAAGAATCTTGTTCATCTTAGTTGTATTAATGATAATACCGCCTGCTAATGGAACACAGGAACCAACAAGGCCTGTACCAGCGCCTCTAGGTGTTACCGGAATTGTGTTCTCATATGCAATCTTCATTACAGCGGAAACTTCCTCTGTTGTAATAGCATCAACTACAAGATCAGGCATCTTCTTGCCATAGATGGACATCTCATCGTGAGAAAAGTCTTCATTGATATCTTCGCCAACGTAAACTCTCTTAGGATCTACAACGGCTTTAATCTGCTCAATGATTTCCGGAGTCACTTTGTTATACTCACTCATTTTTTCTTCCTCCTACTTTTTAAATATGGGCACAAAATATATGTACCATTGGCCCTACCACTTACGTTACTATTATAAAATATAATTGACTATTTGTCCAGTCAATTTTATCAATTTTAACCTCTTTTTTTGTATTTTATTGTATAATTCCATATAATCTATTCATTTCCCCATTTTCCACCTTCCGTTAAGATGTCGGTTCAGGCAGGTATTTTCAGCTTTTTCTTCATCTAAGATGACAATAGACAGCCTTTAGTTGTCTATGTAATCATAAATGTAACTGAAATGCTCATCCATTGCTCTGCGCCCTTTGATCAGGTCCTTTTCACGGATAGCTTCAACAATTGTGCGATGGGCCGCCATCAGTCCTTCACTGTTGCAGCCGCCGCTCAGAATCTTTGCGCGCATGTCCTTGATAAAGACATCCATCACCTCCGTCAAAGCCTGCAGATTATCAATGATAAAACGATTCGTTGATGCCTCCGCGATCGTATAATGAATCTTTTTATCATAGTAAGCTTTCATCGATTCTTCCGGTACCTGCTCCAGCATGGACATATAATATTCCATATCCTGGATCTGCTGCTCCGTCGCATGTTCTATAGCCAGCGTCAATGCCTGCATTTCCAGCGCGTACCGGAACTCACTGATCTCCCTGAATGTTCCCTGTTCCAGAATGAACATCAGGGTCATCACCTCAATCAATGTCTTCTCAAAATTGTCCGAAATAAAATTGCCCGCGCCCTGCTGGCTGGAAATTGCTCCCATCCGTTCAAGAATACCCAACCCCTCGCGCACGGAGTTCCGGCTGGCCCCAAGCAGCGCCGCCAGTTCCCTCTCAGGCGGCAGTTTGTCGCCGATTTTATATTTGCCCCGCATAACCTGCTGTTCTACATAATTGATAATCTTCTCGTATGCTCTTTCACCAGTCTCCATGACTCACACCCTGTCTGACAGATCCCACTGTCGAATTTTACATACTGATTATATCAAAATCATTGTATATATTCAAGAACATCGGCACAATTTTAACAATTCCTGTCGTATTAAATTTCTCTAAATTTCTCTGTAAACGGGATAAGTGATGATAGACTTAAACATATCACCATCTATCACAATATCCAGATGACCGCCGCAGGCTTCCGAAAAACTTTTGGCAATGGCCAGTCCAAGACCATGCCCTTCCGTTGTCCGGCTGTCATCCCCCCGCTGAAAACGCTCGACAATTTTGTCGGTCGTAAAATTCATCTCATAGGCTGCGATATTTTTGATGGTAGTGACAACACTCTGATCCTCCATGGCCACATCCACATAGATCCGGGTTCCTTCCATAGAATATTTCAGGGCATTCTCGATCAGATTCTGATAAACCCGGTACAATTTCCTGCCATCACCACTGATATAGAGCGCTGTCTCAGGAAAATTCGTTCGGATCGTCCGCCCGCTGTCGGCGATCCGGTCCTCCATATCTCCTAATGTCTGTTCCATCAGTTTCACCATATCCAGTTTTTCAAGTTCCAGTTCGGCATTGCCGCTGGTCGCCTTGGATATTTCAAAGAGATCCTGGATCATCTCCTTTAAGCGCTCGGATTTAACAGAAATCACGCTCACATAATCTTTCGCCTCCGGTGACATCTCCTCTTTTTTCAAAAGATCAATGTAACCGATGATGGAAGTCAGCGGTGTCTTTAAGTCATGGGAAACATTTGTGATCAGATCGACTTTCATCTGCTCACTCTGCATCTGACGCTGAACACTGAGATCAAGACTTTCGGTGATCTCATCCAGATCACAGGCTGCCTCATATAAGGGTGAAGTTTCCTCCACATAGACCTGCTGTACCGGCTGTCCCTGAGATAAATGATGAAGTTCTCCCAAAATCTGTCCCACATCATGATAGAACTCCCTCTGCCCCATATACAGCAAAATGCCAAAAGCCAGCGGAAAGATCATCGGCAGAACACTCATATCTAAAATCAGGCCAGCAATAATAAAAACCTGAATACCGACAAAGACAAATGTGCGAATTGACTGTTTCTTTTCAAAATCATAACCTCTCTGATAATTGATCTGCCATCCCGTGACCTTATCATGCCAGTAACGCCGCCACCTTTTAATGACGCCTTCCTTTTTTACCCGCACTTTCCGCTTCGGCAGTTTTTCTATTATCCATAAATCTTTTCGCTTTTCTTTATCTTTAAATCTTCGGACAAGAATGACATAGGCCAGCATGAGGACAAAGGTTTCCGGCAGCACCAGCACAAACATGACGATATTATACAGCAAAATTTTTGTGCCGTTGTAGTCCCGGATCCATACAAAGTAATTATCCACCAGCCAGCTAAAAAGAATGACCGCTCCCATGCCAATGAGACACATCATCCCGATCATCGCATCCGTTTTAAACTGTTCCAGAAGCCGAAACCATGACCACTCTTTATCATCAGGCTTAAGGCGAAGGGCCAGTTGCATACAGGCAAAAAGCAGCAATAAAACAGATATATAGGAAATAATATTTTCTATCATGTAATCGACGCTGCCTTCATTGGCCACAATATTCATTGTAATAAACATATTGACTGACAATACGCCCAATACAAACCACAGCTTAATACCGGGCGTTACTTTTTTCAATTTTATAGCCAATGCCCCACACCACCTTCAAATATTTTGGCTGTTTCGGATCGATTTCAATCTTCTCGCGGATCCTGCGGATATGCACCATCACCGTATTCTCTACAGAGTAGGCCGGTTCCTGCCATACCCTTTCATAAATCTCCTCAGCCGGAAACACTCTGCCCGGATTGCTCATCAGTAATTCCATGATCTTGTATTCTGTCGCTGTCAGATGAACCTTATCACCGCTGACCATCAGTTCTTTCGCATGCTTGTCCAGCATCAGATCTCCGATTCTGATACTGTCCTGCATGGCCTCGGAATTCATGGCTCCCAGATGCATGTACCGCCGCAGCTGCGCCCGTACCCTTGCGATCATCTCCTGAGTATTGAATGGTTTACTGATATAATCGTCAGCGCCCATGGACAGCCCAAGCACCTTGTCGCTCTCCTCCGTCTTTGCCGACAAAATAATGATCGGAATATTATTGGTTTCTCTGATCTTCATAACTGCTGCCAGACCATTCATCTTTGGCATCATCACATCGATCATAATCAGATGCACCGTATTCCTTACCAGCATATCCAAAGCATCCAATCCGTCAGAAGCCTTTAATATCCTATAGCCTTCCAATTCCAAAATCTTAGCGATGACACGAACGATCTCCCGGTCATCATCAACAATCAATATCGTTTGCTGTTCCATATGCGCATCCCTCTTTTATTCTTCCTGTCCAACACACCAGTCCTGCCGTCCTCTAATCTATGATTGGATGTTATTGATTATACATGGCATTTCTGAAATTTAAATCAGTATTTTCTTTCAATATTCTTACGTTTTTCGATGATCATCACCGAGATCCATGCAGACAACGCACCAATAATGGCACCCACGATCACATCAGATGGGAAATGAACGCCAACATATAATCTGGAAAAGGCAATTAAAAAAGCCAGTATACAGGCAGCAATCCCCGTTTTTCTGTCCGACATCTGCAGCAACGCCAGCGCCGCTGCCACTGAACTGCACGTATGCCCCGACGGGAATGAATAATCCGATGGTTCGCTGATCAATATATTTAAGCCTTCAATTATCGTATAGGGCCTTGGCCTTGCGATCAGATTTTTCAGAAGGACATTTGTAATCATAAAGCCAATGAGCAGAGACAAAAGGACAGCCATTCCTTCTTTTCTGTGTTTTCGGGATATGAGCAGCAGTACCCCCAAAGCGATCCAGAACCAGCCCGCATTACCGAGTTTTGTTATTGTTGTAAAAAATGTATCCAACCAGGGATTTCTGATGTATTCCTGTAAAAACATCAAAAATCCGCCTTCGAATAATGAGAATCCCTGCATGACCGTTCTCTCCTTTGCTGAATTTGAAAAGGCGGATGTCAAAATGACATCCGCCTCCTATTATACATCATTTAGCTATTGGCCGCAATTAACAGATTGCATGCTTTGGACACGCTTCTGCACAGGCGCCGCAGCTTGTACACTTATCATAATCAATAACGGCATTGAAATTGACAACCTTGATCGCGTCATGCTCACAGGTCTTCACACACTTCATACAACCGATACAGCTTGTCTTGCAGACCTTCATGGCCTCAGCACCTTTGTCTGTGTTGACACAGAGCACATGATGCTTCTTCTCAAAAGGTACAAGAGCGATAACGTTCTTTGGACACGTCTTCACGCAAATACCGCAGCCGACACACTTGTCCTGATCGATCATAGCCAGACCATCATGAACAATGATTGCTTTTTCAGGGCAGGCTGCTGCACAGTCGCCATGACCAAGACAGCCGTAAGCACATGTGCTGTCACCTGCAAACATCAGGCTGACAGCCTGACAGGTATCAACACCATCATAAACCAGTTTCTGGCCTGCATTTGCGCAGGTACCATTACACTGTACCAGGGCAACTTTACGAACCATGGCGCCAGCTGACTTGCCAAGGATCTCTGCACATT
>CAYURX010000145.1:0-6800 GCA_964447245.1 uncultured Coprococcus sp. | reverse complement strand
ATGGATAACAGGTAATTATGAAATTATGAAGTTATGAAGTGATGAAAAGCTTTTATTGCATGGCAGCATGTGATGAAAGCTTTTCTTGAACACAGGAGAAATGTGATGGATAATTTTAAAAAAGATATTTTACATGAGAATGACGGCAAGGCGGATATGCGTTTGAACAAGCTGCTGAGTGACGCGGGATTTTGTTCGCGCAGGGAAGCGGACCGGCTGATCGCGGCGGGGAAGGTGTTGGTCGATGGAGAACCGGCGGCACTCGGTACAAGAGTAACGCCTTCACAGCGTGTGGAGGTTGGCGGGCGGCAAATCCATGCCAATGACAGGATGATCCTGATTGCTTTTAATAAGCCGAAGGGGATCGTCTGCACCACTGACCGTATTCGTGAGAAAAATAATATCATTGATTATATTCATTATCCGGAACGGATCTACCCCATCGGGCGGCTGGATAAGGATTCAGAGGGCCTGATTTTGCTGACCAATGACGGCAGCCTGGTCAATCATATCCTGAAGGCCAGCCAGTATCATGAAAAAGAATATATTGTCCGTGTCAATAAGAAGATCACTGATGATTTTTTGAAAGGAATGTCAGGCGGCGTTCCGATCCTGGATACGGTGACAAGGCCATGCGTGGTTAAGAAAAAGGATGATTATACATTTATGATTATACTGACCCAGGGATTGAACCGGCAGATTCGCAATATGTGTGCTTATTTTGACTACAGAGTTGTGAAACTTATGCGGGTACGGGTGATGAACATCAATCTGGGCGATTTGAAGACGGGACAATGGCGGCCGGTAACAGCAAAGGAACTGGCGGGTCTTAAAAAGCAGTTTATGAAAGGGAGCAGCGCAGGACGCTGCCGCGGCAGGTAAAACAGGATGGAAACTAATCAGAATAGTCAGAATCGAATGAAAGAACTTGTGGAATTGCTGAACAGGGCTTCAAAAGCCTATTACATGCAGGATACAGAGATCATGAGCAATTATGAGTATGATGCTCTGTATGATGAATTGCAGGCCCTGGAGGCGGAAACGGGCATTGTTTTGAGCAACAGCCCGACGGTGCATGTGGGCTATGAGGTTTTGAGCGAACTGCCGAAGGAGCAGCATGAATATCCGATGCTGTCGCTGGACAAGACAAAGGATGTGGATGCGTTAAGGGAGTGGCTGGACGGCCAGGAGGCGGTTTTATCATGGAAAATGGATGGTCTGACCATTGTACTTACCTACGAGAACGGAAGGCTTGTGAAGGCCGTTACACGCGGCAACGGGTATGTGGGCGAAGTCATTACCAACAACGCCATGGTGTTTAAAAATGTCCCCCACAGTATTGCTTACAAAGGAAGGCTGACGCTTCGGGGCGAAGCTGTCATCAAATATTCGGATTTTAATGCAATGAACAGCCAGCTTGAGGAAGGTGAAGCCAGGTACAAGAATCCGAGAAATCTGTGCAGCGGTTCCGTGCGCCAGTTGAATAATGCGGTGACAGCGGAAAGAAATGTATACTTCTTTGCTTTCGCTCTCGTTGTTGCCGAAGGTGTGGATTTTCATAATTCAAGGGCGGCACAGTTTGAGTGGCTGGCCTCTCAGGGCTTTGATGTGGTGGAATATGTGAAAGTGGATGCGCAGACGGTTGCCGGACAGGTGGAAGCTTTTGCGGAAAAAATCGTTGATAATGATTTTCCTTCGGATGGGCTTGTCCTGGTGCTTGAAGATATTGCTTACGGTGAATCTCTTGGTACAACGGCTAAATTTCCGAGAAATGCCATTGCTTTTAAGTGGGCGGATGAAATCAAAGAGACCAGGCTGGTTGATGTGGAATGGAGCGCGTCGAGAACAGGGCTGATCAATCCAATCGCCATTTTTGAGCCGGTGGAACTGGAAGGCACGACGGTATCCAGGGCCAGTCTGCATAACATCAGTATTTTAAAGGCGCTGCAGTTGGGCCTTGGTGATGAATTACAGGTATACAAAGCCAATATGATCATTCCGCAGATCGCGGAAAACCTTACACGGAGCGACAGTCTGCTTATACCGGATATCTGTCCGGTCTGTTCGGGAAAGGCGGAAATCAAAGAAGTCAATGGCGTTGCTTCCCTTTACTGTGTGAATCCCGACTGCGAAGCCAAACATGTCAAGCTGTTTTCACATTTTGTCAGCCGGGATGCTTTTAATATTGAGGGATTATCAGAGGCGACGCTGGAAAAACTGATTCAAAAGGGATTTTTACATGAACCGGCGGATATTTTCAAATTAGCGCAGTATCACGATGACATTGTGACCATGGAAGGATTTGGTGAAAAATCCTATACCCGGCTGATGGCCGCCATTGAAAAGTCCCGCAGGATCACGTTGGCCAAACTGATCTACAGTCTCGGTATTCTGAATGTGGGGCTGGCCAATGCCAGATTGCTGTGTCAGGCATTGGGAAACGATCTGGAAGCGCTGATGCAGGCAACGTCGGAAACGCTCACAGCCATCAACGGCATCGGACCGGTCATTGCCGATAGTCTGATCGAATATTTTGCGCAGCCAAAACATCAGGAGCAGTTGGCGAATCTGCTGAAGGAAGTGGAGATCGAGCAGGAAGATCTGACAACGGAAGGAAAAATATTTGAGGGAAAAACCTTCGTTATCACAGGTTCGGTGAATCACTTCAAAAACCGCAATGAATTAAAAGCGGTGATCGAGGAAAAAGGCGGCAAAGTGGCGGGTTCCGTGTCCGGCAAGACCACTTATCTGATCAATAATGATGCTCAGTCCGGTTCATCCAAGAATAAAAAGGCAAGAGAACTGGGCATACCGATCCTGACGGAAGAAGCTTTCATCGCTCTGATGAATGAATCTTAATGAATAATCATTGATTTCCTAGGAAAATACTATGAAAAGTGCTTGACGGATTGGCCGATAGATGCTAAGATGTAAATGCCTAGTAAAACAGTAGGAATAAACAGCCGGTCGACATTCGGGGCTCGACGGCATATGATAGGATAAGATTTTAAGGAGATGAGCATTATGGATCATTTAGTTTATTTAGACCATGCGGCAACGACGGCGGCCCGACCGGAAGTCGTTGAGGCTATGCTGCCATATTTCTCTGAGAAGTATGGAAATCCATCCAGCATTTACGGGATCGGTTCCAGCAATAAGGCAGCGATTACGGACGCAAGAACTATGATTGCAAAGTCCATAGGAACCGCAGCGGAGAATATTTATTTTACGGCTGGCGGCAGCGAAGCCGATAACTGGGCGCTTGTTGCAACAGCGGAAGCTTACGGTGCGAAAGGACGTCATATTATTACATCACGTATTGAACACCATGCGATCTTGCATACATGTGATTATCTGGCGTCGAGAGGTTTTGAGATCACTTATATTGACGTGGATGAGCGGGGCATTATCAAACTGGATCAGCTTGAAGCAGCCATCCGTCCGGATACGATTCTCATTTCGGTGATGTTTGCCAACAATGAGATCGGTACGATCCAGCCAATAGAGGAAATCGGTCGTATTGCCAGAAAGCATGGGGTACTGTTCCATACAGACGCTGTACAGGCTTATTGCCAGGTGCCGATCGACGTAGATCAGATGCATATTGACATGCTCAGTACAAGCGCCCACAAGATCAATGGGCCGAAGGGCATTGGCTTTTTATATATACGTAAAGGGGTCAAGATCCGTTCCTTTATTCATGGCGGCGCCCAGGAGCGCAAGCGCAGGGCCGGAACGGAAAATGTACCGGGTATCATCGGTTTTGGCAAGGCCGTTGAATTGGCCATGGCGGATATGCCTGAACGGACAGCAAAAGAGCAGGCTTTAAGAGACCGGCTGATCGATCAAATTTATGCCCGCATTCCATATGCAAGGCTGAACGGCGACCGGACTAATCGCCTGCCGAACAATGTGAATTTTAGTTTTCAGTTTATTGAAGGAGAATCTATGCTGATTATGCTGGATATGGCCAATATCTGCGCTTCCAGCGGTTCGGCCTGCACATCCGGATCACTGGATCCGTCCCATGTGCTGCTGGCCATCGGCCTGCCTCATGAGATCGCCCATGGTTCCCTTCGGCTGACACTGGGTTATGAGAATACAGAAGAAGAAATAGATGGCGTTGTCGACGAGATTGAAGCAATCGTTACAAGACTGCGTTCCATGTCACCATTATACGAAGATTTTATGAAGAAAACAGGAGGCAAATAGAAAATGTACAGCGAAAAAGTCATGGACCACTTCCAGCATCCAAGAAATGTTGGAGAGATTGAAAATGCCAGCGGTGTTGGTACCGTAGGCAATGCGAAATGCGGCGATATCATGCGTATTTATTTTGATATTGATGAAAATCAGGTTATCAGGGATGTCAAATTCAAGACTTTCGGATGCGGCGCAGCCGTAGCCACAAGCAGTATGGCCACTGAACTGGTGAAGGGCAAGACCATTTATGAAGCCCTGGAGATTACTAACAAAGCCGTCATGGAAGCCCTGGATGGTCTGCCTCCGGTCAAAGTGCACTGTTCCCTTCTTGCTGAGGAAGCCATCCATGCGGCACTCTGGGATTACGCACAGAAGAACAATATCGTGATCGAAGGTTTACAGAAGCCAAAGAGCGATATCGGTGAAGAAGAAGTCGAAGAAGATTATTAAAAACGAGGCCGTCGCAGAAACTGTCAGGTTCTTTCGGACGTTTAGATATAACGAACAGCTATTGTATATTCCAGAACAATCATATTTTTGAAACAGTTCAGTCTCAGCCTGTTTGATTTTGGAATTTTCTGCAGATCATCACAAGTAAAACCCTTGAAAAACGCCGGTACTTGGTTTTCTGGAATGCAATGAACAGAAAACCTTAGTATCCGTTGCGTTTTTCACGGAGTGAGAACGTGTTTTACGGTGATGGCTGTCAGAAATTCCAATCTATAAACAGCGAACTGAACTGTTCATTATCTTTGTTCTGGAATATCAATAGCTTCTCAATTATCCTAACGTCCGAAAGAACCAATTGTTTCACGCGATGGCCTGTTGTCTGACAGGTGGAGGTATGATGGAACGGAGGAAAGTTGTGGTTGGCATGTCCGGCGGTGTGGATTCATCGGTGGCTGCTTACCTTTTAAAAGAGCAGGGATATGATGTGATCGGTGTGACGATGCAGATATGGCAGGAGGAGGCCGATGAGGTCATTGAAGAAAACGGCGGCTGCTGCGGTTTATCGGCGGTTGAAGATGCCAGGCAGGTGGCTGAAAAAATTGGCATTCCTTATTATGTCATGAATTTCAGAGATGTTTTCAGGGAAAAGGTCATTGAAAATTTTGTCTCTGAATATGAGAAAGGCCGCACGCCCAATCCATGTATTGTCTGCAACAGATATGTCAAATGGGAGGCACTGCTTGACAAAGCACTGGCTCTTGGGGCGGATTATATCGCAACGGGTCACTATGCCAGAGTTGTACGGACGGACAATGGGCGTTATGCCATGGCAAAAGCCGCCGCGGACCGCAAGGATCAGACTTATGCCCTGTACAATCTGACCCAGCGTCAACTGGCCCATACACTGATGCCTCTCGGTGATTATGATAAGACCGATACCCGCAGGATCGCCGCTGAGATCGGTCTCAATGTGGCCGCAAAGCCGGACAGTCAGGATATCTGCTTTGTGCCCAATGGCAACTATCAGTCATTTATGGAAGATTATACAAAACGGAAGATGCCGGAAGGAAATTTCGTCGACAGCACAGGAAAAATACTTGGCCAGCACAGGGGCATTGGCGCCTATACCATCGGCCAGCGCAAAGGTTTGAATCTTTCCATGGGACATCCTGTTTTTGTCACTGCCATTGACCCGTTGAAGAATGAAGTGGTGATCGGAGAGAATGAAGATTTGTTCAGGCGTGCGCTTTATGCCTCACACCTGAATTTCATGGCTTATCCTGATATGAAAGAACCGAGGCGCCTGATGGCAAAAATTCGTTATGCGCACCGTGCCTGCGCCTGTATGGCCATGCAGACGGGGGAGGATGCGCTCTATATCTGTTTTGATGAACCGCAGCGGGCCATTACAGCCGGACAGGCCGTTGTGCTGTATGATGGGGATATTGTCGCCGGAGGCGGTATTATTGAAGGAACAGCGCCGGAGAACAGACAAAATGTGCATGAATAATTTTGAGAATTTAGCTAATAATGTGAAAATATACGACAGAAGAAAAAGTCTTTTATAAAATGTTCTAAAAAAAATACCCGCAAATGCAAGTTTCTGTATACTTTGTTAAAATTTTGATAAAGTTTGCATTTGCACTTGAAAATTGTGGAAAAATCCGCTACAATAGGAAACGTAGTCAATAGCTGACAAGTTGTATTTTACAACTTACAATAATAAACATAATTTTTATCAGGAGGAAATTATTATGGCAGTAAAAGTAGCAATTAATGGTTTCGGTCGTATCGGTCGTCTTGCATTCAGACAGATGTTTGCAGCGGAAGGTTATGAAGTTGTTGCGATCAACGATTTAACAGATCCTAAAATGCTTGCACATTTGTTAAAGTATGATTCATCACAGGGCAGATATGATGGCCATACAGTTACAGTTGGCGATGACAATGCTTCTATCGTTGTTGACGGCAAGAAGATTACAATTTATAAAGAAGCTGATGCTTCAAAGTTACCTTGGGGCGATCTTGATGTAGATGTTGTTCTTGAATGTACAGGTTTCTATACATCCAAAGCGAAAGCTGAAGCACACATCAAAGCAGGTGCTAAGAAAGTTGTTATTTCTGCTCCAGCAGGTAACGATCTTCCT
>CAYURX010000144.1:0-6864 GCA_964447245.1 uncultured Coprococcus sp. | reverse complement strand
CTCTTAATAATCACGCATATCACACTCCTGATAAACTATAACAGCATTATTCCCGTTTATCGCAAGTGTATTCATCAGGATTGTTAAAATCTCTGCCTATGATTTCAGATAATTGACGATCTCTGTCACCTCACCGCCACGGTAATAGACACGCGGTACACGCCGGTTGATATTACATACGACCTCATAATTGAAAGAATCATTGAAGGAGGCCACTTCTTCAACAGGTATGGATTCACTTCCCTGCCGTCCGATCAAAACGACCTCATCCCCCTGTCTGATCTCATCCTCCGCATTCGTAATATCCACCATGAGCTGATCCATACAGATACGGCCAATAATCGGATAAGACTGACTGCCAATCAGGACCCGTCCCCTGTTGGAAAGGGCCCTCGGATAACCATCGCCGTATCCAATGGACACGGTGGCGATCTTCGTTGGACGGGGACAGACATAGGTTGCCCCATAGCTGACCGGAGTCCCGGCCTCCACTGTCTTTGTATAAACCACATGGCTCTTTAAGCACATCACGGGCTTTAACTTCAGACTCTTATCGATCTCCTCCGACGGATACAGGCCATACAGAATAATGCCTGCGCGAACCATGTTCAGATTCATTCCCGGATACCGCATAATAGCCGCGCTGTTGGCACAATGTTTCACCGGAATATGCACACCGCATGCCTCGATCTGCCGAACCACCTCGCCAAACTTCTCAATCTGCGCGATCGTCAGGGTATCGTCCCCACAGTCCGCACAGGCAAAATGCGTAAAAATACCCTGAATGTGAAGATTCTTGCGGAGAGAATTGATCATCACGATACGCTGTGCTGTCATCGGCTCCGCCGCAAATCCAATCCTGCTCATTCCCGTGTCGATCTTGATATGAATATCGGCCACCGCATGCATGGATTCCGCCACCGCGTCAATATCCTTGGCCATACTATATGTAAATACAGAAGGCATAATATGATGGCGAATCATATCCGGATATTGTTCCTTCGCCACAAATCCAAGCACAAGAACGGGCTGGCTGATGCCATGATTGCGGAGTTCAACCGCTTCATCCAAAGTCGCCACGGCAAAACTATCCGCACCCATGGCCGCCAGTTCCCTGGCCAGTACCACCGCACCATGCCCGTAAGCATTTGTTTTAATCACACACATCAGCTTCGTCGTATCGCCAATCACCGACCTGATCTCTCTGATATTATGTTCAAGCGCATCCAAATCTATCTCTGCGCAAGCACGATAAGCATTTTTCATTTCTTCCTCCAATAATGCAGCATTTTACCCGTTAATGACGGTATTGTCTTCAATATTTTTCAGAAGTTCCGGCAGAGCATCTATGATGTCAGTGGCTGTCATGGCGTGCATCCCCATCCGTCCGGCCGCGAGATCGCCGGCCCGTCCATGGAGCCAGACACCAAGCCTTGATGCCTCATCAGGAGACAGTCCCTGTGCGCTAAGACCGGCAATCACACCCGTCAGCACATCACCGCTGCCTCCGACAGACATGCCGCTGTTCCCTGTCGTATTCACATAAATGTTCTCCGAACCGTCAAAAATCATTGTCCGGGCATCTTTTGAAATACATATTACACCATTATGCTGTCTAAATTCTTCACAAACTTGTACTAAATTTTCTTTAAGATATTGGATATTATAGCCAGTCAGCCTTGAGAGTTCCTTCATATGGGGCGTAATCACCACATCTGCCGCGCAGTTTTTCATCCACTGCTCATGTCCGGCCAGAATATTTAAGGCATCTGCATCCACGATCAGCAAAACCTGTGCCCGCGCCTGCGTCATTACCATTTGAATGATGGCCTGCGCAGCAGGCGACTGTCCAAGGCCCGGCCCCGCAGCAATGACCTGGTGGCTGGCCATCAATTCTGATAACACCGCCAGATCCGGCGTTTCATCGTCCCATGTTTTCATCACGGCCTCCGGCAGAAGCTGCTGCAAAATCACCCGGTTGCTCTCAGACGTATAAAGAGTCACAAGTCCGGCTCCCATACGATACGCAGCCTTTGCTGAAAAATAAGCAGCCCCGGCCATATTCCGGCCACCAGCCACAACAAGCACCCGGCCGTATGTGCCTTTGTTTGAATCCGGGCGCCGTTTCGGCAGCCGCTGCTCATCCTCCTTGCCGTAAGTAACATATTGAAGATTCGTTTCCTTTTCCGCCTGTTTATCAAATCCAATATCTTCACAGATGATTTTTCCCGCATAAGATGCGCCTGGATAGAGAATCATGCCTAATTTCATATAACCAAAGGTCACTGTGACATCGGCACGAACTGCCGCACCCATGACGCAGCCTTGATCTGTACTGATCCCCGAGGGTATATCAACAGCACAAACCCTGGCGCCTGCTAAAGCGGCACGATTGACCGCTGCGATCCATTCTGCATACGCTCCCTTTATATCCCGCGTCAGACCGATACCAAACAAAGCATCGATGATTATATTATATGCCTGAAGCTTCCGCTCATTGACAACCGGCACTGATAATTTTTCGGCAATCGCCAATTGTTTTTTTGCATCTTCTGACATTTTTTCACGGTCACCGGCCAGCGCCACCGTCACATGATAACCCCGGCTATAAAGGATTCTCGCGGCCGCAATACCGTCTCCGCCATTATTGCCGGTACCGCAGACCGCGCAGATGGCCGTCTGCCTGCCTGCCATAGTCGCCGCCATTTTCTCCACACAGTCCGCGACCGCCAGCGATGCTCTTTCCATCAGTACCAGTGACGGTATGCCCGTAACTTCAATCGTATAGGTATCAATCGCTTTCGCCTGCCTGCTGTTTACAAGATATCTCATAGACTCACACTCCTTATTAACAGGTAAAGGAGCCGCTGCATCAACTGCAGCGGCCCCTTCAAAATCCTGTGCATTAATCATCCATATACGAACGATAGCTGTACTTTTCTTTTCCGCGATTGCGGAAATTATAGGATAATGTCATCAAACTCTCGTCCAGATGCACATTTTTCACACACACTTCATCCGACACATGTAGATCCGTCGGCGCAAAATTCCAGATCGCCTTAATGCCCCATTCCTCAAGCTGACTTGCGATGGTTCTCGCATTCTTTTTAGGGACCGTCAGCGTTGCCACATGAATCTCATGGGTCTTGATAAATTCCTGAAGTTCATCCACCATCTTGATCTCAATGCCCCGGACAGCCAGCCCCTCAAGTCTCGGATTGGCATCAAATATACCAATAACTTTGAATCCGATCCTGTCAAAATCATAGTTGGCCAAAGCCTGTCCAAGATTGCCCGCACCAATGATAATCATATTCTGCACCGTATTGAGACCAAGGATCTTGCCGATCTCATCAAAAAGATATTCGACATTATAACCATACCCCTGCTGACCAAAACCACCGAAATTGTTAAGGTCCTGACGAATCTGTGACGCAGTCACTTTCATTCGTATACTTAATTCCTTTGATGAAATTCTGACAACACCATTCTCCAACAACTCACCCAAGTATCTGTAATATCTTGGTAATCGGCGGATGACCGCTGATGAAATACCTTTATCTGCCATTTATTACCACTCCTGTTTCACGTTATTCAGTATCAATTCAAAATGCTTTCCTATTCCCAAATTTTTAAATACCTTTTATTGATAATTTATTCACAATTATTTAAACACACACTCTTATTATATCTGAATGATATATTGTTGTCAATTAAAGAATAGTTATAATCATATGAATATTTGTGATATTTGCGATATTCGTGATAATCTCATATTGCATATCCGTCCGTTTACGGTTATAATGTGGCTTAACGGATATTTTTTCCGAAATTTACTACAGGAGGAAGGTTAAGTTATGATACTTGCCTGTCAGCAAATTAGTCTTTCTTTTGGCACTGAAGTCATTCTTGACCAGATTTCATTTCATATAGAAGAACATGAAAAGGCTGCGATCGTCGGTATCAATGGCGCAGGAAAATCCACATTGCTGAAAGTGATCACAGGAGAACTCACGCCGGATGACGGTGAGGTCGTTATCAGCCGCGGAAAGTCCATCGGCTATCTGGCACAGCATCAGGAAATTGATTCAGAAGCCACGATTTACGATGAAATGATGAATGTCAAACAGGATGTCATTCGCATTTATGAAAAAATGCGCCAGCTTGAACAGGACATGAAACACGCCGATGAAGCCGATCTGCCCGATATGTATGCCGCCTACGACCGTCTGAATCATGCATTTGAACAGCAAAACGGCTATGCTCTGCAAAGTGAAGTGACGGGCGTCCTAAAGGGACTGGGATTTCAGGAATCAGAATTTAATAAGAAGGTATCTTCTCTTTCAGGCGGACAAAAGACCCGTATCTCCCTTGGACGGCTGCTGCTCACCAGGCCGGATATTATTCTTCTGGACGAACCAACCAACCATCTGGACATGAATGCCATCGCATGGCTGGAAACATTTCTCCAGAATTATCACGGCGCTGTGATCATCGTCGCCCATGACCGTTATTTTCTTGACCGTGTTGTGACAAAAGTGATCGAAATTGAGAATCACAGGGGACATATGTACAGCGGCAATTACTCCGCTTTTGCAGCCAAGAAAGCCCAGTTAAGAGAGGCCGCCCTGAAAGCCTGGATGAACCAGCAGCGCGAAATTAAACATCAGGAAGAAGTGATCGCCAAACTCCGCTCTTTTAACCGTGAGAAATCCATCAAGCGGGCCGAGAGCCGTGAAAAACTGCTTGAAAAGACTGAGCGCCTTGAAAAGCCTACGGAAGTCAATGCTTACATGCACCTGTCCCTGACTCCGGATATTACCAGCGGCAATGATGTGCTCCATGTGGAAGGCCTTAGTAAAAGTTTTGGCCCTCACCGCCTTTTTGAGGACATCACGATTGATATCAAACGTTCGGAGAAGGTCGCTTTAATCGGTGATAACGGAACCGGCAAAACAACGATTCTGAAAATTATCAATCAGGTTATTTTGCCGGACCGTGGAACCATTCATCTCGGCAGCAATGTGCACATCGGTTATTATGATCAGGAACATCACGTACTGGATATGGACAAGACCATCTTTCAGGAAATTTCCGATACATGGCCGTCCATGACTCATACCCGCATCCGTAATGTCCTGGCCGCATTCCTTTTCACCGGCGATGATGTCTTCAAGTATATCCGTGATTTAAGCGGCGGTGAACGCGGTCGTGTTTCCCTGGCGAAACTGATGCTTTCCGATGCCAATCTTCTGATTCTTGATGAGCCGACCAACCATTTGGATATTATGTCCAGGGAAATACTGGAAAATGCCATCAGGGCTTACAGCGGAACCGTACTCCTTGTCTCCCATGACCGTTATTTTATTAACCAGACGGCCACAAGGATCCTTGAATTATCAGAAAACGGCCTGGCCAATTATAATGGCAATTATGATTATTATCTTGAAAAGCGGTTGAATCCTTCGGCTACGGAATCTTCCGGTGTCTCTGTGGCCCGGACAGCTGACGTCTCTGAAACTGTCAGCACAGCCAAGATGGACTACAAACAGCAAAAAGAGCTTCAGGCCAGAAAACGCAAACGCGAAAATCTGCTTGCTAAAACAATGGCCCGACTGGAAGCGATTGAAAAACGTTTCAATGAACTGGATGAACTGCTGACCCTTGAAGAAGTCTACACCAATGTCAGCCGTCTCATGGAAATCAACAAAGAAAAAGAAGCGCTGGATGAAGAACAACTGGAACTCATGGAATTATGGGAAGAACTGGAAGATGCTGAATAATCAGCATCTTCCGTCCAGACAGCGGGCCAGATCAAACATGCCCCAACCCTGATAAGCTCTTGGCATATCCAGTGAAACAGCACTTTTTCTCAGGCATACTTTCACATCTTTATTGGTCATATCCGGATATTTATTGAGTATTAAGGCGATACCGCCGGCTACCACCGGCGCCGCCATAGACGTTCCGCTGCGAGCCGTATACATGATTCCTGATCGGTTGCCGCAGGACAGAATACGAAAACCAGGCGCTACGAGATCCGGCTTGCAGACACAGGCCGGCGTTGGCCCCCGCCCCGAAAAACGGCAGTCCATCTCCGGCTGCTTTTCAAAAAATCTCTCCGGCGCAGCTCCAACGGTTATAATTTTCCGGCTTGTGCCCGGCGCTGTGATACTCATGGCCTCCGGTCCGTTATTACCGGCCGCCGCCACCACGACCAATCCATAATCCCAGGCATATTCCACTGCCTTCACAAGGGCCTCGCTTTCTTCCAGCCGTTCTCTTGTATTGGCTCCCACCGATATATTCACAATACGGATATGATATTGCATGCGATGCGCAACAAGCCATTCAATGGCCCGGCATACATTTTTTGCCGTACCATTGCCTTTATCATCCAGCACTTTCAGAACGATCAAATGGGCCAACGGCGCCATTCCCATGTACTTTCCGCCGGAAGCGGCGCCTGAACCGGCAATAATGCCCGCAATATGGGTACCGTGACCATTATTATCATAAGGATCCGGCCGATGGCCGAGAAAATCTTTAAAAACGGCGATCCGGTTCTGTCCGTCCGTAAAATCCCTGTGAGGATAGATGCCGCTGTCTAAAACGGCAATGCCTATCCGCTGACCATAGAGGCCCTGCTGATAGGCATTGACTGCGCCAACTTTTCTTCTTACTTCCTGCATAAGCCATCTCCAGACAAAAACTGCTCATGACTATCATATGCTATAGGCCCTCCAACGTGCACTCTGCCGTTCCGGCATGCAAACGCTATTCTATATTCCTGATGCAAAAGCTGCGAACAGTTCAGTTTCCTGGCTGTTGACCGGAATTTCTGACAGCCATCACCGTGAAACA
>CAYURX010000143.1:0-7075 GCA_964447245.1 uncultured Coprococcus sp. | reverse complement strand
GCATGGCATTTCAGCATGTTTCAGTTTTACTGAATGAGACAATTGAACAGTTGGCGATAAAGGAAAATGGTATTTATGTGGATGGCACATTGGGCGGCGGCGGTCATGCAGGCGAGGTTTTGTCCCGCCTGGGGGACGGCGGACGTCTGATCGGTATTGATCAGGATGGCGCAGCCATTGAAGCAGCCAGTCAGCACCTGGCGCCTTTTGGGGACAAGGTGACCATTGTCAGGAGCAATTACAGTGCCATGGCACAGGTGCTCGAACAACTGGGGATCCATGGGGTTGACGGTATCGTGCTGGATCTGGGCGTTTCATCTTATCAGTTGGACACGGCCGAGCGCGGTTTTACTTACAGGGAAGATGTACCTTTGGACATGCGTATGGACCAGCGTCAGCCAAGAACAGCCCGTGATATTGTGAATGGCTATTCAGAGATGGAGCTTTACCATATCATCAGAGATTATGGTGAGGACAGGTTTGCGAAAAATATTGCCAGACATATTGTGATGGCCAGGGAGAAAAAGCCCATCGAGACGACGGGAGAGCTGACAGAAATCATCAAGGCAGCCATTCCGATGAAAGTCCGGGCAAAGGGCGGACATCCGTCCAAAAAAACATTTCAGGCGATTCGCATTGAATTGAATCAGGAACTGGATGTATTGAAGAATACACTGGATCAGATGATCGATCTGTTAAATGATCATGGAAGGATCTGTGTGATTACTTTCCATTCACTGGAAGACAGAATTGTCAAGAATATCTTTAATACTAACGAGCGCCCGTGTACGTGTCCGCCGTCATTTCCGGTTTGCGTATGCGGGAAAAAGTCAAAAGGAAAAGTGATTACGAGAAAACCTGTTTTGCCGGGAGAGGAAGAACTGGCGGTGAACAGCCGTTCCAAGAGCGCAAAACTCAGGGTATTTGAACGTATCAGGTAAACGATGAACGAATTATAAATGTGGAAAGGGTGGCGTTTAATGACAGAGGATAGAAGAAATGCATCGCGAAGCCGCAGACAGTCAGAACGCTATTATGTAGATGGGAATACTGCCAGACAATTGAACAGGGAACCCAAAAGGCAGAGAACGAGGCAGCAGGTACAGCAGCCGCAGCCGGAGATCCGCCATGAGAAGCGGGTATCGGCCTTCGATCTGAAATATACACTGTTTTTGGTGGCCTGTGTGAGTATCACATTGCTGACGTGCTTTGGTTATATGCATGCCAATACGCAGCGCAGACAGACCGAACAGTCGATCGCCGCGCTTCAGAGCCAGCTTCAGGAGATACAGGAACAGAATCTTGCGTTGGAAGAAAGCATGAACAGAACCATTGATTTGAATGAGATTTATCAGACTGCAACTAAAAAGCTTGGTATGATCTATGCAGGAGAAGATCAGATTATTTATTACAATAGCAGTAACAGTGATTATGTACGTCAGTATGAATCAATACCAGGGAAAAAGTAACAGTGTGAATGAATAATTTCAGGTGGTAAAATGGCAGATAAGAGACGCAATAGAAAGAATGTGACAATCAGACAGAAAAGAACTGTCTCAAAAAAACATACGCGAAGGCGATTTTCAAAAACGAACAGGCGAAGATTGTATATTGTTTTTGGGGTTGTTTTAATTTGTTTTGCAGGTCTGATTTTCAGACTGATACAGATTGATGTGACGAAGGGAGAGACTTACGAAAAAAATGTTCTCTCCCTGCTGAATTATGACGGGCAGAGTATTCCTTACAAGAGAGGGGATATTACGGACCGGAACAAGACCGTGCTGGCTACCAGCGAGAAAATTTATAATCTTGTGCTGGATCCTTATGTTATCACAGAGAGCAACAATGAAAATGCTTCAGAATATGTCATTGAAGTTCTGAACGAATATTTCGGTATGGACAGAGATGCAATCAGGGATATTCTGGTCAATCAGTCGGACAGCCGGTATGTGGTCCTGAAGCGGAAAATGACCTATGATGAAAAAAAGCCTTATGATGATTTTCTTGATTCGGAGGATGAGGACGATCAGGAAATCATTGAAGCCGTTTCCAACGGTATCTGGTTTGAGGAAAGCTACAGGCGGGTTTATCCTTTTTCCACGCTGGCCTGTGATCTGGTCGGGTTTACGTCCTCTGACAACAGTGGTCTGTGGGGGCTGGAACAGTATTATGACGACACTTTGTCAGGTACCAATGGCCGGAAATACGGTTATCTGGATGATGATATTGATTTGCAGAAAGTCACTCAGCAGCCGGAGAACGGTCAAACACTGGTGTCGACGATCGATATTAATATACAGCGTATCGCTGAAAAATATATCGGCCAGTTCATGGAGCAGACAGGCGCAAAGAATGTGGCAGCCATTGTCATGGATCCGAATAACGGTGAGATACTGGCCATGGCCAGCGCGCCGGTTTATGATCTGAATAATCCGAGAGATCTGACTGTTGCCGGGTATACAAGCGAACAGCTTGAAGCCATGACGGAAGAAGAAATGACGGAGGCTTTATATAAGATATGGCCGAATTTCTGTGTGAATGAGCCCTATGAGCCGGGGTCAACGGCAAAAACCATGACGGTCGCCTATGCATTGGAGCAGGCCCTTGTCAGTGACAGGGATACCTTTGATTGTGACGGCGGCCAGACCTACAGCAATGACGGTACATTTGTATCCTGCAACGGTATCCATGGGTTACTGACATTACAGGAGACCATTATAAGATCCTGCAATGATGCCATGATGCAGATCAGTGACAAGATCGGGGTCAGCAGTTTTGTACGGATGCAGAAAATGTTCGGACTGGGGCAGGTGACAGGCATCGATCTTCCGGGTGAAGCCAGTTGTGCCTCCCTGATTTTCCATGAAGATACCATGGGGCCCGTGGACCTTTGGACAAGTTCCTTTGGCCAGGGTTATAAAGCAACCATGATCCAGATGGCAGCGGCTTTCAGTTCTATTGTCAATGGCGGTTACTATTATCAGCCCCATGTGGTATCGGAGATTACCAATGATACAGGCAATACGGTTCAGGTATTTGATAAAACACTGATGCGGACAACGGTTTCCAAAGAAACGTCGGAGTGGATGCGGGAAGCGCTTTATCAGACCGTTGAAAACGGAACGGCGCCGGATGCCCATGTGCCGGGATATAAAATCGGCGGTAAGACCGGAACGGCGGAGAAACTTCCGCGAGGCGGGAAAGAACGTCTGGTATCTTTCATCGGGGCGGCGCCCATTGATGATCCGCAGGTCGTTGTCTATGTGATCGTCGATGAAGCCAATGTGGACGACCAGGGGCAGAGTTCCTTTGCAACGAAAATTGCAGGTAAGATATTCTCCGAGGTGCTGCCGTATATGCAGATTTTCCCGACGGAACCAATCGATCCGTCCGAACTGGAGACGGAGGAGGAAGAATCCGACGGGGAAGACATTATTGATGGCGAAGACGATGGCCAGACCGTTGAGGATGGCGATGGCGAAGATGATGGCCAGACCGGAGAGGATGGCGATCACATAGATGATGAACCGGAAAATTAGCGGACGCGGTTCTAATTCACCGGTTGGCACATAAACTGTATAAAATTATAAAAAGCGGGCGTATGAATGCATATCAAAATCTATCACAGACGGAAGATGCTCATAGTGGCCGCTTTTATTGTGGGTGTCGGCCTGATTCTGATGGGACGGCTGGTTTATCTGATGGTTTTCCAGTCTGAATACTATCAGGAGCAGGCCGATGCTTTGCATGAAAGGGAGCGCAGCATTAAAGCGGAACGGGGGCTGATCTACGACAGAAACGGCGTTGTGCTGGCAGATAATAAGGCGGTCTGTACGATTTCCGTTATCCATAACCAGATCACTGATCCGGAACGGGTCATCAGCGTTTTGTCAGACGTATTGGGGCTGGAGGAGGAAACGGTAAGAAAAAGGGTTGAAAAAGTTTCTTCCATTGAACGGATCAAGGCCAATGTGGATAAGGCCATCGGGGACGAGATACGAAGTTATAAACTGGATGGCGTGATGGTCGATGAGGATTATACCCGGTATTACCCCTATGGAACGCTGGCGGCCAAACTGCTCGGTTTTACCGGTGGTGATAATCAGGGGATTATCGGGCTGGAAGTTAAATATGATGAGTATCTGCAGGGGCAGGAGGGATTTATTCTGACGGTGACGGATGCCAGAGGCATTGAGGTTGAAAATGTGTCGGAGAGCAGGGTGGAGCCTGTGCCGGGGAGCGACCTGCATATCAGTCTGGATTATACGATACAGTCCTATGTTCAGCAGACGGCCGAAAAAATTCTGGAACAAAAGGAGGCAAAGGGAGTTTCAATTATTCTGATGAATCCACAGAATGGTGAGATACTGGCCATGACCGATGTGCCGGAGTTTGATCTTAATGAACCCTATACGCTGCTGGAAACTGACAGTCCGGAATCCACAGAGGAATCCGGGGATGGGAGTGAAAATGATGCGGCAGCGGCTTCCGGAAATACGGCCGGTCTGCAGGAAGCGCTGAACCAGATGTGGCGGAACGGCTGTCTGAATGATACCTATGAGCCGGGGTCAACATTCAAGATCATTACATCTACGGCGGCGCTGGAAACAGGATCCGTCACACTCAGTGACCGTTTTTACTGTCCGGGATATAAAATCGTGGAAGACCGGAGAATCCGCTGTCATAAGACCGTGGGTCACGGCGCCGAATCTTTTATTGAAGGATTAATGAACTCCTGCAATCCGGTTTTTATTGAGGTGGGACTTCGGACGGGAGTGGAGGCCATGTATGAATATTTTGGAAAACTGGGACTGCTGGAAAAGACAGGCGTCGATCTGCCGGGAGAAGCCGGTTCCATTATGCACAAGAAAGAAAATGTGGGGGAAGTGGAGCTGGCAACGGTGTCTTTTGGCCAGTCATTTCAGGTCACGCCCCTTCAGATGCTGCGGGCCGTCAGCGCCGTGATCAACGGCGGTACGCTGGTTACGCCCCACCTTGGTATGTCTGCGGTGGATGCCGACGGGCATGTGTTGTCGTTTAAATATGAGGAGAAAGAGAATGCCATTAGCGGTGAGGTATCGGCAACGATGCGGGAACTGCTGGAAAAGGTCGTGGCGGAAGGCACAGGAAAAAACTGTTACATTGAAGGCTACAGGATTGGCGGCAAGACGGCGACCAGTCAGAAACTGCCCCGTGGATCGGGCAAATACATTGCGTCATTTATTGGATTTGCGCCGGCCGATGATCCGCAGATCGTGGGGCTGGTGCTGATCGACGAGCCCGTTGGCACTTATTATGGCGGCACCATCGCAGCGCCGGTTTTGCGTGAAATTTTTGAAAATGTGCTGCCTTATTATCTGGGGGAACAACCGGCCATCGATTCGGAGACGGAGAGTCAGGAGTAGCCAATGGGAGAGCGAGGAGCAAAGAAAAATGCCAACGCTTACGATAAAATGATGCTGGTCATCGTGTTTGCGCTGATCGTATTCGGACTGATCATGATCTACAGCGCCAGTTCCTATACGGCGGCTTTGCATATGGGGAATGCCTTTTATTACACGAACCGGCAGCTTCTTACAGTTGTCATGGGATTTGGGGCGATGGTGATGCTGGCCAATGTGGATTATCATCGGCTCTTAAAAATTTCACTGCCGCTTTATCTGGCGTCCGTCTTGCTGCTGGCGGCTGTGTTTGTGATCGGTACGGCCAGCCATGGACAGAAAAGGTGGATCTATATCGGGTCCATCGGTTTTCAGCCGTCGGAGTTCGCAAAATTTGTGCTGATTCTGTTTCTGGCCTCCATGTGCAGCGCGGCGGGCGTACTGATGATGAAATGGAAAGGTGTGATCCTTTTGTTTTTGTGGGTCATGCCGGTGGCAGCCATGGTCATGGTAACAAATTTGAGTACGGGCATTATTATTATGGGAATCGCCTTTATTATGATTTTTACGGCCAGCAGGCAGTACGGCCCCTTTTTTCTGCTGTCGGGCATGGGGGCCGGGCTGATGGCAGTCTTTTTGAAACTGGCGGCCTATCGTGTGGACAGAATTGATGCCTGGATCAATGTGGAGACCCATCCGAAAGGTTATCAGACACGGCAGTCACTGTATGCCATCGGTTCCGGCGGTATTTTCGGAAAAGGTTATGGAAAAAGCATTCAGAAGCTGGCCTATGTGCCGGAGGCCCATAATGATATGATCTTTTCGATCATCTGTGAGGAATGGGGCCTGTTTGGAGCGTCGATCATTGTTATTTTATTTATCCTGCTGATCTGGCGCTGCATGGTGATTGCGGCCAGAGCCTCTGATCTGTCCGGCGCGCTGCTGGTGACGGGAGTGGCGGCCCACATTGGTTTGCAGATGATGATCAATATTGCCGTTGTTACAAACAGTATTCCCAATACGGGTATTCCGCTGCCCTTTATCAGTTATGGCGGCACATCGCTGATTTTTCTCATGTGTGAGATCGGTCTGATCCAGAGTGTCGCACGCCAGGGAAGAAAATGCATATCATAGAGTATAGCAGGTCTGATTTGGAGGGAATAAAATGGCATGCATACACATCCGGGGCGGTCGGTGTATAAGCGGTGAACTGGCGGTGCAGGGCGCAAAAAACGCGGCATTGCCGATTATGGCAGGAGCCCTTCTGAATCGAGGAGTAACAAAGCTGCACCGTTGTCCAAAAATCAGGGATGTGGCCTATATGATCCGGATTCTGGAGCATCTTGGTGTTGTCGCAAAATGGGAAGGAGACAGTTTGATACTGGATGCTTCAGATTTGAGATCAGCGGCCATTTCCGCATTGGATGCCGGGACCATGCGATCTTCAATTATTTTGCTTGGCGCACTGCTGGGACGGGTGCGGGAAGTGACAATGCCTTATCCGGGCGGATGTACCATCGGCGCAAGGCCCATTGACTGGCATATTGAAGCCCTCAAACGGATGAATGTACAGATACTGTCAGAAGCAGAAGGACTGAAATGTCAGACGTCCGGTGTGTGCGGCACGGATATGATGCTGCCCTATCCAAGTGTTGGCGTGACGGAAAACGTGATTCTGGCAGGAGTGCTGGCCA
>CAYURX010000142.1:0-7113 GCA_964447245.1 uncultured Coprococcus sp. | reverse complement strand
ACCATCGCCACCAATATGGCCGGGCGTGGTACGGATATCAAGCTTGGTGAGGGCGTTGCCGAACTGGGCGGCTTAAAGATTATCGGTACAGAACGTCACGAATCAAGACGTATTGATAATCAGCTGCGAGGACGTTCCGGACGTCAGGGCGACCCTGGCGATACAAGGTTCTACATTTCCCTGGAAGATGATCTGATGCGCCTCTTTGGTTCAGACAGAATGATGAAGGTATTTAATGCCCTGTCCCATGAAGAAGGCATGGCCATTGAGCATAAGATGCTGTCAGGAGCCGTTGAGAAGGCCCAGAAGAAGATCGAGTCCAATAACTTTGGTATTCGTAAAAACCTGCTTGAATACGATCAGGTCATCAATGAACAGCGTGAATTGATTTATGAAGAACGCCGCCGCGTACTCAAGGGTGAAAATATGCGCGACGAGATCCTCCGAATGATCGGAGATGTCATGAACGCTGAGATTTCCGGGGTTATTGAGGAAAATCAGGCGCCGGAAGACTGGAATCTTGAGATGCTCAACCGGACCGTGCTGCCGCTTGCACCAATTCGTCCATTGTCCATGAATCATGCGGATTATAAAGGCTATACAAGGCAGCAGCTCATTGATGAAGTCACAGAAAAAGTCAAAGAACTCTATGCACAGAAAGAGAAAGAGGTCGAGCAGGAAACGGGCCTTGCTGACCAGTTCCGGGAAATCGAGCGGGTTGTCCTGCTGAAAGTAATCGATAACAAGTGGATGAGTCATATTGACGATATGGACCAGCTTCGACAGGGCATTACGCTGCAGGCTTACGCGCAGAAAGATCCGGTCGTTGAATACCGTTATGCCGGTATTGAGATGTTTGAGGAAATGATCGCTGCCGTATCCAAAGATGTTGTCTTTATTATGCTGCATCTGCGCAAGCGGCCGGAGACGGAGCGTCAGCAGGTAGCGAAAGTAACGGGTACCAACAAGGATGATTCTGCAGTTAAGAAGCCTGTACGCCGTACCGGCAAGAAGATATCACCGAATGATCCGTGTCCGTGCGGTAAATGTTACCCGGATGGACGGCCAATCAAATATAAGAACTGCTGCGGCAGAAATAAATAATAAGGGGTGAAATGAATGGTCGAATTTGATCAGATTAAATTTGCGTTGAGCGGCTATGCCGTACCATTAAAAGAAGTGGGGGATTCACTTTGACTTAGCGAATAAGCAGTCAAGGATCGAAGAACTGGAACGTATGATGGAGGAGCCCGGATTCTGGGATAATGCGGACAAGGCCAATGCATCCATGAAGGAACTCAAGAATCTGAAGGATACGCTCGAAGAGTACAGGCGGCTTCAGACAGCCTATGAAGATGTGGAAACACTGCTTGAAATGGGTTACGAGGAGGATGACGCGTCACTGATCCCGGAGGTGCAGGAGGCCATGAGTGATTTTGAGACATGTTTTGAGAATCTCAGGATCAAAACGCTCCTGTCTGAAGAATATGATAAGGATAACGCCATTTTAACTTTACATGCCGGTGCGGGTGGTACAGAGGCCTGCGACTGGGTGAGCATGTTGTTCCGTATGTACAGCCGCTGGGCTGAAAAACATGGTTTTACCGTATCCGTTCTGGATTATCTGGACGGAGATGAAGCGGGCATCAAATCGGTGACAATGGAAGTGGCCGGAGAAAATGCCTATGGCTATTTAAAGAGTGAGAAAGGTATTCATCGTCTTGTGCGTATTTCGCCGTTTAATGCGGCGGGCAAGCGGCAGACATCCTTTGCGTCCTGCGATGTCATGCCGGATATAGAGGAAGACCTGGATATTGAGATCAATGAGGATGATCTGCGGATCGATACCTACCGTTCCAGCGGCGCGGGCGGCCAGCATATCAACAAGACGTCATCGGCTATCCGGATTACCCATTTGCCGACGAATATTGTTGTCCAGTGCCAGAATGAACGTTCCCAGCATCAGAATAAAGACAAAGCGATGCAGATGCTGAAAGCGAAGCTGTACCTGCTCAAGCAGCAGGAGAATCAGGAGAAATTGTCCGGTATCCGCGGAGAAGTCAAGGACAATGCGTGGGGAAGCCAGATCCGCTCCTATGTGATGCAGCCGTATAAACTGGTGAAGGATCACCGGACCAATGAGGAAAACAGTAATGTGGAGGCCATCATGGATGGCGCCATTGACGGCTTTATCAATGCTTATTTGAAATGGAATAATCTATTAAAAAACAAAACAGAAGAAATTTAATCCTTGCATCAGCACATAATCTATGGTACTATCGTCTGGTAAATACAAGTGTGTTTCCTGTGCGAACAAAGGGTGAGTTTTATGGATAACAAGAATAAATACTATATTGTGAAGGAAAAGGCATTGCCGGAAGTGCTTCTGAAAGTTGTGGAAGCGAAGCGGCTGATCGATTCCGAAAAGGCCATGACGGTACAGGAGGCGACGGAGGCGACCGGTATCAGCAGAAGTTCTTTTTACAAATACAAGGACGATATCATTCCGTTCCATGAGAACGTGCATGGACGGACGATTACACTGAGCGTTCAACTGGACGATGAGCCGGGTCTGCTTTCGGGGATTCTCAAAAAGATTGCGGAATATCATGCGAATATACTGACCATTCACCAGGCGATTCCCATCAATGGCATCGCTTCGCTGACGTTGAGCATGGATATATTACCGACGACAGGAGATTTTGCTGCACTTGTAGGAGAGATGGATGCCTTACAGGGTGTCCATGACATAAAAATACTCGGCAGGGAGTAACAGCCGAAGAAATGATTGGTGCAGGAGGAGATTATGGTGAATATAGCAGTTTTAGGATACGGTACAGTTGGATCGGGCGTTGTGGAGGTACTGGCGACCAACTGTGATGCCATTGCAAAGCGGGCAGGCGAGGCGATCAATGTCAAATATGTGCTGGACTTAAGAGATTTTCCAGGCGATCCGATCCAGGAAAAAATTGTCCATGATTATCAGGTGATCCTGGATGATGCCGATGTCAAAATTGTCGTGGAAGTCATGGGCGGTGTGGAACCTGCGTATACTTTTGTGAAGCAGGCGCTGCTGGCCGGCAAGAGTGTGGCCACATCCAATAAGGAACTGGTGGCCAGACACGGAGCCGAACTGTTGGAGATTGCAAAAGCCCACTCACAGAACTTTTTATTTGAAGCCAGTGTGGGCGGCGGCATTCCGATCATCCGTCCGCTGAACCAGTCTCTGACAGCCGACGAGATCACGGAAATTTCCGGCATATTGAATGGCACGACCAACTATATGCTGACAAAGATGGATACAGAGGGTGCTGATTATGATGAGGTGCTGCGGGAAGCCCAGGACAAGGGCTATGCGGAGCGCCATCCTGAAGCTGACGTTGAAGGCTATGATGCCTGCCGTAAGATCGCGATCCTGACTTCACTGGCCTATGGTATGCAGGTGGATTATGAGGATATTTACACAGAAGGCATTACAAAAATCACCGATATTGATTTTAAATACGCGAAGGCCCTCCATGCCGGTATCAAATTGCTCGGCACGAGCAAAAAAGAGGAAGGCGGTGTATTTGCCATGGTATCGCCTGTGATGATCAGCGAAGACCATCCGCTTTACAGTGTCCATGATGTTTTCAACGCGATCCTGGTGAAAGGAAATGTGCTGGGTGATGTGATGTTTTATGGACGGGGCGCCGGCAAGCTGCCGACGGCCAGTGCCGTTGTCTCCGATGTGGTGGACGAAGTGAAGCATATGGGTACGCATATCATGACGGTATGGCAGACACAGAAACTTGAGCTGGCGGGGATCGGACAGTATATGAGCCGTTTCTTCGTTCGTGTGAAAGGCGAGCCGGAAGAAACAGCCCCACAGGTTCAGGCATTATTCGGTCCGGTGACGATCTGCAGGGCGGAGGATGTAAGCGGTGAGTATGGATTTGTAACAGAGCCGATGACCGTTGCCGCTTTTGATGAGAAAAAGGCGCAGTTAGATGGTTTTATTTCCCGTATATTCGTGAACTTTTAGACCACTTTAGATAACGACAAGATGAAAGGAAGTCCTTGCAATGAAATATGTGATTGTTCTCGGTGACGGTATGGCGGACAGGCCGATTGAAGAACTGGGGGGCAAAACGCCTCTTGAATATGCCAGAACGGATATGATGGATATGCTGGCGGCAAAATCGGAGATCGGCATGGTGCATACGATACCGGAAGGAATGAGCCCGGGCAGCGATACGGCCAATTTATCCGTTCTTGGTTATAATCCGCGGAAGTATTATACGGGGCGTTCGCCGCTGGAAGCGCTGAGTATCGGCGTGGACATGAAAGAGACGGATATTGCATTAAGATGCAATCTGGTCACTCTCTCAGAGGATGAGGATATTTACGAGGAAAAAACAATCATTGACCATAGTTCTGATGAGATTTCAACGGAAGACGCGGCGGTTTTGCTGAATGCAGTCCGTGCGGAACTTGAAAATGATACTTATAAATTTTATGTGGGCACCAGTTACCGACATTTGACGATCTGGGATCAGGGACAGGTGGTGGAACTGACACCGCCCCATGACAAGCTGGGACAGGTCATCGGCAAATTTTTGCCGGAAGATGCCATGCTGCGCGAGATGATGAAAAAGAGTTATGATATTCTTGTCAATCATCCGATCAATGTAGAACGCCGGAAGAAAGGGCTGAATCCGGCCAACTCCTGTTGGTTCTGGGGCGCAGGCACCCGGCCGGGCCTGACTTCTTTTAAGGAAAAGACCGGCAAAGAAGGCGTTATGATTTCGGCGGTGGATCTGTTAAAGGGAATTGCAGTCGGCGCAGGTATGCGCAATATCATTGTGGAAGGCGCCAACGGCGGTCTGCATACGAATTATGTCGGCAAAGCGCAGGCGGCGGTCGACGCATTGTGCCGGGAAGGCGCCGATTTTGCCTATATTCATGTGGAGGCGCCGGATGAAATGGGACATCAGGGCAGCGTGCAAAAGAAGATCGAGGCCATTGAGTCATTGGATGCCAAAGTGATCCGTACAGTTTATGAGGGTATGAAGGCAGCCGGTGAAGATTTCAGAATGCTGGCGCTTCCGGATCATCCGACACCGATCGCTATTCGTACCCATTCATCGGAGCCGGTGCCGTATTTACTGTATGACAGTACAGATGAAGGCGATCATAGTTGGCATTACAATGAACGTGAAGGGGAGGCCAGCGGTAATTATATTGCGGAAGGCCATACTCTCATTGATTATTTATTCAGCAAATAACAAAAAGGGGCTGCCGCAGTCAAACGGCAGCCTGTTTATCTATAAGGGGAGAATCCAAAATGATAGTCATCGAAGATGTTTTAAGCAGTGAACTTGGTATTGAAAAATGGCAGGCGCAGGCAGCCATCACCCTCATCGATGAAGGCAATACGATTCCTTTTATTGCCCGTTACCGCAAAGAAAAAACGGGTGCGTTAAATGATGAGGTTTTAAGAAATCTCCATGAACGGCTGATTTATTTAAGAAATCTTGAGGAAAAGAAGCAGCAGGTGATCGCGTCCATTGAAGCCCAGGACAAAATGACCGATGCTCTCAGACGGCAGATCGAGGATGCCAAAACCCAGGTGGCGGTGGATGATCTGTACCGTCCGTACCGCCCGAAACGGCGGACAAGAGCCATGATCGCGAAGGAAAAAGGACTGGATGGATTGGCTGCGCTGATATTGCTGCAAAATCTTAAACATCCTGTAGAGGAGGAAGCGAAAGCTTTTGTTTCTGAAGAAAAGGGTGTTCAAAGTGTGCAGGAGGCTATTGACGGCGCGAAAGATATTATTGCGGAAAATGTGGCGGACCATGCTGTTTACCGGACATGGATCCGGAAGTGCTATATGGATGAGGGACGACTGGTGTCGGAAGCAAAGGATGATCAGGTCCATTCCGTTTATGAGATGTATTATCATTTTTCGGAACCTGTTTCAAAAATTGCCGGACACAGAGTTCTGGCCGTGAATCGGGGCGAGAAAGAAAAAATACTGACGGTTTCAGTCGAGATGCCTGAAGAAAGGATTATCGGATGGCTGAACCGGCGGATGGTCCATCAGCACAATCCTTATACGACGCCCGTTATTGAGGCGGCCGTTGCAGACAGCTACAAGCGGCTGATCGCGCCGGCTGTGGAGAGGGAGATCCGCAATGCGCTGACAGAAAAGGCGGAAGAAGGCGCCATGAAAGTGTTTGGAAAAAATCTGGAACAGCTATTGATGCAGCCGCCGATCGCGGGGCAGACAGTCCTTGGCTGGGACCCTGCTTTCAGAACCGGGTGCAAGCTGGCGGTTGTGGATCCGACGGGAAAAGTGCTGGATACAGTCGTCATTTACCCGACGGAACCGCAGAAGAAAATCGCCCAGTCGAAGGATATTTTGAAGAAACTGATCCGTAAGTACGGGATCACCCTGATCTCCCTTGGTAACGGCACGGCCTCAAGGGAATCGGAGCGGGTGATCGTGGAATTGCTGAAGGAAATACCGGAAAAAGTGGCCTATGTGATCGTCAGCGAGGCGGGGGCCAGTGTTTATTCAGCCAGCAAACTGGCGACAGAAGAATTTCCGAATTTTGATGTGGGACAGCGGAGTGCGGCTTCGATTGCCAGAAGATTACAGGACCCGCTGGCTGAATTGGTGAAAATCGATCCGAAAGCCATTGGTGTGGGGCAATATCAGCATGATATGAATCAGAAGAAGCTGACGGAAGTCCTTGGCGGCACGGTGGAAGACTGTGTGAATCGGGTCGGTGTGGATCTGAACACGGCATCGGCTTCTTTACTGGAGTATGTGTCCGGCATCAGTAAACCGATCGCGAAAAATATTGTGGCTTACCGGGAAGAAAACGGACGCTTTGATAACAGGAAGCAGCTTCTGAAAGTTCCGAAGCTTGGACCGAAAGCTTATGAACAATGTGCCGGTTTCCTGAGGATCAGCGGCGGCAGTCAGCCCCTTGATCATACGGGCGTGCATCCGGAATCTTACGAAGCCGTCGACCGGTTATTGGCGAAAATGCATATAGAACCGAAGCAGCTTCGTGAAGGACCGATTGCATTGATGATCAAAAATTATAAGAATCTGGCGGA
>CAYURX010000141.1:2914-7154 GCA_964447245.1 uncultured Coprococcus sp. | reverse complement strand
TGAAATAAAAATAAAAGGAGACGAAAAAAATGAAGAAAATGACAAAGAAGATCGTCACGCTGCTCTGTGCGGCATCTGTGACGGCGGCATTGCTGGCCGGATGCGGCAGCGGTGATCAGGGTGAGACAGCGGCAAAAGAGACAGAAGCCGCCGGGGAAAGCGTAAAGCAGACAGAAGCTGCAGGCAATGATCAGGCAGCCGCGGATGAAGTGGCCGCGCTGATTGACGCGATTTATGTGCAGGAGAGAACGGATAAAACCGATGAACAGTGCGCGCAGGCTAAGGCCGCCTGGGATGCGCTGACCGACGCGCAGAAGGCATTGGTTGAAGGTGAAGAAGCGGATCCTGATTATTTTGGCAGAGATACAGGCGATGCCTCCAAGGATGATCCGCTGAATCAGGATGACATCGGAGAAAATGAACTGCTGGTTGTGAGCTTCGGTACTTCTTTCAATGACAGCCGTGTGTCGGATATCAAAGGAATTGAGGATGCCTTAAAGGCCGCTTACCCTGACTGGTCTGTGAGAAGGGCTTTTACGGCTCAGATCATTATTAACCATGTTCAGGCCCGTGACGGTGAAGCGATCGATAATATGCAGCAGGCCCTGGACCGGGCCGTCGCCAATGGCGTGAAGAACCTTGTGATACAGCCGACACATTTAATGCATGGCGCGGAGTATGATGAATTGACAGAGGCTGTTGCAGCTTATGAAAATCAGTTTGAATCTGTGAAGGTTGCTGAACCGCTGCTTGGCGAGGTCGGTTCAGATGCCACAGTGATCAATGAGGATAAGGCAGCCGTTGCCAGAGCGATTACTGAGGAGGCTGTAAAGACAGCCGGTTATGACAGCCTGGATGCGGCAAAAGCGGATGGCACTGCATTCGTCTTTATGGGACATGGGACTTCTCATACAGCAAAGGTTTCCTACAGTCAGATGCAGACACAGATGAACGAACTTGGCTATGAGAATGTCTTTATCGGAACCGTTGAAGGTGAGCCGGAAGAAACAGCCTGTGAGGCTGTGATGGCCGCCGTTGAAGACGCCGGTTACAAAAAGGTCGTTCTTCGTCCGCTGATGGTGGTAGCCGGGGATCATGCCAATAATGATATGGCCGGAGACGATGAGGATTCATGGAAAAGTATGTTTACAGCATCCGGTCAATTTGACAGTGTGGAGACCCAGATTGTAGGTCTTGGCGGTATCAGCGCGATCCAGGATATTTATGTCGCCCATACAGCGGCTGTATTAGAGAGTGCATCAGGAACCGTTGCTGCTTCTGAAGGAACCGAAGCGGCAGCTTTGGAGGATGGCACCTATACGGCGGATTTTAATACGGACAGCAGTATGTTTCATGTGAGCGAAGCCTGCGAGGGCAAAGGAACACTGACGGTTGAGGATGGTCAGATGACGATACATATTTCACTGTCATCAAAGAATATTCTGAATCTGTTTGCCGGACTGGCTGAGGATGCGCAGAAAGAGGGCGCTGCGCTGCTGGAGCCAACGATGGATACAGTGACCTACAGCGACGGACTGACGGAAGAAGTCCATGGCTTTGATGTGCCGGTGCCTTCGTTGGATGAGGAATTTGATCTGGCGCTGATTGGCACGAAGGGGAAATGGTATGACCATAAGGTCAGTGTTTCCAATGTGGAAAAGGCAGAATAGGATCAGAAAATGAAATCTTTAGTCCCCCGCTTTTATGGCGGGGGCAGATTTGTTTGTGAGTGGAGCAATAAGGATGAAAAGAAAGATTTGGATGCAGCTTGTGAAAATATTGCTGCTGTGCGTGGTGGCCGTTGGATGCGGCGGATGTGCGGGGCCAATACCGTCCAATACCGGGATTGAAGACGGAGAGTATACAGTTAATGTCGAATTATCCGGCGGAACCGGTCGGGCAGAGATCCTTTCTCCTGCGGAGCTGACAGTTAAAGACGGATCGGCTGTTGTTCGAATCGAGTGGAGCAGTTCCTCTTATGATTATATGATCGTGGATGGTGAAAAGTATCTGCCGGTCAATGAGAACGGAAATTCAGTTTTTGAGATTTCTGTGACAGGCTTTGATGAGGCAGTACCGGTTATTGCTGACACGACAGCGATGAGCGTACCTCATGAGATTGAATATGAGATGATTTTTCACAGTGACAGTATTGAAAAGACCGGTGAGGCCACGGGAACGGCTGCTTCCGGCTCAGATCGGGTGTCATACGGCGCTGCATCCGGTGATATCACTCCGGAAAAAGATGGAGCCGGAAAGACAGACAAAGACATCAGTGAAAAGGCCAATACGGACATCAGCCCTGAACTGACGTACAGTCACAGGATGCCTCTGACCTGTGCGAAGGAATTTGCCGTGGATTATTATGAAGATGACTATGCGCTGATCACGATTTCAGACGGCAGCCGTTTTCTGGTGATCCCGGAGGGGAGGAAAGTACCGTCTGGCCTTGAGAAAGATATCGTTCTTTTGAAGCAGCCGATTGAGAATATCTATCTGGTGGCGTCGGCTGTCATGGATATGTTTGATGCTCTTGATGCACTTGAGGATATCCGTTTTTCAGCCCTGAAGCCGGATGCGTGGTATGTGCCGGATGCCAGAGCGGCCATGGAGGCGGGTGATATTTTGTATGCGGGCAAATATTCCGCGCCGGATTATGAACAGATCGTTTCGGGAAACTGCGGCCTTGCCATTGAAAATACGATGATTTACCATACGCCGGAAGTGAAGGAGCAATTGGAGCAATTTGATATTCCGGTGCTGGTGGATTATTCCAGTTATGAGACGGAACCTCTTGGCCGGACGGAATGGGTGAAATTATACGGGCTGCTGGTTGGAAAAGAAGAAACAGCCAAAGCGGCTTTTGACGCGGAGGTACAGGCTTTTGAATCGGTGAGTGAAAAAGAAGCAATGGGTCAGACGGTGGCATTTTTCTACATCACATCCAACGGCGAAGCCAATGTCCGCAAGTCCTCCGATTATCTTCCGAAGATGATCGAACTGGCCGGAGGCCGGTATATCTTTGACCATTTAGGGGATGAAGAAGATATGGCGGCTTCGACTGTCACCATGCAGATGGAAGAATTTTATGCCGGCGCGCAGCAGGCCGATTATATTATTTATAATAGTACCATTGACGGCGAACTGTCGTCGGTGGAGGAGCTGCTGGCTAAGAGCAGCCTGCTGGAGAATTTTAAAGCTGTGCAGGACGGGCGTGTTTTCTGTACGACTAAAAATCTCTATCAGTCATCCATGGAACTGGGGACGATTATTTCAGATATCCATCAGATGCTGTCGGGAGAAACGGAAAGTATGACCTATATTTATCAACTGAAATGAAATTTTGGAATATCAAGTAATGATTGAAGGCATAATTGGAGCCAAAAAGGAGCAGAAGATGAAGCGAAAACGATATGGATTTTCTTTCTTAATATTGACGGTACTGGTACTGTTTTTTCTGGCCGCCAATATATGCGCGGGCAGTGTGAATATTCCTTTCTCTGATGTGCTGAGGGTGCTTGGCGGCGGGGAAGAAAAAGGGGTATTTACAGACATTATCCTGCGTATCCGTTTTCCAAGGGCGTTGGCTGCAGCGATTCTTGGCGGCGGTCTGGCGCTGTCCGGGTATCTTTTGCAGACTTTTTTTCATAATCCCATTGCCGGTCCTTTTATTCTTGGTATATCTTCCGGCGCTAAGCTGACAGTCGCGCTTCTGATGGTGGCGGCCCTGGGACGGCATGTACAGCTAAGTTCACTGGCCATGATCGCTGCGGCCTTTGTGGGAGCCATGATGGCCATGGGGTTTGTGCTTCTTGTGTCAAGGGTGCTTGATCAGATGTCGATGCTCATTGTCAGCGGTGTGATGATCGGATATATCTGCACGGCCATTACGGATTTTGTCGTGACATTTGCCGATGATGCCAATATCGTGAATCTGCATAATTGGTCGAAAGGCAGCTTTTCCGGTATGAGCTGGGAGAATGTGGCGATGATGGCGGTGGTTGTCTTTGCTGCGTCTTTTTGTGTTTTTCTTATGGCGAAACCGATCAGCGCCTATCAGATGGGCGAGTCCTATGCCGGAAATATGGGATTAAATATCCGGTTATTCCGGGTGCTGCTCGTGCTGCTGTCCAGTGTGTTGTCTGCCTGTGTAACGGCCTTTGCCGGTCCGGTGTCTTTTGTGGGGATCGCAGTTCCTCATCTGGTCAAATATCTTTTTAAATCCGCAAAGCCGATATTG
>CAYURX010000141.1:0-2904 GCA_964447245.1 uncultured Coprococcus sp. | reverse complement strand
AAAACGAAAACTCCTTTCTGTGTTAAAATTGCATCCGCAAAGCCGATATTGATGATACCGGCCTGTTTCCTCGGCGGGGCGGCTTTTTGCCTGTTCTGCGACTTACTGGCAAGGGTGGTGTTCGCGCCTACAGAACTCAGTATCAGTACAGTTACGGCTGTTTTTGGTGCGCCTGTCGTTATTTATATCATGATACGCCGCAGGAAGAAAAAAGAAGGATCAGGTGCTGACAGATGATGAATAAGGAAGATTATTATTTTTATACGGAGGGACTCAGTGTTGGTTATCACGGCGTCCCTCTCATCAAAAATATTGAGATACAGTTAAAAAAAGGGGAAATCCTGACGCTGATCGGACCCAATGGCGCGGGAAAGACGACGATTCTGAAAAGTATCATCCGGCAGTTGGCGCCCATCGCCGGCGTTGTTTATCTGGATGGCAACAGTCTGAATGACATGACAGGTAAGGAATTGTCAAAAAAAATGTCGGTCGTGCTGACAGAGCGGATGCGCCCCGAGTTGATGAACTGTGAAGATGTGGTGGCAACGGGACGGTATCCTTATACGGGACGGTTCGGCATCTTAACCGAAAATGACCGGCGTATTGTCAGGGAATCCATGGAACTGGTGCATATTTCCAAACTGGCCGGCAGGGATTTTGGCAAGATCAGCGACGGGCAGAAACAGCGGGTGATGCTGGCCCGGGCCATCTGCCAGGAGCCGGAGATCATTATTCTGGATGAACCCACTTCTTTTCTCGACATCAAATACAAGCTTGAGTTTTTGTCGGTTCTTCAACAGATGTCACGGATGCGTCATTTGTCGGTGATTATGTCTTTGCATGAACTGGAACTGGCCGGGCGGATCTCTGATAAAATCGCCTGCGTCAGGGGTGATAAAATTGAACGTTTTGGTACGCCGGAGGAGATTTTTACAAAGGGATATATTCAAGGATTGTATGGCATGACCGCAGGTTCCTATGACGAATTGACGGGGAATCTGGAACTGGAGCCGGTAAAAGGCAGACCGGAAGTCTTTGTGCTGTCCGGACTTGGCAGCGGTACGGCTGTATACCGCAGGCTTCAGAGAGAAGGAATCCCTTTTGCAGCCGGTGTTTTATGGGAAAATGATCTGGATTACCCGTCTGCGAAGGCATTGGCCGTTGAAGTGGTCAGCGTGAAGCCTCTGGCCCGGATCGGGGAGCAGGCCATGAACCGGGCAAAAGCCTTGATTGATGGCTGCAGACAGGTGATTTGTACGGTGGATCCGGCGGAAACGGGAGAATTGGGGGATGAGCTGAAAACGCTCATTGCGTATGCCAAAAACAGAAAAAACAGGGAAGTATAATTGAATAAGCGTTGATTTTATGAAGTCGTTGTACAATGATGCGTCATGTGCGGCGGCTTCATTTTTGCTGTCATATTTTTTACAACTATTTTACATCCGCTGTTTCCGCTTCTATAGTAAAATATAGATAGAAAGATACAGGATAAAGCAAGCAGGAAGGACCAGTGCAGTTAGCAGTCATTTTTATTATGGAAAAGAGATGGGTGAGTGGCATGTGGAGGAAGCCGGTGCGGTTTTGGTCAATGAGGAAAATGAAGCGGCGGTCAATCAGGGGCGGTTGAACCTGACACTTGAAGACGCAAGAGCGTACGCAGAGGAATTTTTTGAGACGATCGGCGTTCCGGTTCAGGAAGCGGCGGCATTTTTTGTGGAAAAGACAGATACAGAATATGATGATTTTAGCAACGGGGAAATCCGGTCGAGATATTACAGTTATCGTTTTCATTTTACCCGTATCGTCAATGGCCTTCCGCTGGCGACCTCGACAATTAATGAAATATCATCGGACGAGGCGATGTTTCCATGGATTTATGAAAGAATTATCATGGAGGTGAATGAGGAGGGTATCTGCTCTCTGCACTGGCAGGACCCGCTTACCGTTACCGATACGGTTTCGGAAAATGTGGGCATCCTTTCTTTTGATGAAGCAGCGGAAGTATTCGAGACAATGGTGCCTTTGACTTATCAGGGTGAGATTGTCGGTAATACAGAGGAAACGACGTGTTCTTTGGATATACAGGTGGATCGGGCATCTCTGACCCTGCTCCGGATCAGGGATGCCAGCGGGCAGCGCACGGGATTGCTGACACCCGTTTGGACATTTTACGGCTGTGTTGATTATCATGTGAATTTTGGGGATCAGGCAACGAAAGAAAGGCCATTTAACAGATATCAGACGGTGGCTCCCTATATTATTCTGGCTGTGAATGCGGTGTACGGCAGTGTGATCGACCTGGTGGAGGGGTACTGATGACAGAACTTGTGTTAAAACTGAGAACAAGCTGTCCGAATATCTTCAGGAGTACGTTGAGGTTTGGTGTGGCGATTTTTAGCCCTGCTCCAGAATGATCAGCAGGGCTATCTATGTATTATAATTTCTTTTTCAGGATTGTCTCTAATTTTGAAAAATCACAGCATCGCCGTTTTAACAGACTGTTTGCTTTTCCGGAGGTAATCAGTTTATAAAGTTTATTCGCTTTTCGGACAATTGAGTCCTGGTTCCGTTGGCAATAGGTAAGCTGTTTTGTGGACATTTTTTTATAATGAATTGTGTTTGCGTTATCGGAAGGGGATGGCTTGATATTTAACGGTCTGATGAACTGTTCGGCGACAGGAATCATGTTGTTAAAATTTAACACACCAATAAGTTTCTCGCCGTCATAAATTTTAGTGAAATCAACATCATTTTTCATTGCTGCATGTTTGGGTTTGGGGGAACTGAGAGGAAACGATTATGTGTCATAGTGTTCTCCTGATTATTATTAAAAAGAAAGGCTGCGTGTGAACGCAGCCTAAATAGTTTCCACTTACGGTAGGACTCACCGCTTTTATCGGTTCC
>CAYURX010000140.1:0-7187 GCA_964447245.1 uncultured Coprococcus sp. | reverse complement strand
ATACAATGACCGGTCACTGGGAAATGATGGGAATTGATACGAAATCACCTTTTGTGACCTTTACTGAGACAGGTTTTCCGCCGGAGCTGATAGCGGAACTGGAGAAGCGGACCGGACATCAGGTGATTGGCAATAAGAGCGAGAGCGGAACGGTGATTCTGGATGAACTTGGCGAGGAGGAGATCGCGACAGGTCATATGATCGTCTATACATCTGCGGATTCTGTCATGCAGATCTGCGGCAACGAGGAGACCTTTGATCTGCAGGAATTGTATCGGTGCTGTGAAATTGCAAGAGAATTGACCATGCGGGAAGAATGGCGTGTCGGCCGTGTCATAGCGAGACCTTACGTTGGAAAAAAGAAAGGCGAGTTTGTGCGGACAAGCAACCGTCATGATTATGCGGTGAAGCCTTCAGGACGCACAGTATTAAATGCCCTGAAAGATGGGGGCTATGATTGTATTTCCGTTGGAAAAATATATGATATTTTTGATGGAGAGGGACTGACTGAATCCAATAAATCAAAAAGTTCTGTGCATGGTATGGCGCAGACCATTGCCATTGCAGAGCGGGATTTTGAAGGATTATGTTTTACCAATCTGGTAGACTTTGACGCATTGTGGGGGCACCGTCGGAATCCGGAAGGCTATGCACGGGAAATTGAAAAGTTCGATGAAAAGCTTGGGGAATTGATGAAGGTGTTAAGAGACGATGATCTGTTGATTTTAACTGCCGATCATGGCAATGACCCGACTTATAAAGGCACGGATCATACAAGAGAAACGGTACCGATGATGGCCTGGTCGCCATCGATGAAGGGGGCAGGACCGCTGCCATCGGAAGACACATTTGCGGTGCTGGGAGCAACCATTGCGGAGAATTTTGGTGTGCCGATGCCGGAAAATACAATAGGAGAATCTATTTTAAATAAGCTGAAATAAAGCACTTCGCAGCAGGATTAAACAGATTGAGAATGAGAGCAGGAGGAAGTAAAAAAATGATATGTATTAAAAACGGACGTATTCATGACGCCGTTCATGAAGTACCTTATGAGGCGGATATTTTAGTGGTAGACGGTGTGATTCAGACGATCGCGCCGAATATTGAAGTGCCGGAAGATGTGCCAATGATTGATGCGGCAGGACTGGAAGTGTATCCGGGATTTGTTGAAGCCCATTGTCATCTGGGACTGGAGGAATACGGTATCCGATTTGAAGGGATGGATATTAATGAAATGAATGATCCTGTGTCGCCTCAGATGAGAGGCATCGACGGTATCAATCCCCTCGATCCAACTTTTAAGAAGGCCGCTGAAGCAGGGGTGACCTGTGTCGGCGCCGGACCAGGCAGCGCCAATGTGCTGGGTGGTACTTTTGTTGCGCTGAAAACAGTCGGGCATTGTGTGGATGATATGGTTGTAAAAAATCCGGTGGCCATGAAATGCGCTTTTGGTGAAAATCCAAAAAGATGTTATATGGATAAGAGTATCCATACGCGAATGACTATTGCATCCAAACTGCGGGAAGCACTTTATAAGGCCAGGGACTATCAGGCGAGAAAAGAAGCCGCAGGCAGTGATCCGATGAAAATGCCAGCTTACGATATGAAGATGGAAGCGCTTTTGCCTGTGTTGAACCGTGAGATTCCGTTAAAGGCTCATGCGCACAGAGCGGATGATATGCTGACTGTGATCCGTATTGCAAAGGAATTTAATGTGAAGCTGACACTTGAACATTGCACGGAGGGCCATCTGATCGTTGATAAGCTGGCGGCAGAATCTTATCCGCTGGCTGTAGGACCGTCTCTGACCCATGCTTCAAAATTTGAATTAAGAAATAAGACTTTTGCCACACCGGGAATACTGGCAAATGCCGGATGTCAGGTGTCCATCATAACAGATTCACCGGTCATTCCGCAGGAATACCTGCCGATGGTGGCTGGCCTGGCTGTCAAATCAGGCATGAAGCCGTTTGATGCATTAAAAGCAATTACCATTCATCCGGCCAGACATCTGGGAATTGAAGATCGTGTTGGTTCACTGGAAGTAGGGAAGGATGCGGATATTGTTGTCATGAATGGCTCTGTTTTTGAATCTATGACGGAAGCGGTACATGTGGTAATAGATGGAAAAGTGATTAAATAATTCGTATTTTTGGCTTTGTTTGACTGTAATAGTAGTTAATTCTGATATGGCATTAAGGATGGACCGAGTACATCGTATACTGTTAGATTTTACTCCGGATCAAATTACGAAAATATGTAACGCGGCACTTGTTGCACGCAGATTTAAGGACATGCATCCGGAGATAAAAGGGGCAAGAGACTACATAGCCTGCATTAATAGCTGTAATGAGGATTTTGCGGGCGGGCCGTAGCGAATGTATTCCACACGATATAATTATTAAAGAAGGGATAGATAATTTGAACCAGCAAAAAGAGCAGTTGGAAGAAATTTTTTCTTATTACAATAGTATCCGCAAACCGGTACAACAGGAAGACGTTGTCAATATGCTTCGGGAAATCCAGGAGCTTTACGGCTTTATTTCACCGGAAATGAAGCAGCGAGTAGCAGACACACTGGAGATAAAGGAAAGTGTGCTGACTTGCCTGATAAAGAGATTTCCAGGTTTAAAAGAAGCCGATTATCAGCATGTTGTGACAGTTTGCAGCGGAGAGCGCTGCGGCAAGAAGAATGGAAACAAAATCCTTCAGGCAGTTCATCGGCACGAATGAAAAACTGCTGGTGCTTTATCCGACAAAAGATGGGATTATCGTAAAAACCCTGTTTTATCACGATGAAATTGCGGCTATGCCACGTACAGTTCCCAAAATGAAACTGGATGAGAATGAGCTTGCTATGGCTAAGATGCTGATTGAAAATATGACCAGACCATTTGTGGCAGAGGAGTTTCGGGATGAGTATCAGGCAAGGCTTCGGGTAGCGATTATGAAGAAAATCCAGGGGCAGGAAATTGTCTCTGTTGATACTAGCGGCCCATCCAATGTGATCGATCTGATGGAAGCACTGAAAAAAAGCCTGGAATTATCAAACAATCCGGATAAGGACAGCCTGGAACGGCTGACGGGGACAGCGTGATGGATCTGTTTGATAACAGAAGCGCAAGCCCCATGCTGATTGCCAGCCAACAAGATGCATTTGATGTTGTAATTAAGAATCTTATCTCATATTTTCCCTAAATCTTCCACTATAAAAAATGCGTCATAGCAAGATGAGCTGATGCTGGGATCTGTTTCATATCCTCCTAAACGATAATAACCAGTGACGCTACGTTTATAAGAACTTATACTTTTCAAATATTTCATAATACCTTCTTTTATTCTCTGATATGAATATTCCAACTTGGATTTTTCTTTTATTGGACCAGAATAGTTATTTTTTAATTCATCCGCAAGACTCATATTATTTATCCTTTCTCGATTTCTTATCATATTAAATTCAAGTTTGTTGATGTAATTGTACCACACGATGCTCCTGATTACAATCAGGCTTATGGCAAAGTTTGGGGCAAGTAGGCGTTGGCACTTTGCGTTTTATTTTGATGTCTGTTTATTTTTTAATTTTTTCTGACTATTTGAAAGGGGTTGATCTGTTTTGGTTTACAAACAGATCTTCATGAGTCGGCATACCTCGTTTTTCACATCTTTGTATATATCCATATGTGAAAGGATCATTTCAAGATTTATATCAACGCCGCTTTGACGTGTACCGAGTATCTGACCGGTCCCGCGAAGTTCCATATCCTTTTGTGCAACAACAAAACCGTCATTTGTTTCCGCCAGTATTTTTAGCCTTTCATTATCAGTTTCATCCGTCAAAAGCACACAATAAGACTGCAAATCCGAACGACCGACGCGGCCCCTTAGCTGATGGAGATGGGCCAGCCGAACCTTTCAGCGTTTTTAATAAGGATCACAGTAGCATTTGGCACATTCACGCCCACCTCAATAATCGTTGTTGCTATCAGTATCTTGGTTTCTCCCCCTTGAAAATGCGTCAATCGCTTCATGGATTTTGGTTTCTTTCATGTTCCCCGAAATGGTAGCGACTGAAAGCGGATACTTTCCAAACCATTGGTTCATGGCTACATATGTCGTTTCAACAGAATCAATGCCGGCCTCTGACGCGTCGATCAAAGGGCATACAACATAACACTGATGTCCTTTTCTGATCTGACTCAACATGGACTTGTAAACCTTCTCCTCATCACCATAAATAATCGTTTGAACGGGTTTCCGGCCATTTGGCATTGAATGGATATTGTAGATCTTTGTACTTTCACCGTATATGGCGACAGCGACAGACCGGGGGATAGGTGTTGCCGTCATGCTGACAGAGTGGACGCCGGCTTTTTTATGGATTGTAAAAAAAATAAAAACTCACACTCCGTTTTTGGAATATGTGTTTTCAAAGGACGGGAAAAGATTAACAGCGCAATCCATGCGTATGCGCCATAAGAGAAATTGTGCAAAGCTCAATATTAGGTATAGATCCCCACACAAGATACGAAAAACTTATGGATCGATACTTCTTGACAATCATGTAGACAATAAATTAATTATGGGACAAATGGGTCACACGGATATATTGTGTACAGAAAACTATTATCATAGGAATAGAAGAAGTATTGATGAAAAAAGCAAAATAATCAGTGAAATACCCGAATTTAAAAAAGAAAAAGATAATCGAACATATGTCTGATTACCTTTTTGATTACCTTTTGATTACCAGGGCCCGCAAAACCCAGTAAAATCAAGGGTTTCAGCGAGCAGATAAGGGGAGTCGAACCCCCCTCTCCAGCTTGGGAAGCTAGCATTCTACCGATGAACCATATCTGCATGTTTCTATTTTAACTTAATTGTTCAAAAAATTCAATCACTTTTTGAAAAATTTTTCAGATTATATGTTTAATCCCGAATTATTCACAGCAACGGAGTGAAATCTGCAATTCGGATGTCAAGCTTGTTTGTAAGCCGAATGCAGGATTTCACTCCGCGGCTGTGAATAATTCGAGTTAATTTTAATTACGAAAAACCAACACAAATATTAAACTTTCCTGACAATTGATGAAAAGGGCCATTTTAGGCCGTTTTGCGGGGGGTCGTGCGGTTGACACCTGTTGACGGTCTGTCTATAATCATAAATGGATCAAAGAAACTCTTGTGAGGGGAGTGGAAAACATGGAGCTTTCAGTTTTGGCATATCTTGAAAATGCTGTTATCCAATATAAAGACAGAATCGCATATCGTGATAAAGAATCTCAGATGACATTTCTGGAATTTTATCAATATACGCAATCAATTGGTACATCTATTGCTTCCAGGACGCAGCCGTACAGCCCGGTTGTTGTCATGACAGGGCGGCAGATTTACACACCGGCCTGTTATCTTGGTATCGTGCAGGCCGGATGTTTTTATGCGCCAATGGATGCTGAAATGCCGGTATACCGTCTGAATCAGATCCTTGGTGTGATACAGGCCGGATGTATGGTTGTGGACAGAGAGCATCTTGAGAAAGCGCAGAGCCTGGAATTTAAAGGCCATATCTTTATTCTTGAAGATATTCTGCAAACGCCTGTTGATGAGAAACTGCTTGGCATGGCCCATGGAGAACTGAATGAGACATCACCGTTGTATGTGATTTTTACCTCCGGTTCCACAGGAGTGCCGAAAGGGGTCATTACGTCTCATCACTCGCTCATGTGCTATATGGATGCAGTGGATGCGGTACTTCAACTGAGTGTGGAAGATGTGATCGGCAATCAGTCGCCCCTTGATTATATTGCAGCGATCAGGGATATCTACCTGCCGCTGAAAACAGGGGCATCGACGCTGATTATTCCGAAAAATGAATTTGCGATGCCAAAGCAGCTTTTTGAAACGCTGAATACTTACCGTGTGACGACGTTGTGCTGGAGCGCTGCCGGGGTGGAACTGCCGGCAAAGCTTGGGGCTTTTGAATGTGGAAAGCCTGAGTATTTAAGAAAAGTCATTTTCTCCGGCTCGGTTATTTCAGGCAAATATTTAAAGGTCTGGCAGGAGCATTTGCCGCAGGTGCAGTTCATTAACCAATATGGACCGACGGAAGCGACAGCCTCCTGTGTACATATTATGTGGTCAACGAGAAGGTTGAGAATGATACAGTTCTGCCGATTGGCGTACCGTACAAACATTACCGGATCGTGCTGCTGAATGAGGACAACACGGCCACACCGGCTGGGGAGACCGGGGAAATCTGTGTACTTGGGCCTTGTCTTGCACTTGGCTATTATGGCGATGCGCAGCGGACGGCGAAGTGCTTTATACAGAATCCGTTAAATCCGAATTACAGGGAAATCCTTTATAAGACTGGTGACCTTGGAAGAATCAGGGAGGATGGCCTGCTTGAATTTGGCGGAAGGAAAGACCGTCAGGTCAAACATATGGGGCATCGTATTGAACTTGATGAGATCGAGGTGACAGCGAAGCAGCTTGAAAAGGTGAAGGACTGCTGTGCACTTTATGATAAAAACAAAGAAATGTTATATCTTTTTTATACAGGTGATGCAAAACCGAAAGAGATCGTGCTGCATTTCAGAAGGTTGCTGCCGTCTTTTATGACGCCGAGAAAACTTGTCAATCTTGAGCAGATTCCGCTATTGCCGAATGGCAAGACGGATATGCAGACTTTGCAGACCTATATTATATAAAGAAATAAACTGCGGGCAGCAGGTTTTTGCAAAAGATGAATCAATGAAATGGATAATAGGACAGGAGATATAATCATGGAAGAATTAATGGAAATACTTGAGGATTTGAGACCGGATGTGGATTTTGAAACGGAAAAGGCGCTGATTGCAGACGGCATTCTGGATTCATTCGATGTTATTGCCCTTGTAGGCGAACTGAATGAAGCGTTTGACATTGAGATCAGGCCCAGTGACCTGATACCGGCGAATTTTAATTCGGCAGAGGCAATGATGGCGTTGGTTGAAAAACTCCGGAATGAATAGCGGGCAAAGAAGGTTTTGATATGCAGAATTTAGATTTACGCGCGATGGCAGAAAAAACGGGAACGCCTGCTTATGTGTTTTGTGAGGATCTTTTCAGAGAGCGGGCGGCGTTGGTGAAGGAAGCTTTCGGTGAGAAGGTGGAACTTTGCTTTTCAATCAAGGCCAATCCGTTTCTGC
>CAYURX010000139.1:0-7207 GCA_964447245.1 uncultured Coprococcus sp. | reverse complement strand
CCTTGCTCCCGCCAGCAGATACGCTTTGAGCTTATCCCCATATAAATAGGGATCCCGCCCCCGCACAATGCCATACTCCATAAGCAAAGCGGCGGAACCGGCCACAAAGGGCGCAGCAAAAGACGTGCCGCTCAATTCCGTATACCCGCCGCCCGGCGCTGCCGCCAGGATATTCACGCCGGGGGCTGCCAGATCAGGTTTTCCCCGGCCAAAGGCCCCAAGAAAACCCCGGCCGGAAAAATCCGCGTAAAAATCCAGATACGCGTCATAGGCTCCGACTGTAATGGCCCGCTCCGCCGTTCCGGGAATCGTCACAGTCAGTTCGGGCGACGGCAGTAAAAAACCGGTCTGGCGATTCAACACACCGGCTGTCGGCAGCCATAATTCCACATTTCCCTGCACAAGACTCCCCGGTACAAGCCGGATCATCCATAATCCCTCCGTCACATACGCATTCTTTGCCAGAAAGTCAATATAGATTTCCTGCGCCTGATTATAGGGCGACGGCTCTCCATAATAGAGAAGGATCTCCGTATCTCCCAGACTAAAGCGCTGTGGTCCTAAAATTTTTTTCACAGGACCGCTGCTGTTTCCCGCCGGACTGATTATTTCCACATCGATGGCATCACCATAATATTTCCATATCTGAACATTCATGACAGATTCATAGGCGCTGACCCCAAGACTGATGTCCAGGGGCACTCCCGATGTAAGCACCGCTGAATAATGGCCCGCCGCGCCCGCGTCATTGCCTGCGGCAATGGCAATGCTGCTTTTCCATATCTGCGAAACCACATTGATATAAGATTCCAGCAGAGAATTGCCGTCATGAGAACCATAACTGTTGCCAAAACTGATATTGACAGCCACAGGGCGGCCAAGACGCATGGCCTCACGGATGACAAAATCCAGCCCCATCATCAATTCCGCCGTTCTCGGAAACCCCCGTCGGTCGGAATTACCCAGCTTTACCACTAAAAGATCGCTTTCTGTGGCAATGCCCCGATTGATCGTCCCGGAGGCCCTCCCGTTTCCGGCCATGATTCCCGCCACAGCCGTTCCATGGCCGCTGAGATCCACACTCGGCACGATCCGGGTACGTTCGGCGGCATCCGGCGCCTGCAAGGCTTCATTGATCTGGTCCTCTGTATAAAGATTTCCCACCGGATAACCCTCCGGCGGACGGCCACCCACGGTCTGGTCCCACAGGGCGGCAATGCGGGTCGTCCCATCCTCATGACGAAAATCAGGATGGGTAAAATCAATCCCCGAATCAATGACCGCAGACAGCACGCCATTCCCTGTCAGTGACAGGGGCGGTGCCTGAACCGGATTGATGCAGGAAGCGATTCGTCCCTGAATCACAGAAAAAACCAGTTGTTTGGATTTTTCAATATAAGTGATCGTTTCTTCATTTGAAAAATCCTCCAACTGGTTCCCGGCTATTCTTACAATGGCATATTGTCCAAGAAGGGGCGTCATAACAATTCCCGGATAAGCAGGTGCCAGAGCATTGATATCGCCCACATATTTGACAATAATCTCCCAGGTCTGAGTTTCGGCATCATATCCGACGCCAAGATTCTGTGACTGCTGCCGTTCCTCCTCCGTGGCGTCAAGGGCCAGATTCAGCAGGTTCTCGATTTTTTGATCCGCCACAGCACTCACCTCTGAAATATTCTGTTAATTTTATCATATGAACGGGCCTTCATAATCATACAGTTTCTTCATGATTTTCCCGAATACCTGCCATTGTCATCCGCTTTTCAATGGTCTTTACACTCAACAGGCAAACAGGAACAATATACAGGCAGGCCGACACCCAGGCCGTCTGATCGGCAAAACAGATCGCCGTATAGCCGTAATGCCCGACAAAAACAAAGCTTACAAAGATTCTTGCAAACATTTCGGTCACACCGGAAAAAACAGCTCTGGTCGCAAAACCAAGCCCCTGTGTACACATGCGGCAGACATTCAGAATGCCAAGACACCAGAAAAAGTAGCCCATACAACGCAGATATTTTGCTGACGCATCAAGAACAGCCACTGCGTCACTCCCTACAAACAGCATGGAGAGGGTGCGTCCTCCAACTATCATCACCAGTCCGGCACATAGACCATAAAACATACCGATACCGATGCCTTCCCACAATCCCTGACGGATTCTTTTCATTTTGCAGGCGCCCAGATTCTGACCGCAGAATACAGACACCGCCGTTGCGATCGCATCAAAAGGACACATCATAAACTGCTTGATCCGCATGCCCGATGTAAAACCGGACACATAGATACTGCCAAGCCCATTATTGGCTGACTGCATCACCATACTGCCAATGGCCGTAATCGAATACTGCAGACCCATAGGCACACCCATCACCAGCATTTCTGTTAACTGTTTTTTAGTCACCCGGCAATCGCTGCGTTTTATCTTCAGCAATGCCACCCGTTTGATAATAAAAACCAGACAGCAGATCCCGCTGATGGCCTGGGCCGTCACGGTGGCAATGGCTGCGCCCGCGCATCCCCATTTCAACACGATAATACACAATAAATCAAGAAAAACATTCAGTGTGGCGGAAAAAGCCAGAAACATAAAAGGGGTCCGGCTGTCCCCGACCGCACGCAGTATTCCCGACAGCAAATTGTATAAAAGTGTGAATGGAATGCCAAGAAAGATCACCAGCAGATAACTGTAGGCATTGCTGTAAATATCCTCCGGCGTAGACAGCAGATGCAGGATCTGCGGGCACAAAAGGGCACAGATCGTCGTCAGCACAACCGCCGCTGCCCCCGTCAGTATCAATGCGTGAAAAATACAGTTCCGCATCTTCTCATACTCTCCGGCGCCAAAGTCTCTGGCAACAGGAACGCCAAAACCATTACAGGTACCCATGCAAAAACCAAGCACAAGAAACTGAACGCTGCTTGAAGCGCCCACACTGGCCAGTGCCTGGGCACCAAGAAATCTTCCCACAATCGCCGCGTCGATCATATTATAAGTCTGCTGCAGCAAATTGCCGATCAACAGAGGCAGGGCAAACCTCAAAATCAACTGAAAGGGTCTGCCCGCCGTCATATCTTTTGTCATTATGTACACTTCCTATTCCGTCACAGAATCTATAATAAAATCTTCTTTATTTTATACTGGTCATGATCGATGTCCATGACCACCATGGAAACCGCACCGCCAAATCTCGGATAACCGCAGCTTCCGGGATTCAGCCACAATCGGCCGTCAATCATCTTCTCTGCATATTGATGAGAATGTCCGTACACGATCACATCGGCTTCAGAAACTTTTTCCCCCACATCCCGTTTGTCATGCACCATCAAAAATTCCACATCCTCGATTTTAAAACGAAGCCTCACCGAAATTCCTCTGGCCCACGCGCCGTCATTATTTCCGCGCACCACATATAATCTGCCGAAATTCCGAATCTGATCCAGCAGTTTTTCCCGGGTTACATCACCGGCATGTAAAATATAATCACAATCCTTTAATATCTCCACCACTTCTGGCCTTAACAGGTCATGGGTATCCGAAATAATACCGACTCTCGCCGCCATAAGCAAACTGCAACTCCTCTCATCCATCTGCCAATCAAACGTCTGCTGAAGACGTTTATAAACTCAAAGGCCCAAAGCCTTGCGGCATCAGTTCCTTTAACAGACATATTCTGTAATCCTTTTCAGAACGCACCATCATGATTTCAAATGTTTCAGGATGGCAGAATTCCACCATCACCTGCCGGCATACGCCGCATGGCGGACAGGCATCCAGAGGAAGTGCCGCCCCTGCCGGGCCCCCGGCAACAGCGATGGCCAAAAAATCCCGCGTCCCATTGCTGACTGCCCCAAAGAAGGCCGTCCGTTCCGCGCAATTCGTCGGTGTATAGGCTGCATTTTCAATATTACATCCCGTATAGATCCGGCCGTCTGCAGCCAGCAGGGCTGCTCCTACCTGAAAATGGGAATAAGGGCTATAAGAAAATGTTCGGGCCTCCAAAGCCTTTTTTGCCAATTGATCATAAATTTCTTTATCCAGTCTCATATCACGCCTCCTCCTCATTCAAACTATGCTTTATAATATCCGGTAGATCAGCGCCGGCACTTCCGCCTTTGCTTCCCTGATATCAAAAGCCGCCATCAAATCCTGCCGCCACTGACTGCCTAATGGCATTCTGTGATGCACAAACGCCAGACACTCACCTTTTCTGACATAATCCCCTGTCTTTTTGGTCAGAACAATCCCGACTTCCGGCCAGATATCATCCTCTTTTTTGGCCCGCCCCGCACCGATCTGCATGGCGAGATTGCCAAGACGCATTGCCCAAATGCCATGGATATAGCCTTCCTGTTCACTGAGTATCTCCGTGACACAGTCTGCCTTCGGCAATAGTTCAGGATGATAAATCTGCGCCTTATTGCCGCCCTGGGCCTCGACCAGTTCCGCCAGCTTCTCAAGCGCACGCCCATCCTCAAGCACTGCCCGAAGCTTTGCGCCCGCTTCCTCCTCACTGGCAGCAGCTCCCACTTCCAGCAGCAAAAGGCTGCCCGCTTCAAGGCAAAGTGTCACCAGATCCTCCGGTCCCTGATGATTCAATGTCTCAATGGCCTCCCTGACCTCAAGGGCATTGCCGATGGCCCGTCCAAGGGGTGATTCCATACTGCTGATGACCGCCCGCACTTTGCGGCCCATACCGGTACCGATTCGGATCATCGTCTCCGCCAGTTCCACTGCCGCCTCCGGCGTCTGCATAAAAGCCCCATTGCCGTATTTGACATCCAGAACGATCACATCGCTGCCCGCCGCCAGCTTCTTCGACATAATGCTGGACGCAATGAGCGGTATGGAATTGACTGTTCCCGTCACATCCCGCAAAGCATAAAGCTTCTTATCCGCAGGCACCAGGTTGCCGCTCTGCCCCACCAGAGCGATCCCGATGCGGTTCACCTGACTGATAAAATCCTCCCGCTCCAGATTGACATGAAAACCTTCAATGGCTTCCAGTTTATCAATGGTACCTCCGGTAAATCCAAGGCCACGGCCGGACATCTTGGCCATCGGCACACCGCAGGCCGCCACCATCGGACCCAGCACAAGAGACGTTTTATCCCCGACACCGCCTGTTGAATGCTTGTCCACCTTCAGGCCGTGAATCTCACTCAAATCCATCACATCGCCGCTGTTCATCATACACATGGTCAGATCAAGGATCTCCCGCTCATTCATTCCCTGAAAAATAATGGCCATCAGCAGCGCACTCACCTGATAATCAGGAATCTCTCCGCCTACATAACCGTTGATCCAGTATTCGATCTCTGCCGTTGTCAATGCCTGACCTGTTTTCTTTTTTTCAATCAAATCCACAAAACGCATACCTTTACTCCTTTTCCCCATCCTTCAGCTCCCGCACAAGCTGTGCCAGGCGCTCATGCTCCAAACCCCCGCTGTCATGATCAGTCCAGGTACCATCAGGATATGGCCTGATTCCATCATAGCGGTGTGTCACATCTTCAATATTATCCCTTAACCGGTTCAATTCCTCCGCCCCGGTACATGCTGATCCACAGGCCAGCAGCGCGATCCGTTCCGGGTCGATCCCCAGCTTCTGATGATTGGCCCGCAAAAAGCGGATGGCCCGTCCCATATCAGCCGCCGCCCGGCGCTCCAGAATAAAATTAGCCGCTGTCACCAGTTCCTGCGCCGGAAACCGTACCAGCTTCATCATATGCTTTAATTTCATTTTGTGAAAAGGCCATTTCAACTGCTCGCATAAAGCCATATCGAAGAAGAACGGCAATTTCCGGCTGACACGCTCATTCTCCGTAATTTCTGTAACTGTATATTCCAATGTAAATCTTTCATTCATCTTCTGTTTTATCCTCCGGGTAAACTTATTGTATCATTTTTCGAAATATGAAGCAATATTTTCATGAAAGCGTGTATGAAACATGAAAACCCGGTTATACTATAACTGTTCTAATCAATCATTGATTAGAATTATCCCCCCTCCAGATACAAAAGATAAGTTTTTTATACTTATCCTCCCCTTTTTGAGGTCCCCTCACAGCAAAGTCTGTGGGGGGATTATATCGCTAAAGCGACACACCGCAGGCGGAGAATCCTGCAAAGCAGGATTCTTTTTCATACCCTTGACGAATCGTCGGCGGCTGTTATAATAAAACTAACAACTTACCAACAGACTGTATTTTTATAAGATAAGGAAGATATGATTCATGAAATTAAAAAGAATTTTTGCTGTCATCGCCGTCCTCTTACTGGTCGGGCTCTATGGTTCCACGCTGATCTTTGCCATTTCGGGCAGTCCTGAGACCAACTATCTGTTCAAAGCTTCCATTTTCTGTACCGTCGTGATCCCGGTATTTCTCTATGGTTATATCCTGATCTACAAAATTTTTAACCATAAAAATCCAGAAGATAAGCCGGATACAACAGAAGATGATGTCCCGGTAAACAAATAAGATTTTGGGTTACATAAGATTTGATTAAGATTTTCTTTATATTTCTTTTATCTCAAGAACAAATTTTGAACACATTTTCTGACTATAATAAAGCCATAGTAATCAAGCAGATGGTTACTATGCAGTTTGATTTTTTCATAACATTCGCCGGGCAGTTCCCCAATAGCTGCCCGGCCTCCCTCTTTCTACAGCTTTTAACACATAAAAGCTGCTTTTTTTACCCTTTCTTTTTTTCGGTAGATGATTTTTCCATCAACAATACGGAGAAGCACCTTTGCGTCCTTCAAAGCCTTTTCTGAATAGACCAGCATTTGTTCATCGTAAACGACCAGATTTGCGGGATCGCCAACCTTTATCGTCATGCATCCATCACTGACTATCTGACAATTGCCATCGGATCTGTAGCGATCACCTAGTTCCCGTACATCTACGCCCGTAGCAGCCGTATAAAGCCCTGACAACACCGATTTGTTCCTGTATCCGCACATAATCGTGTTCAATCCGATATATCTGGATATCTCATCACATTCGCCCACCGCAATATAGCAGCCGTCCTTCACAGCCAGGGCCCCATTTTCCGCACGGCCATCTTCACCAAATATCAGGCCGCTGATGACAATATCCGCACAGATATCATCTTCAATGTTCAAATAATCAACGCGCTCCATGATCCAGCCTTCCTTTCAAGATTTTTTTTCCGGTACAGTATTTCCAATGTTTT
>CAYURX010000138.1:0-7262 GCA_964447245.1 uncultured Coprococcus sp. | reverse complement strand
GTAGAGCACCTGACTCTTAATCAGGGTGTCCAGGGTTCGAGCCCCTGAAGGCGCACGTAAAGGTCTCAGTTATAGATTGGATATCTGTAGTTGGGGCTTTTTTTTTGCGCAGAGGGGCCCGAACCCTCGGGTTCGAGGTCTCAGTTATAGATTAGATTTCCAGTATTCTTCTATGAGGGTTTGTGCCACTGATTGTTCAATATTCAACCCATCACAAAGCTTTAAAGTCCGTTTTTGTCTGGGCAGCAGTTTCGTGCTGGAGGTGGATGTTGATTCGGATCCGGATCAGTGTATGATCCTGGTCTATGCGGATGGGAAATATATTTACGAACCGGCGGAATTTGTGAAGATTAAGGATGTCTATTATTTCGATGCTCCGCATTATCTTGAAAAAAGGGGAATCAGTATGCCGCCGCTAATGAGCTGGTTTCCGTCAAAATCCAACTTCATAGGCGTAGTGAGATGGCTGATGCCGTCGAAAAATGGATTTGTTCTGCAAACAGCCAATGTCTGTGAGATGCGATTTGACTGCGAAAAATTAAGTCTTTGCCATGGCAGTATTCAGAAAATCATTTGGCGCGCAAATACGGAGAAACAGACGATTAAAGGAAGGGCAGCCGTAAGACACAGTGCAGATGCATTATTAAGTCTGCAGGGTGAGATCGGAGCAGAGAAATTGCAAAGCTGTTTCAATGACCTGGTTGAATCTTTTTATCCGAAAATGGGAGGATTTATCGGGGAAGGCATCAGAGACTGCTTTGAATTGCCGGGCCTTTATATAAAAACGGCGGAAAAAACTTATCGCGGCTGGCTGGAGAGAAAGAGCGCGAGTCAGATATTGGAAGAATTTCTGGGAGATCATCCTGAGTGCGCCATGATGAAAAATGATGACGGGACAGAAAAGGACGTTGCGACAGAAAGCGAGCCGGACGATTTGGCAAATATGATTGCGGATTTTAATGAACAGGAGCGGGAGGCCTATGAGCGGTTAAGACTGCTGGAAGCACAGGGGCTGTCGTCTGTTCCGGCACAGAATTTTGCAAAAAACAAAACACTCTCTATCAGTAAAGGATATGGCGCAGGAAACCTGAAGCCATTACAGGAAGACGGCTGCATCCGGAAAATCCGTGCATTTGAAAAAACACTTCAGGCGGTTGTTTATCTGTGCATTATGTCGAAATCCGTTTTTGGGCGTTTGCTGACCGTATTTTATGTTTCCAGTCAGCCGGATGAGTGGCAAACTGACAGGCAATGGCTGTCAGAGAAAAATCCGGTTGTCTATGTGATCAACCTTGATGATGAGGACATAGCCGATATTGGAGGAATAAGGTATCGCATATCTCGTGGCGGCATCGTCCGTGTGGAATAGTTGTAGAGCAGGTGTCAAATAGTTCACTTTGTATATTATTTGACTTTCCTATTTGAACGTGTTACCATATGCCTGATAGGAATTATTTTTAATATCAAAGGAGTTTGATATCCATGGATTATGTCAAGAAATATGGGGAGTTAATAAAGAATCAATCGGCAGTCCGTCCGGAAACAGCCCGGACAATGATCAAGCTGGGACTGAAGGCGGAGAATGCCCGTACAAAGCTGCTGCCGAATAAAGAGATGCCAAAAGCTTTCCGGATGCTGACGCATTTGGCGATGGAAAGCGTGTTGTCTGCGCTGGAACATCCGGAGAGTTCATGTTGGACGAATATCTTTGCACCTGTTGAGATTATGCAGTGCTTTGGATTGAAATGTATATCAATGGAATGTCTGTCTTCGTTTATGTCCGGCTTTAAGATTGAAGACTATTTGATTGATTATGCGGAAAATGAAGGAATTGCACCGACGCTTTGCTCTTATCACAAGAATTTTATCGGCGGTGTGGATTCCGGTGTGCTGCCAAAAGCGGCCCTGTCGGTGACGACCTCCATGGTCTGTGACGGCAATATCAACACATTTCGACATATGGAGACAAAACATGGGGTGGAGAGTTATGTGATCGATGTGCCGCATGAGTATTCGCCGGAAGCGGAGCAGTATATTGTTGGTCAATTGGAGGAACTGATTGATCTGCTGGAGAAAAAAACGGGACGGAAGATGGATATGGCGGCGCTGCGGGAGACGATCCGGCGGGAAAATGAATCAAAAGCCTGCTATAAGGCTTTTTTGAGGGAACAGAAGCACCGGTTTTATCCGAATACGATGACATTGGATCTGTATATGCTTTTTGCGACACATTTGGATATCGGCACGCAAAAGACACTTGAATTCTTCCGCTGCCTGGCGGAAGATGTGAAAACGTATCCTGAGTTTAACGGAAAAGGCATTCTGTGGGTACATTTAATGCCGTATTATCAGGAAACCCTGCAGCAATATCTGAATTATCAGGAGAAGTATTATATTCAGGCCTGCGATATGAATCTGGACTATATGGAATCTCTGGACGCGGAGCATCCGCTGAATGCGCTGGCGCGGAAAATGCTGATGAATATTTATAACGGGCCTTATGAACGGAAAGTACAGTTGATCCGTGAACTGGTGGAAGAATTTCACTCCGATGCGGTGATCAATTTCTGCCACTGGGGCTGCAAGCAGTCGTCGGGCGGCGTCATGATTTTGAAAGAAGAAATGAGAAAGGCCGGGGTGCCGATGCTGATCCTGGATGGAGATGCCTTGGACAGGCGAAACAGCCATGACGGTCAGATCAAGACGAGACTTCAGGCATTTCTTGAACTGGTTGATAATATGGATGAACAGTGTAAAGGAGGATGCAGCGCATGATCGGTTATGTTTGTAAATATACGCCAGTGGAAATATTTGAGGCGCTGGGTGTCGAAATCGGGCGGATCCAGCCGGCTGTGACGAATTTTAATCAGGCGGATACACTGATGCATCCAAATATCTGCTCGTTTACAAAATCCGTGCTGGAAGATGTGCTGGATGGAGATTACGAGGGGATTGTGCTGACCACATGCTGTGACAGCATCCGGCGTCTGTATGATGTTTTAAAAGAACGCTGTCCGGATAAATTTTTGTATATGCTGGATATTCCGAGAAAGGTCAATGATTTTTCTACGGAAATGTACAGCAAAAATATTTTGAAAATGGTGCATGCCTATGAAGAATTTTCCGGCAAAACCTTTGATGAACAGCAATTAAAGGATATTCTGAAACGCCGTGAGGAAGCGGATCGGCTTCGGACCGCACCGAAAAAACCGTCGATCCATGTCGGACTGATGGGGGCGAGATGCAGCAAAGGCATCATCAATCTGCTGGAGGATAACGGCGTTGAAATTTTGTTTGACCTGACATGTACAGGCCTGAAGCGGGAATTTCATGTAGATGAAAAGGATCTGATGACATCCTATGCATGGAATCTTCTGAATCAGGTACCGTGTATGCGAATGGTCAAAGCTGTGAACCGGGAAAAATATATTGAAGGTTTCAGGGACCGGCTGGATGGGATTATTTATCATACAGTTAAATTCTGTGATAATTATGCCTACGAATATGCGAATTTGAAGACAAAACTGGGTCTGCCGCTTCTGATGGTGGAGACCGATGCCACAAAACAGTGTGAGGGGCAGATCAGAACCCGTGTGGAAGCTTTTATAGAGTCATTGAAAATTGCGAAGGGAACATCCCTTTCAGCTTCGGCAAAAAAGAAATCGGAGGATGGAAAAATGTATGTACTTGGTATTGACAGCGGATCAACATCGACCAATGCCGTTATTTTGAATGAGAAAAAAGAAATCATTGCTTTTCATGTTGTGAGGACAGGCGCCAAGAGCGGTGAAAGCGCAGAAAAGATTTTAAAAGAGGTACTTAATAAGGCCGGCCTTAAACGGGAGGATATTTCTTTGATCGTATCAACGGGCTATGGCCGTGTCAGCATTCCTTTTGCGGATGAAAATGTTACGGAAATAAGCTGTCACGGAAGGGGCGCCCACTATTTCAATCCGGCGGTCCGTACGATTCTTGATATTGGCGGTCAGGACAGCAAGGCGATTCGGCTGAATGAAAACGGTGAAGTCGTGGATTTTGTAATGAATGATAAATGTGCGGCCGGTACAGGGCGATTCCTTGAGATGATGGCCCGCACACTGGAAATGGATATCAGTGATATGGGGCCGGAATCCCTGAAATGGAAAGAAGACATTGATATCAGCAGCATGTGCTCGGTTTTTGCGGAGTCGGAGGTCATATCACTGATCGCTCTGAACAAAGAAAAGGCCGATATTGCCCATGGTCTTCATAAAGCCATTGCCAATAAATCCTATTCTTTGATGAAGCGCGTCGGCCTTAATGAAGCTTATATGATGACCGGCGGCGTTGCCAAGAATCCGGGCGTTGTCAAAGCTGTCGAGGATAAGGTGGGAAGCAAATTATTTATTTGTAAAGAGCCGGAAATTGTCGGCGCCCTGGGGGCGGCCCTGTTTGCTCTTGATCGTTAAATAAAAGGGGGAGAAATGTTATGGCAATGAACAAAGTATTGGGAAATATTGTCAGTTACTACAATCTGAAATGCCCTGGCTTTTATGGCCCTGGCTCTGCTGCTTGTCGTACTGACCCAGAGGGTTTATGGATGGCTTTTTGTACTGGGATGTTACGCCGCTGTTGCCGGTTATAAATTGCTGAAAGGCCCTTATGGTACGGCCGGAACGATTACTGTTGTCGTCTCCAGTATCCTGTCATTTTTGATTTATATGTGCTGTGAAATGGTTTATTGGCTTCAGGATTATTTTGATATGTCTGTGGGTGAGATTTTAGGTTATCCGGGCGATGTGTTCAGTTTGACGTTTTCGGTCGAAAATCTGGCAGAGTCATGGTTCCAGATATTATTTTTCGTGATCGGTCTTGTCATAGTGATCGTGAGACGGCCGTTGTCACAGCAGAATGTGCTGAATGAAATAGAAACAATGGAATCATTGAACAGCGCTTTAAATGAAAATGAACAAAAATAAAATATTATTATAATGATAAAAAGCATAAGGCGGAACTCTCAGGATTATGAAAGCTCCGCCCTTTTTCTTTTGTAAATAGATTTTTTCTTTTGTGCTTTGTAAAAGTGATTTATCTTTGGTATGTCTGTAGTATAGCACAGAAAATTCGATAAATCCAGACAAAAGATGTAACATAGGTATGTAAAATTTGTAAACTACCCATATGGGTATCAGGTGAAAAAAGAATTGTGTTTACGGGACAGATGATGGTATACTAAATATGAATGAAAGGGACGGAGGTGGCCGGTATGCCGGGATATGTGATTCATCTGGCTGAAGCAAAACAGATATTGGATAGCATCAAAGAACAGACGGAAGTGTCCTGTGATTGGGAACAGCGTTTTTTGACAGGAACACTGCTGCCGGATACCCGTTTGAAGGGGGAGAAGCGGATTTCGCATTTCTGGAATCCGAATGAACTGGATATGCTGGCGCTGGCGCCTGATCTGTCACTGTTTTTGGATAAGTACGGAGAACGGCTGGCGGAACCGGTTTTGTTTGGCTATCTGGCACATCTGCATCTGGATGCCTGTTATGTACAGCAGTATTGGCCGACGGTGATCGCGTTTTATGGCCGGGAGGGTGAACCGGAGACAGAGAAGAAGAAGATCACAAGTGTGGAGATGAAGCGTCTGCACCGACAGGTGCCGGTTGGTTCGTTCTTTTCGCCGGAGTATTATTACGGCGATTATACAAAGCTGAATGGTTATTATATTGAAAAATATCATCTCACCGTGCCGCGGTGGGAACAGATTCAGGATTTCAGGATGGACGAGGTCGATTTGCAGGATATGGCCTGCATCTGCAGGGAACTGGCGTGTCTCCTGAAGAAATATCACAGAGGAGACGAGGGAAAGATACAGGTATTTGAGCTGCATGCGCTGGAGGATTTTGTGGCGGAGACAGCGGGGATATTCGTAAGTCTTTACAGGCAGTATATCATGTGATAGATTGGCATTATGGAATCAGGGCGGAGCGTTTTGGGCGGCTGTAAACCCGCAGGGCACTCACCCATGGTTGAATAAAGAAAGTGAGGAATGGATGATGAATTATCTGGCAGCCGCAACAGCGGTAACGAGGGAAGCAGGTTCCATGGCGGAGATGCTGCCGAAATTCGGCGTGATTGCGCTGGCTGTTGCGATCATTATTATTGCGTTGATTATTTATTCAAAATACGACAAAAAGAATAAATAGAGGAAAAGAACAAAAGGAAAGTCTGATGCATAGAATAAATAAAAAAGGTGCGAGAGTATGCGGCTTTATTTTACAAAAATGCATGGGCTGGGAAATGATTATATTTATGTCAACTGTTTTGACCGGAAAATGGCATGGCTTGAAGAAGTTTCACCGGAGATCATGAAAGCGTTGGTCGTACAGGCGAGCCGCAGGCATACGGGAATTGGTTCAGACGGCATGATTTTGATATTGCCATCATCCTGCGCCGACTGCCGTATGAAAATGTATAATGCGGATGGATCCGTCGGAGCCATGTGCGGCAATGGGATCCGCTGTGTGGCGCGTTATGTGCGGGAACGGGGCATTGTGCAGAAAAATGATATGCAAATTGAGACGGACAGCGGTATCAAACAGATGCATGTGCGGCAGAAGGACGGCAGAATAAAGGCTATTTCTGTGGATATGGGCGGCGTGTCCGATGAAGGTGAAAGGCAGCTGACGCTTGATGGGGAAACGGTTCCTGTGCAGCTTGTATCGGCTGGGAATCCCCATTGTGTTATTTTTACGGAGGATACAGAGGCATATCCTCTGGGGACGGTGGGAGAGAAGATGCAGGCGATGCCCCTGTTTGCGGGGGGCGTGAATGTGGAGATCGCCAAAATCAAAGACCGGCATCATATCGCGATGCGGGTGTTTGAACGGGGAGCCGGAGAGACCATGGCCTGCGGCACGGGCGCCTGTGCGGTATGCGCGGCGGCGGTGTGGCAGGGATACTGTCGGTATGATGAAGATATTGTCATCACACAGCCGGGCGGACGTCTGGTTACGGCTTTTCTGGCGGATGGCAGGGTGATAATGGAAGGTCCGGCGGAATTTGTTTTTGAGGGCGTTTGGGAAGTGCCTGAAAAACAAGTGCAATAATCAAAAAACCAGAAGGCTGAATGGCGATGCAGATTTCAGAAAAAAGTCAGATTTTTTTCATGAAACTATGGTACAATATGCGCAAAGGGCAGAGCCAAGGCAGTATCCAGACAGATGCAATGCATGCAAGAGCAAGTGCTCTGCCCGGTTAAGTGATCATGTATAACA
>CAYURX010000137.1:5067-7285 GCA_964447245.1 uncultured Coprococcus sp. | reverse complement strand
TTAAGATATTTATTCTTGGTCTTGTTGCCTTTGCTGTTGGAACGGCTTCGGGCGTTCTTTTTGGTAAAATCATGTGTAAGGTCACCGGAGGCAAGGTCAATCCGCTAATCGGCTCTGCAGGTGTATCTGCGGTTCCGATGGCAGCGCGTGTATCACAGAAGGTTGGCGCAGAAGAAGACCCTACAAATTTCCTGCTGATGCATGCCATGGGACCAAATGTTGCCGGCGTTATTGGTACAGCCGTTGCAGCCGGTGTATTTATGGCAATTTTCGGTGTTTAAAATAAAGGAGAAATCATTATGTCTGATAGGATAAAGAAACCGGTAGGCATCACGGAAACTATTTTGAGAGATGCCCATCAGTCGCAGATTGCGACACGTATGACGACTGAACAGATGCTGCCGATCATCGAGAAGATGGATCAGGTCGGTTATCATTCGGTGGAATGCTGGGGCGGCGCCACCTTTGATGCTTCCCTGCGCTTTTTGAAAGAAGACCCGTGGGAAAGATTGCGTAAACTGAGAGACGGTTTTAAACATACAAAGCTGCAGATGCTTTTCAGAGGACAAAACATTCTGGGATACCGTCATTACGCCGATGATGTTGTTGCTTATTTCGTTCAGAAATCGATTGCCAATGGTATCGATATCATCCGTATCTTTGATGCTTTAAACGATATGCGCAATCTGGAAACATCCGTGAAAGCCTGTATCAAAGAAGGCGGACATGCGCAGATCGCATTAAGCTATACTTTGGGTGATGCCTATACGCTGGATTACTGGAAAGATATTGCAAAACGGATTGAAGATATGGGTGCTAATTCCATCTGTATCAAAGATATGGCGGGCCTTCTGGTGCCGTACAAAGCCCAGGAACTGGTAACGGCCTTAAAAGAATCCACATCATTGCCGATCCAGCTGCACACCCACTATACGAGTGGCGTGGCATCCATGACTTATCTGAAAGCTGTGGAGGCGGGATGTGATGTCATTGATACGGCCATGTCCCCGTTTGCCCTTGGCACAAGCCAGCCAGCCACCGAGGTCATGTGTGAAGCCTTTAAGGGAACGGCCTATGATCCGGGCTTTGACCAGAAGCTGCTCGGTGAGATCGCGGACTATTTCAGACCGATTCAGGAAGAAGCCTTAAAAACCGGTCTGTTGAATCCAAAGGTTCTGGGCGTCAATATTAAGACGCTGATGTACCAGGTGCCGGGCGGTATGCTGTCCAATCTGGTGTCACAGCTGAAAGAAGCCCATGCGGAAGATAAATATTACGAAGTGCTGGAAGAAATTCCGCGCGTCCGCAAAGACTTCGGTGAACCGCCGCTTGTGACGCCGTCATCTCAGATCGTCGGCACCCAGGCTGTGTTAAACGTACTCATGGGTGAGCGTTACAAGATGATCACCAAGGAGAGCAAGGCACTGCTGCATGGTCAGTATGGCCAGACGGTCAAGCCGTTCAATCCGGAAGTTCAGAAGAAGGCCTGTGGTGATGAAGCACCGATCACATGCCGTCCGGCTGATCTGTTAGAACCGGAGCTGGCAAAGATCGAGGCGGAGATGGCCCGTTACAAAGAGCAGGATGAAGATGTCCTGTCCTATGCTCTGTTCCCGCAGGTTGCCACAGAATTTTTCAAATACCGTGAAGCACAGAAAACAAAAGTTGATCCCGAAGTGGCCGACACAAACGCGGGTGCTTATCCGGTATAAGCTATATCATTGGATCGTGTGATATTTTATGATAATAAGGCAGATGGATACTTTTATGACACAGGTATCCATCTGCCTTATTTATGTTATACGAATAAATATCGGAAAATACATGGATTTCCATAAAGTTGTTGAAAAAAACGCGGTTCCTATGATATACTACAAATTGTATCAGTGAGTTTTTGTATTAAATAATTAAAGAATAAATTGGTCCATCCAATCACGTTATATTATTAACACGGGATAAAAAAAGAATCATCTTGACAAAAATTGAATCAATATCAATTTTTCATAAATAATGGGGCGTGATTTTGGAAATTTCAAACAAAAAAAATAATTATTTTATTTAGTACAAAGAAAGTACTGTACAAATTGAAAATACGTGTTATAATAGCATCAACACGATGTTAATTAATTAACGAATAGGTCAGGGAAGTCCATATGGCTGACCCTGGTGTGCATCGTTGATTCGCAGACGTGTAACGGTACTTTATTTATCACGTTAT
>CAYURX010000137.1:0-5057 GCA_964447245.1 uncultured Coprococcus sp. | reverse complement strand
GAAAGGGAGAACAAAATCATGGGAGAAATTGTAATTGCTAGTGCATGCAGAACAGCGATCGGTACTTTTGGTGGTACATTAAAGGATGTTCCGGCAGCAGAACTTGGCGCACTCGTTGTTAAGGAAGCTGTTAACAGAGCAGGTATCAAACCTGAGATGGTTGATGAAGTTATTTTCGGTAACGTATTACAGGCAGGTCTTGGCCAGAATATCGCTCGTCAGGTATCCATCAAAGCTGGTTTGCCAATCGAGACAACCGCTATGACAATCAATATCGTTTGCGGATCAGGTCTTAAGAGCGTTGCTCTTGCTGCTAATCAGATCAAAGCCGGCGAAGCTGAAATCGTAGTTTGCGGCGGTACAGAGAACATGAGTGCAGCTCCATACGCTATTCCTAGCGCACGTTGGGGCGCAAGAATGAACAACAACAAGATCGTTGACGTTATGGTTAATGACGGTCTGTGGGATGCTTTCAATCAGTATCATATGGGTATCACAGCAGAAAACGTTGCTGAACAGTATGGTCTGACAAGAGAAATGCAGGATGAATTTGCTGTAGCTTCCCAGAACAAAGCAGAAGCTGCAATCAAGGGCGGCAAGTTCAAAGATGAGATCGTTCCTGTTGTTATCCATGGCAAGAAGGGTGACGTTGTATTTGATACAGATGAACATCCAAAATTCGGCTCAACGATCGAGAAAGTTGCAAAATTAAAACCAGCGTTCAAGAGAGACGGCGGTACAGTTACAGCAGCCAATGCTTCCGGTATCAACGACAGTGCAGCAGCTCTGGTTGTTATGACAAAAGAAAAAGCTGATGAACTGGGTATCAAACCTCTTGCAACAATCGTTTCCTACGCTACAGGCGGTGTAGATCCTTCAGTTATGGGTATCGGCCCTGTTCCTGCAGTTAGAAAAGCAATGGCTAAGGCTGATATGACGATCAAAGATATCGACCTGATCGAAGCTAACGAAGCTTTTGCAGCTCAGTCTCTGGCAGTAGCAAGAGATCTTGAGTTCGATATGAGCAAAGTAAACGTAAACGGCGGCGCAATCGCTCTTGGTCATCCAATCGGTGCTTCAGGCGCAAGAATCCTTGTTACGCTGTTATATGAGATGCAGAAACGTGAAGATGTTAATACAGGTCTTGCCACACTTTGTATCGGCGGCGGCCAGGGCCAGGCATTGATCGTTAGAAAGTAATCTGTCAATGACACATACATAAGAGAATATAAAACAAAAGGGCGGAATGTCATGTCAAAGGACAAGCATTCTGCCTTTTTGTTTTTGCTTGCGGGATTTGCGGTTTTGTGATAATATAGAGAAGATTGATTAAAAATATATCAATATCACCGGAGGCAAATATGGATACATCAGTAGATGTTCTGGAATTAATTGAAACATCTTATAAGACATTCAGTAAAGGACAGCGATATATTGCCAATTACATATGCAATAATTATGATAAGGCCGTAGACATGACTGCGGCAAAGCTGGGCAGCATCGTCGGTGTCAGCGAATCAACGGTTGTGCGTTTTGCAACAGAATTGGGATTTAAGGGATATCCCCAATTTCAAAAAGCCCTTGACGAGATGGTAAAAAAGAGACTGAGTTCTGTGCAGAGGATTTCCCTGACCTATGAACGCTTGTCGGAAACGGAAGATCTGGTCAGGGCTGTGATACGGAATGATGTTCAGAATATGAAGCGGACGGCAGAGATGATCGACCGGGCGGCTTTCAATCATGCAGTGGATCTGATCGGCAATGCGAGAAAAATCTATGTGATCGGCGGACGGAGCTGCGCAGCGCTGGCTTCATTTCTTAGCTTTTATCTGAATTATATTTTTGAGGATGTCCATTTGATTCGTTCAGACAGTGTGACGGAATCTATTGAGGAGGTATACCGCATCAGCGAACAGGATGTGATTATTGCAATCAGTTTTCCAAGGTATTCAATGAAAACGATTCAAACAATGACTTTCGCAAGAAAGAGAAAGGCGAATATCATCGCCATCACGGACGGTGATCAGTCACCGCTTGTTGAATATGCAGATTGCTCGCTGTATGCCCGGAGCGACATGGTATCCTTCGTTGATTCTTTAGTTGCGCCACTGAGTCTTGTGAATGCCCTGCTGGCGGCGCTGAGCATGCGCTACAAAGATTCTGTCATTCACACAATGGCATCTATGGAATCGATCTGGAATGAATTGAATGAGTACGAAGGGGCAGAATAATGAATGAATAGATGGAGTCTTTTATGAGAAAGATACTGGTGATCGGCGGCGGCGCAGCCGGGATGTTTGCGGCTGTGAATGCGGCCGATGAACATAATGAAGTGCATATCTTTGAGCATAATGAAAAACTTGGCAAGAAGCTTTATATCACAGGCAAGGGGCGCTGCAATGTGACCAATGCCTGTGAAGATGTGGAAGAACTGTTTGGGCATGTTGTGACGAATCATCGTTTTCTGTATTCTGCATTTTATACTTTTAATAATCAGGATATGATGCGCTATCTGAATTCTCTTGGGTTACAGTTAAAAGTAGAACGCGGACAGCGGGTTTTTCCGGTTTCTGACAAATCTTCAGATGTGATCCATGCCTTAACAAAAGCATTGAAGATGAAGCAGGTGCACATACATTTGAAAACGCAGGTCGATGGGCTGGTGACAGAGGATGGCCGGGTGACAGGCGTCCGTCTGTCCGGCGGGGAGATCGTGGACGCTGATGCCGTGATTCTGGCAACAGGCGGCGTGTCCTATGCGTCCACAGGTTCAACGGGTGACGGACACAGGATGGCGGAAGAAGCGGGCCATCAGGTGACAGAATTGCGTCCGTCTCTTGTCCCAATGGTCATTGAAGAAGAATGGTGCCGCTCGCTGCAGGGATTATCGCTGAAAAACATTACCTTTTCATTAAAGCAGGGGAAAAAGGTCTTCTATAAAGAGTTTGGTGAAATGATGTTCACCCATTTTGGCATCACGGGCCCGGTCGTATTAAGCGGCAGTACGGTGTTGGCCGGTCATCTGAAAAAGGGGCCGGTAGCCGCTTTGATCGACCTGAAGCCTTCCCTCAGTGAAGAACAGCTTGACGCAAGGCTTTTGCGGGATTTCAATAAAAATATCAATCGCCAGTTACGCAATGCGCTGGGCGAACTGCTGCCGTCCAGTCTGATTCCTGTCATTATTGGGCTGGCCGGTCTGGATCCCTTTAAGGTCGTTCACGATATCACAAGGGAACAGCGCCTGCAGTTGATACAGGTGATGAAACATCTGACCATGACGGTGACAGGGGTTCGTGGTTTCAATGAAGCGATTATTACCCAGGGCGGTATCCGCGTGAAGGAAGTAGAACCGTCAACGATGGCCTCTAAACTGGTGAAAGGATTATATTTTGCCGGGGAGATACTGGACCTGGATGCAATGACGGGCGGCTATAATCTGCAGATTGCCTGGTCAACGGCTTATATGGCCGGCAAAGCGGCTGCAAAAATGCCGATTTCATAAAATATAAATAATAAGGAAGAAGACTATGAGCAGAAATATTGCAATTGACGGACCTGCGGGGGCCGGCAAAAGTACGATCGCCAAAACCCTTGCAAAACAATTAAATTATATTTATGTGGATACAGGCGCCATGTACAGGGCCATGGCTTTGTACATGCTGGAACATGAGGTGGATATTTCAGACGATGAAGCTGTCAGGCATGCCTGTGAGGCGATTCATATTGATATCCAATACGAGAATGAGACACAGTATGTCTATCTGAATGGCCGCAGTGTCAACGATTATATCCGAACGGAGGCAGTCAGCCAGATGTCAAGCCGGATTTCGGCCATACCTGTTGTGCGGGACAAGCTGCTTGATCTCCAGCGGTCACTGGCGGAAGCTTCGGATGTGATCATGGATGGCCGTGATATCGGCACCCATGTTTTGCCGGATGCAGATGTGAAAATTTATCTGACAGCCAGTTCCCGCGTGCGTGCTTTGCGCCGCTATCATGAACTGACGGCCCGACAGGAGGACTGTACCCTTGAGGACATCGAACAGGAAATCATTGAGAGGGATACCCGTGATATGAACCGGGAGGTGGCACCGCTTAGGCAGGCGGACGATGCTGAACGGGTGGATACTTCGGATATGACGATCGATGAAGTCGTTGCTCATCTGTGTCACCTGATATCAGAGAAGATTTAGAGGAGTCATGCATGAAACAGATTATTTTGGCGAAGACGGCCGGGTTCTGTTTTGGTGTTCACAGAGCTGTTGATATGGCCTACAGTATGGCCGGTAAGGAAAATGTTTATACTTACGGGCCGATTATACATAATGAATCCGTTGTGGAAGATCTGGCAAAAAAGGGTGTAGGTGTTGTAAATTCACTAAAGGAAGCCGCAGCGCTCCCAAAGGGAACAATGATCATACGTTCGCACGGCATTTCAAGACATGAGATGGACAGCCTGAAAGAGATGGGCTTTGACATCGTTGATGCGACCTGTCCGTTTGTGAAAAAAATCCACAGAATTGTTGATGAATACAGCAGTCAGGGCTATGGCATACTGATCATCGGCAGCAAAAATCATCCCGAGGTGCAGGCTATCAGCGGCTGGTGCCGCCGGGTACCGGCCATTATCGAAACGCCCGAAGAAGCGGAATCTTTTACAGCCGCGCCGGATGAAAAACTGTGTATCGTTTCACAGACGACATTTAATTACAATAAATTTCAATTATTAGTTGAAATTCTCTCCAAAAAGGGTTATGATATAAGATGTTTAAATACTATATGCAATGCGACGGAGGAAAGGCAGAAGGAGGCCAGAGAGATTGCCGGGCGAGTGGATGCCATGGTGGTCATCGGCGGACGCCACAGTTCCAACACGCAGAAATTATATGATATTTGCAAAAATGAATGTAAAAATACTTACTATATACAGACACTTGTTGACTTGGATTTGAAGGCATTTGAATCTATAGGTAATGTAGGTATTACAGCAGGGGCATCCACCCCAAAGAATATTATCGAGGAGGTTCACATCAATATGTCAGAGATGAGTTTTGAAC
>CAYURX010000136.1:0-7296 GCA_964447245.1 uncultured Coprococcus sp. | reverse complement strand
GTCTGAATCCGATTTTTTTAGCCACAAGTGTTACAAAAAAGCTTGACCACAACAACTTGGTTTTCTGAAATAAAATAATCAGGAAACCATGGTGACCGCCGCATTTTTTATGAAGTGAGAACAGGTTTTATAAGCCTAAACTCGTTTTTGTAAAGTTCCAGGAGTCCTTGCACATACGCTCCAAGTCATACTGTGCTTCCCACCCAAGTTCTTCCCTGGCCTTGGAAGGATTGGCATAGCAGATGGCAATATCCCCAGGGCGTCTGTCCTTGATCACATATGGAATCCTGATATCGTTAGCTTTTTCAAAAGCTTTGACAATATCCAGAACACTGTAACCGATACCTGTACCAAGATTATAAATGTTCACACCTGTTGCGGTCGTTACCTTCTCAACCGCATTTACATGACCCTTTGCCAGATCGACAACGTGGATATAATCTCTCACGCCTGTGCCATCCGGAGTATCATAATCATCGCCGAATACCCCCAGACACTCCAGCTTACCTGCTGCAACCTGTGCAATATAAGGCATCAGGTTGTTCGGGATACCATTCGGGCTTTCACCGATGAGACCGCTCTCATGGGCGCCGATTGGATTAAAGTAGCGCAGAAGCACAACACTCCATTCCGGATCAGGCACGCAAAAATCTGATAAGATTCTTTCAAGCATCAGCTTTGTGCTGCCATACGGATTCGTTGTTGATAATGGAAAATCCTCTGTGATCGGCACAGTCTTTGGAGAACCATATACCGTCGCAGATGAACTGAAAATAATACGTTTGCAATTATACTCATTCATCAGCTCACATAAATTCAATGTACCCGTTATATTGTTATGGTAATACAGCAGCGGTTTGGCAACGGATTCACCAACAGCTTTTAATCCTGCAAAATGGATCACCGCATCAAATTTATGTGCCTCAAAGATCGGCCGCATGGATTCTTTGTCCAGCATATCTGCTTTGTAGAAAATAAGCTTCCTGCCCGTAATGGATTCAACCTTTTCCACAACCTCAATCTTGGAGTTATAGAGATTATCAAAAGCAACAACTTCATATCCCTTATTCAACAGTTCCACACAAGTATGGGAACCAATGTAACCTGTACCGCCTGATACTAAAATCTTCATTGTTCTGCTCCTCCTTCTGATCATGGAACCATTCAGCAGCTATTTCCGGCTGAATTGTCCCCTTACAATACGGTCGGGCCATCGCCGATTTCGACAACATAAAAATCTGCGGCATAACCGATTTTTTCTTTATATGCTCTGCCCACTTCATCAATAAAGCGGTCAATGGCATCGTTTTTCACAATGCTGACTGTACAGCCGCCGAAGCCTGCACCTGTCATACGGGAACCAATCACGCCCTCCACCTTCCAGGCATTTTCAACCAAAGTATCAAGCTCGATACCCGTCACCTCATAATCATCCCGCAGAGAAACATGGGAGGCATTCATCAGCTGGCCAAACAGCTCGATATTATTCTCCGCCAGTGCCTTGACAGCCTTCAAGGTTCTCCGGTTCTCATAGACAGCATGTCTGGCACGTTTTACCCGAACAGGATCAGCAATGGCCGATTTATGAGCCTCAAACTGTTCCTCTGATAACTCGCCAAGGCTGGCAATCGGCAGTACCCTCTGAAGCTCAGCCAGCGCCGTCTCACATTCGCTGCGTCTTTCATTATATTTAGAATCTCCAAGGCCGCGCTTTTTATTGCTGCAGGCAATGACGATTTTGGCATCATTAAGCTTTACCGGTGCATATTCATAAGATAAATCTGCCGTATCCAGGAAGATTGCATGATCCTTCTGCCCCATGGCAATGGCAAACTGGTCCATAATACCACAATTCACACCATTAAACTGATTTTCCGAAAACTGTCCGATCAAGGCCAGATCCTGATTGCTCACCTCAAAGCCAAACAAATCTCTGAGGATGGCTCCTGTCAATACTTCGACAGAAGCGGAAGAAGAAAGTCCCGATCCATTCGGAATATTCCCATACAGAAGGATATCCAGTCCGGCATCAGCCTGCATGCCGTGCTCGCCAAAGGCCCATATCACACCCTTCGGGTAATTGGTCCAGCCTGCTTTCTTCTCCGGCTTCAGACCCCCCTCCAAGGTGGATTCTATCACTCCCAGATTTTCAAAGTTCAATGAGTAAAATCTCAGCTTCTTATCCTGACGCTTTCTGGCTACGCCATAAGTACCGATCGTTAATGCACATGGAAATACATGACCGCCATTGTAGTCTGTATGCTCACCGATCAGATTCACCCGGCCCGGAGCAAAGTAAACCTTTGCGCCCTCCGTACCATCGAAGATCTCAGCAAATTTCTGCAATAATTTTTCTTTCATAGTCAGCCTCCCATTTAGAGTGTATTGATAAAGCGCATAAATGCTGCGCGTCCATCCTCATCGCATTTATAAACGCCGGCATCCTCAAGAACCCTTACAAATACCCGGCCAATTTCCTGCTTTAATATATCCCGGACATTTTCCTCCGTAACTTCTGTAACTTCTGCATAAGACGGCAAAAATCCCTCTACCCAGTCGGCATGCTTCTTCAGCTCCTCGTCAGCCCGGATATCCTTGCCCTCCAGAATATACTCAGCCAGCTTCTCCATCTCCTGCTTCAGCCTGGCCGGAAGTACAGCCAGTCCCATCACCTCTATCAAGCCTATATTCTCCTTCTTGATATGGTGATATTCTGCATGGGGATGATACAGGCCAAGCGGACATTCCTCTGTCGTCAGGTTGTTGCGCAATGTCAGATCCAGCTCGTAGATATCGCCCTTTTTGCGGGCAATCGGTGTAATCGTATTGTGCGATTCGCCATCCGTCTCTGCAAAAATCACTGCCGCTTCATCTGTATAGCCGCGCCATGCCTGTAAAATATGATCCGCCATATCGATTATACGCTGCTCGTCACGGCTACGCAGACGGATCACGGACAAAGGCCATTTTACAATGCCGGCCTCCACATCTTTATAGCCCGGCACAACGAAGGTGCTTTCAATCGCCGCCTTTTCCATGGCAAATGTATAATGACCGCCCTGATAGTGGTCATGGCTTAAAACAGAACCGCCGACGATCGGCAGATCGGCATTGGAGCCAAGGAAATAATGCGGAAACATCTTTACAAAGTCAAATAGCTTCTTAAATGTAGTCTTATCAATCTTCATCGGAATATGCTGCCCACAGAAAACAATGCAATGCTCATTGTAGTACACATACGGTGAATACTGGAACCCCCACTCGCTGTCATTGATCGTAATCGGAATAATACGGTGGTTCAATCTGCCCGGATGATTCACACGGCCTGCATAGCCTTCATTTTCACGGCAGAGCAAACATTTCGGATAACCGCTTTGCTTTGCCAGTCTGGCTGCTGCAATGGCTTTCGGATCCTTCTCCGGCTTAGACAGGTTGATGGAAATATCGATCGTGCCATATTCACTGTCCACCGTCCAACGCATATCCCTCTTGATACGGTATCTGCGAATATAATCCGTATCCTGACTGAACTTATAAAAATAATCAGTTGCCGCCTCCGGAGAATCTGCATATTTCTCCCAGAAGGTCCTGATGACCTGCGCAGGTCTTGGCGCCAGACAATTCATTATACGCACATCAAATAAATCCCTGTAAACAACACTGTTGGATTCAAGAAGCCCTCTATCTGCCGCTTCATCCAAAAGTGCCCCCAGCACCTCCTCCAGATCAACATTTTCGTAAGTACCCGCCGGCTCCTCATAATCCTCCTCATGGAATAAATCCAGGATCAGATTCGTTGCGTAAACGCGTTCATCCTCTGATACAAGGCCATTCTCAACACCATACTGCACCAATTTCTTTACATTCTCATAAAACATAGGCCATCCTCCTATTTTGATCTTTTATTTGCAACACCATTTTTTCTTTTCTGTCTGCCGCGCTCCCATACTTCCTTCCACAACACAGGATGGAACAGGATCAGCATCGGGAACAATTCAAGACGCCCCGCCAGCATATCAAACATGAGTACATATTTTGTCAGCACAGAAAGTCCGCCGAAGTTTTGCGTAGGTCCGACCTTTCCAAATCCCGGCCCCATATTATTAAGGGTCGTCAGCACAGCCGTCAGATTCGTCTCCATATCATTTCCTTCCAGAGAAACGAGAAGCACAGATGTCAGATAGACCAGCGTAAAAGTCAAAAAAAACACTCCCACCGAACGAATGGCGCCCTGATCCAGCGGCTTGTCATCCATCTTAATGGTCTTCACACTCTTTGGATGCAGATAAGCATTGATCTCCCGTCCAATGGATTTCATCAGAATAACAATCCTTGAAACCTTGATAAGCAATGATCGCCTCAGATGTAATATATTTCGGGTATATCACACTGCCAAGCTCCAATTTATCTATCACACTATGAAATGTATTTCTGTTAATCTTCGTAATCGCCTTTGCATTGGAAACCTCCCTTGCATGCAGGGTAAGAAGAATATTTTCCTCATCTAATCCGGTCAACGGAACCAGCGAATCTATGTACGCGATTTCTTCTTCCTTCAAAAGATCTGCATCCGTGCCGTCACCGTTGATCACAATGGCGCCCGGCAGAAGATCACTCAATTCCTCGCAGCGTTCCCGGTTTTTCTCGATGATTTTTACGGCAACGCCTATCTCCAGAAGCTTCTTCGCAAGATAATAAGCTGCCTTGCCGCCGCCTATGCTCATCGTATTGCGTACCGGCTTATTCTGGATATCTATTTTTTCAAAAAAGCTCTTGGCAGCCTTCACTGTTGAGATAAAGGATACCACATCCCCTTGCTGCAGCTTAAAATTACCGTCCGGTATAAATACATGCTTATCCCGCTCAACCGCACATACAAGAATATCACTGGTAATATTTTTGCCAAGGGTTACTAATTTCTGTCCATGCAGCCGGTTCTTCTCCGGAATCTTGAAACGGATCATCTCCGCCTGCCCATGGGCAAAGGAATTGACCCCCAGCGCAGCAGGCAAACTCAGCACACGTGCAATCTCATTGGCCGCTTCCATCTCCGGATTTTAAAATGCCGCTGCCATATAGGAGATACCGGCCAGAGCCAGCAAATGCAGAGGATAAAATATATAAAATACATATTTATTTTTATTCCATCCGCGATCTCCTGTATAGCACCACAGCGCATAGCCGGAAATTGGCGCTGTCACGTACATGGAACTGACCGCACATCCCATCAATACGCGGATGCCCTTTCTGTCATAAAACAGATAATAAATCGCTGCCAGCAGTACCGTACATAACCCAAATCCCGTCCGGCAAATGCTGCACCATAGAATCGCCGCGATCACAATAAGCAACTGAAGCAAGCGACAGACAATACCCCTTTTATCTTCAAATAACCGCAGGCCATAAAGCATCACCAGGCAAACAGCCAACGTAAATAATCCATTTTGATCTGACAGATCAAGCAATGACTGGTTCATTGCCAGATCATAAGGAACCTCGCTGATGACGGCAAAAGCCAGAACAGTCAGCAGATATTTTCGAAAATCAGAAGTATGTATAAAGCCTTCCACCAGCAAAAATGCAAAAACCGGCACAGCCAGTCCCCCAATAAGCTGAAATATGGAAGCCCATCCCGCCAGGAGCATCATATCCGGACTTTCCTTGAGCAGGGCTGCAAATTCACTATCCGTATACTGGCTGATCCGAATGATGCCATTGCGAATAACCGACATGCCGATCGTATAAAACAACATCGTCACACAACCATATATTTTCAGCTTCGTACCTGTCATAATAAGAGAATGCCGGATACCCTTTTTTCTTCTATCCTTTTCCTCTGCCATATCTTCCTCCTGTCTGATCTCAGCCCTCAAAGTCCCTGATCGTTTCCAGAGCCGGCAATGCATGTCCATCATAATCAAAAAGCGCCTGATTCGCCCATTCGTTGCCTCCCGGTCCCTTTTCATTCATATAATCAATGGCGGCCGCGCTGGCCCATCCGCTTCCGGGTACCGGAATCCATGCCGCTTCCCAGTAAATAAAGCCTTTTCCTTTCCCGTCCGGAACATTCTTAATAATATTCATCAGCCGCTTAATAAAACCACATTGACCCTCCGGCGTCATATCAAAAGGTACTGCCTTTGCCAGTTCCGCATTGGCAGCCATGCCTTTTCGCTGCGCATCCGACAGCTTTTCGTACTCAGCATAATCCTCCAGCGTAAAGCCCGAAGAAGTCTCCACTATGATCATATCCTTTTTGTAACGGCCAGCCAAATCATTCATATTTGCTTCCAGGGCTTCCATCGTGCCATGCCAGAAAGGATAATAACTCAGTCCAATATAATCAAAATCCATGCCTCCACAGGCAAAATACTGGTCAAACCAGTTCCTGTAAAGCTCGTTATTGCCGCCATTGTCCAGATGCACCATGACAGCCACACCAGCATCGACCTGATGCACCGCCCGGATGCCTGCATTGACAAAACGTGCAATGCCTGTAAAGTCCGGATACTGCCCAAACGGCCACAAAAGACCGCTTGAAAGCTCGTTGCCCACAGCGGCAATAGCAGGTAACAGCCGTTCCTCCTTCAAAATTGTCATCACAGATAATGTATAATCATAAACGGCTTGCTCAAGCTCATCCCCATTCATTCCCTGCCAGGCCTTCGGCAGTATCTGCTTGCCCGGGTCGGCCCATGCATCACTGTAATGAAAGTCAAGCATCCAATCCATGCCCTGCTGCTTCACACGCCTGGCCATCTTCATTGTTCTTGAAAACTCACAGGTACCAGCGCCATAAGGCTCCCCATCAGGGCTGTATGGATCGTTCCACAATCTAAGCCGTACCATATTCATCCCATAACTATTCAAAATCTTCAGTGCATCGCCCGATACACCTTTATCGCTAAAACGTCCGCCGCACTCTTCTACTTCCAGCAAACTGGAAAGGTCTGCACCCTTAATCCATGCATTCATAACAAACTCTCCGTTCCGCACTTATAATAACGTCGTCAAATTTTAAAAGGTGACGGCATGGCAGGCACACATCCAAGTATACCTGCCAATCCCCGCCGACACGATTTTATTCAGTAAAATCCTCCAGCTTAAATCTTTCCATCATACTGCGGTATCTGAAACGAGCCAGCTGATTCTTCGCCAGCACATCTTCCTCTGTACCCGTGTACTGGCAGCGGATACAATAATACTCATTCCGTTCTTTATCATAGAACATATCGATATCCAAATCCCTCATAAAACAGGAAGGACAACGGTAATTTAATCTGCCTTTTCCAGATT
>CAYURX010000135.1:0-7456 GCA_964447245.1 uncultured Coprococcus sp. | reverse complement strand
TCTGCACATTCTTCAGCAACATCAGGGCCGCCAGGAGAACATAAACCGATCTCAGCCGTTCCCGCAGCCAGAGCAGCCGCATAACCGTCACAACCGGAGAACCCGCAGGCACCGCAGTTGGCACCCGGCAGAACTTCTCTAACTTTTATCTGCTTCTCATCAACCGGTACAGCAAATACAACCGATGCCACTGACAAAAGCAGACCGGCAACAATCGCTATAACTGCTACTAATATAATACCAGACATATTCAGACCCTCCTATTTAAAAATGCCATCAACAAGGCCGCCGAAGCCAAGGAATGAACATGCTACGATAGACGCGGATACCAGTGTGATCGGAAGTCCCTGCATGGACTTTGGAATATCCGCAGTTTCAAGACGTCCTCTGACACCCGCAAATAATACCATGGCTACAAGGAAACCAACACCTGAACCTGCAGCATTAATTAAAGATTCAATATAGCCGTATCCGGAGTCAATGTTCAATGTTGTAACACCAAGCACTGCACAGTTTGTTGTGATCAGCGGAAGGTATACGCCAAGGGCCTGATACAGAGGCGGCATGTTCTTCTTCATGAAAGACTCGATGAACTGAACCAGCGCTGCAATGATCAGAATAAATACGATCGTCTGCAAATATCCGATACCAAAACGGTCAAGGATAAAAGTCTGAATCGGCCATGTAACTGCTGTTGCGATAACCATAACGACAATAACCGCCGCACTCATGCTGACAGCCGTATCCAGTTTCTTGGAAACGCCCAGGAACGGACAGATACCAAGGAATTTGGATAAGATATAGTTGTTAGTCAGAATGGCCGCAAGGAAAATTGAAACTAAACCAGTAATTGACATTATTGACAACCTCCTTCTGAAGCTTTACGGCAGCTTTCAGCCTGTGGACAATTACAGCAGGATAATGTTGCAGGCTCTTTGCCTTTACCCTCTGCAATACGGTTAAACAATGCAATCAGCATACCGAATACAAAGAAACCACCAGGCGGAAGGATAAGAATCAGCATTGGCTGAATAACGCTACCATTGTTAATAACCATGCCAAAGATCGAACCATTACCGATCAACTCACGGATAGAACCCATAAGAACCAGTGCGATGGTAAAGCCGATACCCATACCGAGACCATCGATGATGGACGGGATAACCTTATTCTTGCTGGCAAAACTTTCTGCACGGCCAAGAATAATACAGTTAACAACGATCAGCGGCAGATAAATACCAAGGGATGCATCAAGCGCAGGCACGAAAGCCTTGACAAGCATCTGGATAATCGTAACGAAACCGGCAATGATCGTGATGAAAGCCGGAATACGAACCTTATCAGGAATTACATTACGGAGTAACGAAATAACGGCATTGGAACCAATAAGAACCAGCGTCGCAGCGGCACCCATACCAAGACCATTCATTGCCTGTGTCGTTACAGCCAGTGTAGGACAGGTACCTAATACAAGACGAAGTACAGGATTTTCTTTAATTAATCCGGCAGAAAATACTTCACCTAAAGATTTTTGTTTTTTTGCCATTAGTTTGCACCTCCTACAACAGCGTTGTATTGTTTAATAGCATCATTCACATCGTTTGTAACAGCACGGGAAGTAATTGTAGCGCCTGCTACAGCTTCAATTGTACCGCCGTCTTTGACAACCGCAAAAGAACCGCCGTCAGGAATAGCACCTGCGTACTGTGCTCTCTTTTCATCGCCGGCCGCGTCAGAAGCACCCCATTTTGCGCCAAGACCTGCGGTTTCATTACCATACTCTGTAACTTTAACCTTTACGATCTCGCCGTTGCTGTTGATACCAACCATAGCTACTACGTCACCGCCGTAACCTTTGTTAGCACCTGAGAAAACGTATCCTGCGCCGTTTGTAGCCGTATAATACGTATACTCAACGCCATCAACTGTAACAGTTGCTTCTTCAAAACCGTCAGCCTCCGGCAGAACTTCCTGTCTGGACTGAATATCAGACTCCACCTGATTCTGAGCGATCTTTGCTTCTGTACTATTGTTGGTTAAGAACAGTAATACTGTGATAACCGTCGCAATAACGAATAATTTAATTGTAGGAATACCAATCTCTTTAAAGTTCATTATTTAGCCTCCTTTACTGTACCAAACGGTTTAGGAGCTGTTAATTTCTCAATATGAGGAACAAGAATGTTCATCAATACGATTGAGTAAGATACACCTTCCGGCAGGGAAGCAAATACACGGATCAGCACTGTGATAATACCGCAGCAAAGCGCATAGACAAATTTGCCTTTGTTGGTCAGCGGGCTTGTCACATAATCAGTTGCCATGAAGATCGCACCGATGAAAAGACCACCGGAAAGGATCTGCATCAGAGGATCCTGACCAAGTACAAATGCCAGTACGAATACTGTTGCAATATATGTAACAGGAATGATCGCGGAAATAACCTTCTTAGCCACCAGGTAAATACCGCCGATCAGTAATGCCAGGGCACATGTCTCACCAAGACAGCCCGGTGTATTACCTAAAAACATATCCATATAGGAATAGGTCATCTCTCCGCCCTCGGCAAGAATACCAAGCGGAGAAGCTGTCGCAACTGTATCAGCGCCAAAGTTACCGGCCGGATACCATGTGGTCATGAGTACCGGGAAAGAGTTCATCAGGATAATACGTGCCAGCAGCGCAGGATTGACGAAGTTCTGGCCAAGGCCGCCGAATAACTGTTTACCCATAACAATGGCGATCACGCCACCGATGATCGGCACATAAATTGGAACGCTTGAAGGCAGGTTGAAGGCCAGAAGAACACCTGTTACAACCGCACTGAAGTCACCGATCGTCTGCTCGCGTTTCATAACCTTACGGCAGATATATTCTGAAATAACACATGATGCCACTGTTGCAATGACAACGATTGCAGCTCTAATACCAAAATAATAGATTGACGCAATCAAAGCAGGTACTAAAGCGATAACAACATCACGCATGATATTTTTAGTCTTCACCGGACTCGAAATATGAGGTGATGAAGAAACAATTAATTTACCATCCATTATTTTACACCTACTTTCCTGCATTACGAAGAATTGTCTTACCAATTCTCATTGACTGAACGAGTTTCCTGTTTGCAGGACATACGAATGAACAGCATCCGCATTCCATACATGTCATTACACTGTAGGCTTTCAGATCATCGATTCTCTTATAGATCGTAGCAGCCTCAAGCTTGGTCGGCATCAGATTCATCGGACATGCATTGACACAGCGGCCACAGCTGATACAAGCGGTCGGCTCCATGGATTTTGCGTCCTTCTCATCAAATGCAAGGAAGGCATTGTTCTGTTTCAATACCGGGAATTCGTCTGTCATCAAAGCAGTACCCATCATAGGACCGCCGCTGATGAGTTTCGCCGGCGTGCCTTTGTATCCACCGCAGAATGCCATAATATCTTTGATCGGTGTCCCGATCAGAACTCTGACATTCTTTGCTTCGTTGACAGCAGAACCATCGACGGTCACACGCTTTGTTGTCAGCGGCATACCTGTCTTTAAATATGTACCAAGAAAACCTGCGGAAGCAACGTTCATAACGATGCAGCCAACATCTGAAGGCAGTTTGCCAGGAGGTACCTGACGTCCTGTACACTGCTCGATCAAAACTTTCTCTGCACCCTGCGGGTAACGGGATGGCAATGATACAACTTCAATGCTGCTGTCCCCTGCTGTCTGCTCCTGCATCAGTTTGATGGCTTCAGGTTTGTTGTCCTCAATACCGATCAGCGCCTTTGGAATATTCACATATTTCATGACTTCTCTGACACCAAAGAGAACATTTTCATAATTCTCCATGATCTCACGAACGTCCGCCGTGATATAAGGCTCACATTCTGCTGCGTTAATACAAAGGAAATCAATCTTGTCCTTCGGATTTAATTTCACATGGGCCGGGAAACCAGCGCCACCAAGACCTACAAGACCTGAATCCTTCACAGCTGCAAGGAAATCCTCTTTTGAATTTACAACCGGCGGCTTGATTGCCGGATCGACTGTCTGCAGGCCATCTGTATCAATCACAACTGCCTGAGCTTTAGAACCGTTCGGCATCAAAACCGTGTCAATTTTTTTGACTGTTCCTGACACACTGGAATGTATTGGTGCAGACACAAAAGCTGTGCTGCTGCCCACAAGCGTCCCCACATAAACCTGGTCTTTAGCTTTGACACATGGTGTACAAGGCGCACCGATATGCTGTGACATAACGATGGTTACAGTTGCCGGTACAGGCATTTCAACTGTCTCACATGCACTTGTATTTTTTCTGTGAGGTACGGGTGCTCCAGGGCTTTTTACAAATCCTAAACTGCCAAGAAGTCCACTTGATTGTTTTGCCATTTGAATCCTCCTCTGAATATTTTTGGACAAATGTCCAGAAAAACTTTATTTAATAAACCAGGCTGCAGCCTTAACTGCCGTCTAGTTATATTCCTTTAAACGATATCCCAAGCCCTCTCCGGTAAATTCGAAAATATCCATTACCTCCGGACTGCTATACCAGATATTTTTGTCTGTATCTACAAAGACGGCCATGACACCGTACTGTCTGGCCAATGCCATTCCCTCATCAAGTCCCAATACAAAGCAGGCGGTAGACAGGGCATCGCCAAGTACACTGTCCTCACAGATGATCGTCGTCTGCATCAGTCCGCTGTCGGCCGGATAACCGGTACGCGGATCAAGAATATGATGATAACGCACGCCATCCTGTTCAAAATAGCGTTCATAGTCGCCGGAAGTCGAGATCGTACAATCCGACAAGGTCAGAATACCGATACTGTCTCCCACTTCACCCCTTGGGTCACGCAGCGCCACTCTGAACGGACTGCCGTCGGGTTTGGCTCCATACACACAAATAGAACTGCCGGCCGATATCATGCCGCCAGATACAGTTGAACTTTCCAGGACCGCCATGGCCCGCTCAATCGCATACCCTTTGCCTATGGCCCCCAGTTCGATCCGGATATCCGGGTCACCGGAGGAGAGGCATGCTGATCCTGCATCATATATGAGCTGTGTATAATCCACATGCTGTTTGGCCTTCGCTATATCATCATCATCGGGTACTGTCATCTCCGATATGTCAAATTCGCTGTCAGCCATCCGGTCAAAATCCCAGAGAACCGTCAGCGGCAATACAGTGAGGTCAAAAGCGCCCTCACTGTCCCGGCTTACCTGCAAGGCATCCCCGATCACCTCACGGATGCCCGACATATCTGCCTCATGCTCCTTATTAAAGCGGTCGGCAAGAGAGCCCTCCACACGCCAGGAAATCAAATCCTCGCACGCATAAAGCTCATCCTCCGCCTCCCGTATGACATTCTCTCCATCCTCCGCATAAGCGCGGACTTCAAAAACCGTACCCATGGTAAAAACATGTGAAGACTGGTATGGGGCTTCGGTCTCCTGCGGTCCGAATCGCCCGCAGGCAGCAATATGAAACATCATCATCGCTACTGTCAATATTCCCATCAGCCGCTTGCTGTTCCTCATCAAAGCCACACACCTCATTGTAAGCAACTATTGTATAAATAGCAAAAATATCTTGTATACATTCTACTATGGAACCCGAGCAATTTCAAGCATCATTTACAATTTTTTTCGAAAAGTACAAGCAATTATCGCCAATTTGCCAATTTTCGGCATTTTCCGGCGGATTAATACTCTTTTCCTTCCATGTACCGCATATAGCGGACAACCATCAGCGCGATCTCAAATGTAATGGCATCTTCAAAGACACGCAGATCAAGTCCTGTCGCTTTATTGACCTTATCCAGGCGGTAGACAAGGGTATTTCTGTGAATATAAAGCTGTCTGGCCGTCTCGGATACATTCAGACTGTTCTCAAAAAACTTGCTGATTGTCAGAAGTGTCTCATCATCAAATTCATCCGGCGTCGTGCCAGGGAAAATTTCATCAATAAACATTTTGCACAGCGGAATCGGAAGCTGATAGATCAAACGTCCAATACCCAATTTATTGTAGGCCACCACCGACTTTGCTTCATAAAAGATCTTACCCACATCCAGGGCCATCTTCGCCTCATTGTAAGATCTGGAAATATCCTTGATGTTATTAACGATCGTACCATAGGCGATCTTGGCATTGGACATGGCCTCCGTATTCAAAAGGTCAACAATTGTTCTTGCCAGTGTATGCATCTCTTTGTAAGATTCCTTCTCAGCCAGTTCCTTGACAAGAATAATATTCGCCTCATCAACAGCCGTAATAAAATCATTGGATTTGCCGGTAAAGAGACTTTTAATAATCTCCATGGCATTGTTGTCACGGCTCCGGTTTGTCTCAATGACAAATACCGTTCTCCTGGCCTCCGCGTCAATATGCAGTTTTTTGGCCTTATTATAAATATCGACAAGTAACATATTATCGAGCAGCACATTCTTGATAAAATTCTCTTTGTCGTATTTTTCTTTGTAAGCTGACAGCAGGTTCTGGATCTGGAAAGCGACCAGCTTGCCGATCGTGTAAATATCATCGCTGTCGCCGCGGATCAGCATAATATATTCCAGCGATCCCGCATCTAAAATCTTAAAATACTGATACCCCTGCACCACCTGGATCTCCGCCGGAGAATGGACAAATGTCAGCACCGAATCTCTGTATTTTTCAGCGTCATTATTTGTTGCAGCAATCACATTTCCCTCTGTATCCATCAGGCAAAGGTCTGTTCTTGCAATGGCCTTCACGCCTTCAATTGTACTCTGAAGCATTTGATTGTATGCCATACTTTACGATACCTCCTTATCTTTCATACGCTGTCTTTATCATAAACCAAAAAAAGGACTGTTGCAACCTGAATTTAATTGTGCAACAGTCCCATCTTCTCACAATGGACTAGTTTGTAATTGTAACCTGAGTCTCTTTATCAAATACATGAATCTTATTGATATCGAAGGAAATCTTCATCACATCGCCAGGTTTAGCCTTTGTGCTAGGATGTTCACGACATGTAACATCAATACCATCAACTGTCAGATATAAGAATACTTCAGCACCAAGCATCTCGTATACTCTTACGCTTGCTTCAACGGTGTTGTTCGCGTCAGCCTCAGCGTATTTGTCTGCTGAGAATACATCTTCAGGTCTGATACCAAATGTTACTTCCTTGCCAACATAATCGCCAAGTTTTGCGGCCTTCTCAGGAGTAACGATCACTTTGTGGTTATCGCCATATACAAGGAACATATCCTTGCCTTCTTTAACAACTTTTGCATCAATAAAGTTCATCTGCGGAGAACCGATGAATCCTGCAACGAATAAGTTGTCCGGGAAATCATACAGATTCTGCGGAGAATCTACCTGCTGAACGATACCGTCTTTCATAACAACGATTCTTGTACCAAGTGTCATAGCCTCTGTCTGGTCATGTGTTACATAGATG
>CAYURX010000134.1:0-7563 GCA_964447245.1 uncultured Coprococcus sp. | reverse complement strand
CTTGATTTAAGAACCGTTGTAAATGTTGGCGACACAATGCAGGCCAAAGTTTTAAAGGTCAACGATGGCGAAGGTCAGGTTTTACTGACTTACAAGAGACTGTTGGCTGAGAGAGGCAACAAGAGAATTGAAGAAGCTTACAACAACAAAGAAGTCTTAACAGCAACTGTTGCCAATGTCCTTGACGGCGGTTTAAGTGTTGTCGTTGAAGAAGCAAGAGTCTTCATTCCTGCAAGCCTTGTATCCGACAATTATGAGAAGAACCTGGCCAAATATCAGGGACAGGAGATTTCCTTTGTGATCACTGAGTTCAATCCTCGCAAGAGAAGAATCATCGGCGACAGAAAACAGCTGATTCTTGCTGAAAAGGCTCAGAAACAGAAAGAGTTATTTGAGAGAATTGAGATTGGCATGACCATCGAAGGCCGTGTTAAGAATGTCACAGATTTTGGCGCATTCATTGATCTGGGTGGCGCAGATGGCCTGCTTCATATTTCCGAGATGTCCTGGGGCCGTGTAGAGAATCCGAAGAAGGTTCTGAAGGTCGGCGATGTTCTGAATGTACTGATCAAGGATATCCAGGGCGAGAAGATTGCATTAAGCCTGAAATTCCCTGAGTCCAATCCTTGGCTGACAGCCGCTGATAAATATGCTGTCGGCAATGTTGTAGAGGGCAAAGTTGCAAGAATGACGGATTTCGGTGCGTTCGTTGAACTTGAACCGGGTGTTGACGCACTGCTTCATGTTTCTCAGATTTCCAAAGAGCATGTTGACAAGCCGTCAGACGTACTTGAATATGGTCAGATGATTACGGCCAAAGTTGTTGACTTCAACGAAGAAGCTCAGAAAATCAGCCTGAGCATCAAAGCTTTAGATGTCAATAAAGAAGAAGTTGAAGAATAATTATTGACGATTTCAGGGACTTTGTCTGCAAACTGTAGGCACAGTCCCTTTGCTTTTTATTATCGCCGGATAAGGGGGCTTTTTATGCAGCCATATTACAGTATTAAATTGAAATGTTTTATCATCAGACTGATGATAGGCAGCGCCGTGCTTTTTACAGCCATCAGTATTATTGCGGCCATTATTCAGGAAATGCTTGGAAATTATGACGCGGCGAGCAAATGGGCCTATACGTTCGGACTGGTGATTGCTGTTCTGATGACAGTACTCGGACTGGCCATCGTTTATCAGGCGTTTCATTTTGAAAAATCAGTATTCGGACACAGCAAGAAAGATTATACATTATTAAAAAAAGATATGGAGAAAGAAAATGTGGTGAGCTGCGGCAATCTTGTCGTCACCGAACAATTCGTTCTCCTGTTTTCCATGCGTTTGTTTAAAATGTGTACAGTGATCCGCAATTCGGATATTATTGCCTGTTTTGAAAATCCGGTCTATGGTACGGTGGAAAAACCGACAGACTATACAATATTTATTTGTGACCGTCAATTCAAGATGCATCAGATCGCCCTGGACGCAAAAAAGGCCGGGGACGGTCATGCCGCCAAGGAGAAGATCTGTGCGCTTATGCCATGGATCTACAGTGAAGGGCGGGATGTCTTTATAGATATGATACTGACAAAATCCGGCCGCCGGAAAGTGCTCAAGCAGATTGAGAAGCAGAAGTATCAGATGCAGTCCACAAGGGATGTGGAGAAAGAGGCTGAGACAGAACTGGATCAACTGGCCAATGAGGCAAAGGAGAAGCTGAATTTCCATTCCATATTAGGAAAGGTTAAGAAGAATAAATGACAGAGAAAACCCGTTCAGATAACCATTCACTGAGCGGGTTTTTCAGTTTTCCGGTTAATGACCGAAACAAGATAATCATGAAGTATCCGTGGATTTTTCTGCCATGTTTCCGGAGCATATTCGATGTAATAGGGTTTTGAATGGTAGCCTTCCTGAAAGAGCGACGGCAGATCCTTCAGACCTGTGGGGAGAAAAAGCCCTTCTCTCGTTATATAGCAGGTGGCTGCCGTTGCTTTTTTTCGATAAGCCGGATCAACATAACAGGCCACCGAACGATGGACAGCCTGGTCTTCCACAGGCAGATAATAATAATCTTTGACCGGCCCCGGAAGAAAATGCCTGAGCCGCCCAAAATAGACGGGAGCGGTAACAGTGGCCGTGTCAGCATCAAGGGTAACGAGGGCATATTCCGTCCGGTATTGAACCGGATGGACGATTTCATCTTTTAATTGAATGCTGAAAATGCAGCGATCATTTTCTAAACGCCATGACGGCGTATCTTTAAAATCCCCATTCCAGAAAGCCATATAGGCCAAAAGCTTTTGCAGATGGAGGAGGGAACGCATGTCATCACTGTGATGAGCCAGAAGCAGATCGCGCAGGTCGTCTGTGTGAGAGCGTTCCCACTGCATATAAATATCAATCAGTTCTTTTCCGGTTTTGCCTGTCTGACGTTTAAAATGAACAAAATCTTCAGCCGTTGTTTTTTTCAGGTCAGTGAGCGGCAGGCAGGCTTTATAACGGCTTAAATCTTTTTGCAGATCATCGGTTTTGATATTATGCCACAGGGAATCATTCTCATCATGATAATTGTACCACCGTTCGTTCAGAAAACGATAAGTGAAGCTGTGTCCGCCATAAGTCAGAAGACGGCGGTAATCCGCAAGAAGGTCATGCAATGTATCCAGCAATTTCCGTTCATCCATGCGGCTTTCGGCTAACAGGCACTGAAGTTTCATGGTGTCGTTCTGCCGCCAGCCTAAACCGATCATGTAGATGAAAGCATTGCGTGAGGACAGACCGGTCGTTTCGATATTCAGCAGCAGCGTTTTCTCCGGCAGCGTTACATCAGATAAAAAAGTTTCCGTATGAATGTACATGTTTTTCGTCTCCGTTTTTTTCTTTTCGTTTGCTTTTGCACTTTTATTTTAGCATACAAAGAAAATTTCTTCTACCCATTTATGGGGCTTTGTGATATGATGTCTCTTAAAGGAGTGAAAACAGTGATTGCATTTATTCAGGGAGAACTGGCCGATGTGGGGAAGGAAGCCATTGTGATTATGTGCCATGGCGTCGGTTATGAAATTTCAGTACCTGCATCTGTGATGCAGAAATTACCTTCCATCGGTACTTCGGTGAAAATATATACGTATACCTATGTGCGTGAGGACGCATTGGGCCTGTTTGGCTTTTTAACAAAGGATGACCTGTCGGTCTTTAAACTGCTGATCACCGTCAGTGGTGTGGGACCGAAGGGGGCGCTTGGAATCTTATCGACCATGACGGCGGATGAACTGCGCCTTGCGATTCTGGCGGAGGATGTGAAAACCATTTCCAAAGCGCCGGGCGTCGGAGCAAAGACGGCCAAACGAATGATTATTGAATTGAAAGACAAGATGGATCTTGAATCGATGATCACCGGTTCGGGAGATCGTGTACAATTGGATAGCGCAGGCGGTACCGGCAATACGACGGCGAAGGAAGAAGCGATCCTGGCGCTGGCCGCGCTGGGGTACAGCAATTCGGAGGCGGTAAGAGCTGTGCAGAGTGTGCCGGATGCTGAGATGATGGACAGTGAGACATTGCTGAAGCAGGCATTGAAAAAAATCATGGTATTTTAGGTGATCTGACATGAATAAAAGAATTATTACAACAGAATTTGCGGAAGAAGATATTAAAATAGAAAATCATCTCAGACCCCAGATGCTGACGGACTATATCGGACAGCAGAAGACAAAGGAAACGCTGAAGATTTATATTGAAGCGGCCAAATTGCGGGAAGAACCGCTGGATCATGTGCTGTTTTACGGGCCTCCGGGTCTTGGCAAGACGACGCTGGCCGGTATCATTGCCAATGAGATGGGTGTTAAAATGAAAGTGACATCGGGTCCGGCCATCGAGAAGCCGGGAGAAATCGCGGCGATTCTTAATAATCTGTCCGAAGGTGATGTGCTGTTTATTGATGAAATTCATCGTCTGAACCGGCAGGTGGAGGAAGTCCTCTATCCGGCCATGGAAGATTTTGCCATTGATATTGTCATTGGCAAGGGGGCAACAGCCCGCTCGATCCGGCTTGATCTGCCGAGATTTACTCTGGTTGGAGCCACAACAAGGGCGGGGCTTCTCACGGCGCCTCTCCGTGACCGGTTTGGTGTTGTCAGCAAGCTGGAGTTTTATACGAATGAAGAATTAATGACGATCATCAAACGATCGGCCGATGTGCTGCATGTGGCCATTGATGAAAAAGGGGCCATTGAACTGGCAAGGCGTTCAAGGGGAACGCCAAGACTGGCTAACCGTCTGTTAAAACGGGTGCGTGACTATGCGCAGGTTTGCCATGACGGTGTGATCACGGAACAGGTGGCCAACGAAGCACTGGATCTGCTGGATGTGGATAAATACGGTCTTGATCAGGCGGACCGGAGTATTCTGATCACCATGATGGAGAAATTCGGCGGCGGTCCGGTGGGACTTGACACACTGGCGGCGGCTCTCGGTGAAGATGCCGGAACACTGGAAGATGTATACGAACCTTATCTGATTAAAAACGGGTTTTTACAGCGGACGCCCCGCGGCCGAATCGTCACAGATCTGGCCCGCTCCCACTGCGGACTGTAAATTAAGGGTTGTTTTTCTTTGCAATTCGTATATAATGAATAATAGTTACCTGAAGATAAAGGAGGATATATGATGGCATCGAAGACGGATGTACAGGTTTTATTAGGCGGAAAGGTCTATACTTTAAGCGGCTATGAAAGCGAAGAATATCTTCAGAAGATTGCATTATATGTTAATAACAAGATGTCCGAATTGAACCAGTTGCCGGGCTATAAACGTATGGGCAGCGATATGCAGAAAACGCTTCTGGAACTCAATATGGCGGATGATTATTATAAAGCAAGAAAACGTATCGGTGAACTGGAAGCTGATATGGAGGAGAAGGACAAGGCTGAGTATGATCTGAAGCATGAACTGATTTCTGTCCAGATACAGTTGGAGGAATCATCGAAAAACGTTGAGAAGCTGAAGGATGAGATCAACGAACTTCAGAAACAGATCGTCAAGCTGGAAGCAAGGGGCTACCAGCAGCGTTCATATAATGATAATAAGTCATAACGCATGAGGGGTTGCTGCAAGATAAAGTTTATTTGCGGCGCCCTTTATTTTTATCAGATACAATTTTACGGATACAGGAGAAATGATATGGATCACACAGAGATTCTTGCACCGGCCGGATCCTTTGAGACCATGCGTGCGGCGTATAAAGCGGGGGCTGACGCGGTTTACATTGGCGGCATGCTGTTTGGAGCGAGAGCCTATGCCGATAATGCGGATACGAAGGAAATACTGCAGGCCATTGACTACGCCCATCTGCATCGCCGCAGATTATATCTGACGGTGAATACGCTTTTGAAGAATACGGAAATTGAACAAAAGCTCATGGACTATTTAAGACCCTTCTATGAACAGGGATTGGATGCGGTCATCGTTCAGGATATGGGCGTGCTGCAATGGCTCCGTGCCAATTTTCCTGATCTGCCGGTCCATGCCAGTACCCAGATGACCGTCTGTGGGGCCTCCTATGGACGGTGGCTGGCCACACAGGGCGTGACCCGCATTGTGACGCCAAGGGAACTGAACATAGAAGAAATCGCGGCCATGAAACAGGAGACAGGGCTTGAAATAGAAACTTTTGTCCATGGCGCTCTCTGTTACTGCTATTCGGGACAATGTCTCTTAAGCAGTATGATCGGCGGGCGGAGCGGCAACCGGGGCCGGTGTGCCCAGCCATGCCGTCTGGCTTATTCCTTTGAGGGTGAAGAAGGCAAAGTCTTTGGGCATCTGTTAAGTCCGAAAGATTTGTGCGGACTGGATATGCTGCCGTCTTTGCTGGATATCGGTGTTGATTCTCTGAAAATCGAGGGCCGGATGAAAAAGCCGGAATACGCGGCGCTGACCACAGCCATTTACAGGAAATATGTGGATCTCTACATGGAAAAAGGACCGGAAGGTTATGGCATCGACAGCACTGACCGTGAACAACTGATGGATCTATATAACCGGGGGGGATTTACGGACGGCTATTTTAAGCGGCATAACGGAAGAGAGATGATGTCCGTGAAAAGGCCGAATCATTCAGGACTTTGTGTTGGAACGGCCAGAACCCGGGGGAAGCGTGAATTGCTGATGCATGTTCAAAGAGATCTGCACGCCGGCGATGTGATCGAAATGCCTGACGGCACTTCAGTGAAATTAGAAAAAAGTGCGGCGGCCGGAAGCGAGTTTTTGCAGAAATATTCAGGAAAGCCACTGTCAAAGCCCTGTCACATCATGCGTACAAGAAATGAGGCCCTGATAGAAAAAGTCACGGAAAATTTCGTAAAAGATTATGAACTGAAAGAGAAGATTTATGGTTCCGTAAAAATTTTGAAAGATTTTCCTGCTAAAATAAAAGTGTATGACAATTCGCGCAGTTTTGTTTTTGATGGAGAAATTGTGCAGGCAGCTAAAAATCAGCCTTTGCGGGCGGAAGATGTCCGAAAGCGCCTTTTAAAAACCGGAGGGACGCCGTTTGTTTTTGAAAAACTGGAGATAGAGATGGACGAGGACTGCTATATGAGTGTGCAGGGACTCAATGAGCTGCGGCGGCAGGCACTGAGCGCCATGGCGGCCGGGATTTTAAAGCCGTACAGACGGCCTCCGGCAGATATACAGTCCGGGAAACAGGATTTCGTGGCCAAAACGCAGACGGCAAATCACAGGTCTGGCGCCGGGAATGCCTCTGAAAAGAAAACGCCGAAGCTGCATGTGCTGGTGTCTGATCTGGAACAGTTAGAGACGGCCCTTCAGTTTTCTGAGGTTAAGAGAATTTACATGAATGACGAAGGCGATGACGCGCTTCTGATTCAGGCTGCGGCGAAGGTTCACCAGGCAGGCAAAGATTTTTATCTGGCCATGCCTTATATCCTGCGAATGCAGACGGAGGCGGCTTATCAAAAGAGGCGTTGGGATACGTCCGTGATTGACGGATTTTTGATCAGGAATTTGGAAACCTTTTATATACTTCGTTCCATGGATATGACAAAGCCCTGTGTAGGTGATTACAATGTTTATTGTATGAATGATCTGGCACAGCGGACATATGGTTCGATGCTTGATGGGATCACATTGCCACTGGAACTTAATCGCAGAGAATTGACGGGATTTAAACATACGGCAGACACGGAGATGATTGTCTATGGTTATCTGCCGGTGATGGTCTCCGCCCAGTGTCTGGTAAAGAATACCGGTAAGTGTACAGCAAAACCGGGGATTTATGATCTGGAAGACCGGATGCATAAACATTTCCCTGTGAAAAATGTCTGTCATTTCTGCTATAATCTGATTTACAACAGTGTCCCTCTTCATCTGGCGGAAGTCATTGGACGGGATTTATCCGCCATTGAGGTGGAGACTGTGCGGCTGCAATTTCTGAACGAGACACCGGCACAGACAGCGGCGGTCATCAGCGATTATATCCGGGCCGTTCGTGGAGAGACTGTGACCGCAAAGACTGTGCGCGAATATACAAAGGGACATTATCAACGA
>CAYURX010000133.1:0-7571 GCA_964447245.1 uncultured Coprococcus sp. | reverse complement strand
CATTATCTTTGGCAATCCTGATAATTATGTTGCGAGAGGTTTTAGAAGCTGCAAGAGATTTAATGTCTGTTTGGAAGGGGATATCTTTCCGGCAGCATTGCTTGTTAAGGAACTGGAGCAGGGATTCTTTGATGGAAGAAAATACTATTTTTATGAATCAGCGGCCTTTGAAATAAAAGACAGCGATGCAGAAGCATTCGATCGGGGTTTTGAATATAAGGAAAAGACCTTCCAGCCAAGTCAGGAAGAATTTTACATTCACAGCCACTCAATCATTCGATAGCTTTCAAATGATTCATAAAAAATATGGAAAGGGGTGAAGTGATGACTGTAAGAGAAGAAGTGCTGACATTTATAAAAAAAGAATATGGCATCGAAGCGGAATGTCCATGGGCACAATATCCGGAGAATGAGGTGTTCCGCCATAAGGATAATAAGAAGTGGTTTGCGCTTATGATGCCTGTTGGGAAAAGTCACCTGGGGATGAGCGGCGATGGCTATGTGGATATCGTGAATGTGAAGCTGGACCCGATGCTTATTGATATGCTGAGGCAGCAGGAGGGCTTTCTTCCGGCCTATCATATGAACAAGTCCAACTGGATCAGTATCCGGCTGGATGGGAGTGTAGAGCCGGAGCAGATCTATCATCTGATTGATCAGAGCTATTCGGCGACAGCCAGCAGGAAAACGAAGAAGAAGCTGAAACGTATGGAGTCAATGTAAGGCCGTTGAGGTGAATATCCCAATGAGATATTCCGATAAAAATCTGACGATAAAAAACACAATGGTTCTGGAGCTTCTGGAGAAGTACGCGCAGGGTATGTGGTCTTTTGAGAAAATCAGGCAGTATGGCGTGTATGCGGTTCGTGGGCCAAGGGGGATGCCGGCGGAACTGAAAGGAGAAATGGAACGAAATGACTGATATAACGCGAATGGGGTTCAATTGGATCAATTTATTTGGTTTGATCATTATCATATGGATGCTGATCCCTGACATTGTGTATGCAATCAAATGTCATGATCAGGAAGAACACTATTCAAACGTCATGGTGAATCTGTTAGAGCAGATTGGACGGTATGCGTCCATGCTTTTGATGGTGTTTCACATCGGCCTTTCGGAATTTGGTTTTTCTTCTGTGAAGGCATTGGTGATTTACGGGGCAGGCAATGTGGTTTTACTTGTTATTTATTGGGTGACCTGGGTGTCTTACTTTAGAAGGCCGGCGTTTGAGAAAAGGATGGCCCTGGCGGTTGTGCCGGTTGGAATATTTTTACTGAGCGGAATAACACTGCGATATATACTGTTGATCGTGAGTGCGGTGGTATTTGGCATGAGCCATATTTATATCACATATCAAAACGCAAAGATAGAAAAATAAGAGAAAATAATGACAGAGGTGACGGACAGGTGTGTATAGAATTGCTGCCTGCATATTCGCTGCCGCAGGAGGTTGGCGAATTGTTTAATGAATATACGAGTATGTTCATTGAAGGTGACAGCAGTTTTGAAAAATATCTGCAAATTCAAAATTATGATGAAGAACTGAGACATTTGGATCACAAATACGGCCTGCCTTTTGGCAGACTGTATGTGGCATATTGTGACGGAGCACTGGCAAGCTGTATTGGTTTGAGGAAACTTGATGAAAAAAATTGTGAAATGAAGCGCCTTTATGTCAGGCCGGCATTCAGAGGAAAGCACATAGGGGAGCGGCTTGTACAGCAGATCATTGCGGATGCGAAAGAGATCGGCTATGCCTGGATGTTATTGGATACGCTGCCGTTTTTATTAGTTACGGGATTTGAGCCTTTTGGGGGCGAGAAGGTGAATCCTGCAATTGAAACGGTGAAGCAGCTTGCGGACACAATTGCAGGTGCAGAGATTATTAAATTGGAGATACCAACAGTTTACCGGCAATGCCTTTGTGTGATCGATGAGGCGATTGGCCGGTATGATCCGGATGTGATCCTGTCCATCGGACAGGCAGGCGGAAGATCAGATATTACAGTGGAGCGAATAGGTATTAATATTGATGACTGCAGGCTTGCCGATAATGAAGGCTGTCAGTTGACTGATGAGCCGATTGTTCCCGGCGGGCCCGATGCTTATTTTGTGAAGCTGCCGGTTAAAGCGATGGTGCAGCGCATTCGGGACCGCCGTATTCCGGCCTCCGTATCCAATACGGCGGGCACCTTTGTGTGCAATCATGTGACCTACGGTGTCTGTCATCTGATCGAGAATAAATATCCGGGAAAACGCAGCGGATTTATACATATTCCTTATCTGCCGGAACAGGTACTGGACAAGAAAGATATGCCGTCTATGGCACAGGCACTGATGGTGGAAGCGGTTACGGCAGCGATTGAGGCAATTATGTCAGTGCCGGGGCGGCCTTTTGGACAGTTCCCAGAAAGCGACGGCGCTGGCGGCGGCGACATTTAAAGAATCGACACCATGGGACATGGGAATGCGGACGGTGTGATCACACCGGGCGATGGTGGCGGCATTCAGTCCGCTGCCTTCCGTGCCGAGGATGACGGCCAGTTTATCGACTTTGGCCAGCCGGGGATCGTTGATGTCGATGGTATCATCCGTTAAAGCCATGGCAACCGTTGTAAAACCCAATGACCGCAGCAGCTGCATATTGGTTGTTAATAAATCCGCCGGTTCATTTTCCAGCCAGGCCCATGGGATCTGAAAAACCGTGCCCATGCTGACTCTGATGGAGCGGCGGTACAGCGGATTGCTGCAGGCCGTCGTCAGGAGCACGGCATCCATGTTCAGAGCTGCGGCGGAACGGAAAATGGCCCCTACATTGGTGGGATTCATGACATTTTCCAGTACGGCGATACGGCGGGCGTTTTTGCAGATATCAACGGCGTTTTGAAGCGGCGGACGGCGCATGGCGCACAGCATACCGCGGGTCAGATTAAAGCCGGTCAGTCGGGTCAGGACATCAAGATCAGCAGTATAAACAGGAATATCGCCGCATCGGTCTATGATCTGACGGGTCGGTCCGACGGTATATTTTTTTTCAAGCAGCAGGGATACGGGCGTACAGCCTGCGTCAAGAGCCGTTTCCACAACTATGGGGGTTTCCGCGATGAATAATCCTTTCTCCGGCTCATGGCGGTTTAAAAGCTGCGCTTCGGTCAGGCGGGCATAGATATCCAGTTCAGGAGCCGAAAAATCGGTGATCTCAATAATATTTGACATAATCGAATAATTTCCTCTCAGATGTTCATTTACTTTTTTTTATTTTTGCATATTTCAAGTAAAATGACAATACAAACCTTATATTTGTTGAAGCAATTGCTGTTTTGTGTTAATTTATTAATTAAGAAATGCGGCAAACCGATGAAAGGAGGGGAAGCCGGTGGTGAAGATTCGATGTGTTGTTGAGCGCATGACCTATCAGAATCCTGAAAATGGTTATTCTGTGCTCAAGGTGCTGGTGAAGGGCTATCATGATCTGGTTCCCCTGGTCGGCAATCTGATCGACGTTAATGTGGGCTCAGTGCTGCTGGTGGACGGCAACTGGAAAGTGGACGCAAAGTACGGACGGCAGTTTGTGGCGCAAACATGGGAAGAAACCATGCCGGCCACCATCTATGGCATTGAAAAATATCTTGGTTCCGGTCTGATCAAAGGTGTGGGACCGAAATTTGCAAAGCGTATCGTGCAGCAATTCGGGACGGATACATTGGAAGTCATTGAAACGGACAGCGGACGTCTGATGGAAGTGCCGGGAATCGGCCGGAAACGGGTGGAAAAGATCCGGGAAAGCTGGGAGCGTCAGAAAGAGATCAAAAATGTGATGCTCTTTTTACAGGATCATGGCGTGAGTACGTCTTTTGCGGCGAAGATATATAAACAGTACGGCAATGAGAGTATAGCAAAGGTAAAGGAAAATCCTTTCCGGCTGGCAGATGATATATGGGGAATCGGATTTAAGACGGCGGACAGTATTGCGGGGAAGCTGGGCTTTGACAAAGAAGCCTTTGTCCGGCTGCGAAGCGGCATTATGTATACGTTAAGCGCCCTGGCGGATGAAGGACATGTTTATGCGGAACGTGAGCAGCTATTGAAGAAGGCTTCGGAACTGTTGGAAGCGGAGATGCCGACCCTTGTGATGACCATGGATCAGATGCTGAAGGATAAAGATCTGATTCTGGAAACGAAGCTGACATATGATGTGGTGGTGGGAGAGGATGTGCGTCTTGACGCGGTTTATTTGCCGGCCTTTTATTACGCCGAGACGGGTGTCGCCAATCAATTGCTGAGACTGGCTGCAAAGCCGGCTAAAGACAGGCTGTGGCAAAGGCTGACGCAGGCCAGGGCTGCGACGGGCAATGCCAATCTGTCCGTTGATGTGACGAGGATAGAACAGGCCGTTGGGATGACTTATGATGAGGTGCAGAGATCGGCCATCCGTCAGGCGGCGTTATCAAAAGTCATGATTCTTACCGGAGGGCCGGGGACGGGCAAGACGACGACCACTCAGGGCATCATTGCGGCCTATCGGGCTTATGGCCTGAAAATACTGCTGGCGGCTCCGACCGGCCGGGCAGCGAAACGGATGACCGAGGCTACAGGTCTTGAAGCAAAAACCATTCACCGGCTGCTGGAGGCAAAACCGCCGGAAGGTTATCAGAAAAATGAGGAACAGCCGTTGGAAGGTGATGTACTGATTGTCGACGAATGCTCCATGATCGATATTATTTTGATGAATGCGCTTTTGAAGGCCATACCGCCTCATATGCGGCTGGTCATGGTGGGCGATATTGACCAGCTTCCGTCGGTGGGGGCCGGAAATGTGCTGAGAGATATGATAGATTCGGAGCGGTTTTCGGTCATCAGGCTGACTCGGATATTCCGGCAGGCTCAGGCGAGCCGGATCATCATGAATGCGCATCGGATGAATGCGGGGCAGATGCCGGACATTTCCAATGGAAAAGATACGGATTTTTTCTTTATCAGGCAGGAGGATCCGGAGGCGGTTGTGCCGCTGATCGTGGACCTGGTTAAGCGTCAATTGTCGAACTATTACCGGACACCGCCTGCGCAGATCCAGGTGCTGACACCGATGCAAAGGGGCATTGTGGGAGCGGCCAATCTGAATCTGGCGCTTCAGGAAGCGCTGAATCCGGACGGTGAGGGGTTGCGCAGAAGCGGCTTGCTTTTTAGAAAAGCGGATAAGGTCATGCAGATCAGGAATAATTATGATAAAGAGGTCTTTAACGGAGATATCGGTATCATTGACTCGGTAGATCTGGAAGACAGGATGCTAAAAGTCCGGTTTGATGAACGGCTGGTAACCTATGACGCAACGGAGCTGGATGAACTGGTGCATGCCTATGCAACGACGATCCACAAGGCCCAGGGATCCGAATATCCCATCGTTGTGATGCCTGTGCTGATGACCCATTATGTTATGCTGCAGAGGAATCTGATTTACACCGGGGTGACACGGGCAAAAAAAATACTGGTGCTTGTCGGGACGAAAAAAGCATTGGCTTACGCTGTAAGGAATGTAACGGTAACAAAAAGAAATACGATGCTGAAAGAACGGCTGATGGATCATGACGGACGTGTCATGACGGACGGATCATGCCGGATGAATCATGAGATGGATCATGACAGATGAATTATGACAGATGAATTATGACAGATGAATGATGACAGACAGGAAGTGAAAAACAGATATGGTTGATAACAGTGACATGATTGAACAGACCGGCGCCTTAAAGAATCTGACAGATGGTGACAGGGAAATGCTGAAAAGAAGCGGGCGGAGGCTTGGCGGTGCGCTCTGCAGGGTTTTAAGGCATGAGCCGGAAAAGATCAATGTTGCCATGAATTTGCAGGGATGGGTGAAGGTGGATGAATTGATCCGCAAGTTTAATGCATGCAACAGGAATCCGAAGTATTATCTGAATCTACCGGTACTTATGGAAATGGTGCGTATGGATGATAAACAGCGCTATGGTTTAAAGATGGAAGGACAGGCTCTGATGATCCGGTGCAGACAGGGGCATTCGATCCCATGGCTTGAAATGGATTACAAAGAAGCAATGCCGCCGGATATCCTGTATCATGGCACGATCAGTCCCTATCTGGACGCGATCATGAGCGATGGCCTGAAGCATATGTCAAGACAGAAGGTGCATCTGTCCTGGGATATACCGACGGCCGGAAAAGTTGCCAGACGGAGAGCTTACAAAGGGAACCCTGTTGTTTTACAGGTGGATGCGGCAAAAATGGCCGCCGACGGCATTGTGTTTTACCTGGCCGATAATGACGTGTGGCTCACGGATTACGTGGCTCCAAAATATCTGATCAGAATGATAGCGGCAGATCATAAAGCGGAGGAGAAGCATGACGAAATTTGAGGAATTTCAAAAGATTATTGCAAGATTAAGGGCAAAAGACGGATGTCCATGGGACAGAGCACAGACCCATACGAGTCTGAAAGCGGCCTGTATTGAAGAAGCGGCTGAAGTTATTGGCGGTATTCGTATTCTGGAACAGACCGGGAATGCGGATAATCTGAAGGAGGAACTGGGAGATTTATTGCTGCAGATTGTTTTACATGCGCAGATTGCCGAAGAAGAAGGCCTATTTACGATGGATGATGTGATTCAAAATGTCAGTGATAAGATGATACGCCGCCATCCACATGTATTTGGACAGGAAAAGTCCATGGATGACGCGGCACTTGCCGCAAACTGGGAAGCTATCAAGAGGCAGGAAAAGGCCGGGAAGGAATGGACGGAAGATTATCTTCCGGGAGCTTTTGATGAAGCGAAGCAATTGATCGAAGTGGCCAGAAAACGGAAAGGTTTTGACAATACAGGTCAGGGGACCTGAAGCAATACAGGTGGAACATGGGAAAATATGAAAAACATTAGCTGCCAGAAGGGGGATGGTGCTATGGAATCCGTAGATATGAAAAAGCTTGAGACAGCAATTCAGTATTTGCAGAGAATTGCAGATGGACGTCATCCAGTGAATAATATGCCGTGAATGATGATGCGGTGCTTAACAATCCTAATGTGATTCGCTGTATGTATTTTGTCAAAGAGATATTGGAAGAAGTGAAGCGCAACAATGGATACATTGGAAAAAAAGTGAGAAAAAGCGATAAACAGAATTTTCCGCTGGAGGTATTGTCTTCATTTGTTTACAGGGAAGATCAATCGATATCCAGGCTGGTTGTACAGATCAATGAAATGATTGATCAAAATGTTTATCAGAAACTGTCCTATAAACCGATTGTACAATGGCTTAAACAAAATGATTTTCTGATGGAGGAATTGAGTCAGGAATTCAATAAAGTGTGTACCTTACCTACAGAAAAGGGCAGTCAGTTGGGAATTACGGCTGAAAAAAGAACAAGTTTTAAAGGTGTGGATTTTATGCTTATTCTGTATAATCGGCAGGCTCAGGAGTATATTGTAAAAAACATGGCGTTAATTCTCGGAAGCGCGCAATGAAGCAGTTAATTATTTGGAGGTGTAGTGTGAAAGAAAGTAGAAGTCAGCCAAAAAATGGCGCACTTAAACAAGCT
>CAYURX010000132.1:0-7580 GCA_964447245.1 uncultured Coprococcus sp. | reverse complement strand
TTGCTTTTCAATCAAGGCCAATCCGTTTCTGCTGAAAATTTTACCGGAACAGTTTTCAAAGGTCGAAGTGTGCAGCCCGGGAGAACTTTGTATCTGTGAGAGACTGCATATAGATATGCAGAAGGTTGTTTTTTCAGGAGTTCATAAATCCTATGGCGATGTGGAGCGGGCCCTGGAGGACGGAGCGGGTGTTCTGACGGCGGAGAGTTTCAGACATATGGAGGTCATCAACACCTGTGCCATGAAAAAGGGAGTGACCGCGGATGTGCTTGTGCGTGTCACCGGCGGCAGTCAGTTTGGCATGGATGCGGAGGATGTGATAGAAATGATCCGTAACCGTAAGCATTATCCGGGCATTCGCATGACGGGCATTCATTATTTTACCGGTACGCAGAAAAGAAAACCGGCTGCTGTCTTAAAGGAATTGGATTTTGTCGGTCAATTTCTTGAGCGGGTGGAACTGGAGACCGGTTACAGGCTGGAGTGTGTGGAATATGGAACCGGTCTGGGACTTGATTAAAGTGAGGATTTTTATAATGATGAACATATGAATGCTTATGGACAGCAGAAATTTACGGATTATTTTGGAAATTATCTGATGGCGCATTATGGCATCAAAAAGAGCGTATTATCTGAAAAATCTCTGGAAAGATGGAAGACAAGCGCTGCCTGTATGCAGCTTTTCTATGAATATTTTGATGATTGCAGGAAAAATGCTCCTGATGAGGAAAAAAAGCTGATGGAATCAGCCGATTTAATTGCAAAACTGAAGACACTCAAAAAATAGGGGGAAATTATTCCCCCGTTTTTGTCAGCGATTATCGACCCTTTCAGGATAAAGGTCATGGTTGGCCAGCCGCATGGCAGCGATTTCTTCCCATTTCGTACCCGGTTTGCCATAATTGCAGTAAGGGTCAATGGAGATACCGCCGCGAGGCAGGAATTTGCCCCAGACTTCGATATACTTTGGGTCCATCAGTTTGATCAGATCCTCCATAATAATGTTCATGCAGTCTTCATGGAAATCGCCATGATTGCGGAAACTGAAAAGATAGAGCTTCAGCGATTTACTTTCAACCATGCGTTCTGACGGCACATAGGAAATGATTACATTGCCGAAGTCAGGCTGTCCGGTCATAGGGCAGAGACTTGTAAATTCCGGGCAGTTAAACTTGACAAAGTAGTCATGGTCGGGATGTTTGTTGATAAATGTTTCAAGCACTTCCGGTGCGTAGTTAAAATCATAGGTTGTACCCTTGCTTCCAAGATGGGTGATACCCTTTGTTTCTTCTTTGGAACGTCCTGTCATGATCATTTGTCCTCCTTATCATCTCAATGCCGGGTCTTTGACGCCGTTGGCTTCAAAGGCTTTTTTTCGGTCAATACAGGTACCGCAGCGGCCGCATGGCACGTCGCCGCCTTCGTAGCAGCTCCATGTGAGATGATAGGGCACATTTAACCGGAGCCCGGTGCGGACAACGTCAGCCTTGGTCAGATTGACAAAAGGCGCTTCGACGGTCAGTTGATGGCCGCTGCCTTCATAGATCGCTTGGTTCATGGCGTTTTTGAACACATTGCTGCAATCCGGATAGGCGCTTCCGGCCGCGTCATCACTGTGGGCGCCATAGAAAATCACATCGCAGCCCCTGGAGAGGGCGATGCTGGCGGCACAGGACAGGAAAAGTCCGTTTCTGAATGGAACATAAGTGGAAACGGGATGACCATCCGTATGCTTCAATTGTTCTGCATAGGATTCCTCCGGAATGGCCTGTGTTGAATGACTCAAAAGCGAGCAGTCGCTGTACTGGAAAATCGTTGTCAGATCCAGATGCAGCATTTCAACGCCGTAATAATCGGCAACGGCTCTGGCTGATTCGATTTCTTTTGTGTGTTTCTGGCCATAGGTGATGGCCAGCGCAATGACATTTTCTTTGCCATATTGGTCAATGGCGACGCCAAGACAGGTGGTACTGTCCACACCGCCGCTGGATAATACTAAAGCTTTCATTAATAATCCTCCATCTTAATTTTATATTGCTGCCGGTCAGGACATAAACAGACGCATCTGTAAAGTCTGGTCTTCTTTGAACCGGCCGGTAAAGGTGGTAGTGACTGTCTGTGATGCCGTTTTTTTGATGCCCCGGGCCGTCATACAACTGTGGCAGCCCTGTATTTTGACGGCAACAGAGTCGGAGCCGGTGACTTCCTGAATGATTTCCGCAATATCGGAGCCGATTCGTTCCTGAAGCTGCAGCCGTTTAGCAGCCATGTCAGCGATACGGGCGATTTTGCTCAGTCCGATGACACGACCGTTGGGAATGTAGGCGACAGTCACTTTCATGTCATACATGAGGGCCATGTGATGCTCGCAATAGCTGAACACTTCAATATCCTTCACAATGACCATGTCCTCAAAGCGGCCGGAAAGTTCAAGATCCTGTTCAAAAGTTTTATTGAACATTTCTGCAATCTCGTGATTGGTATAATTCATGCCTTCAAAGACTTCCTCATACATTCTGGCGACGCGGTCAGGGGTGTCTTTTAAGCCCTCCCGTTCAGGGTCATCGCCCAATGCAATAAGGATGCCCCGGATGTGCTGTTTAATTGCTTCTGTATCGATTGCCATGTTGATGTTTACCTCCCTGTGTTTTAGACCCCGCGCCTGTCAGGGTCCCAGATGACCTTATGCATCTGAATCTGAAGCCGGATGCCGTTCATCCTGTTTGCTTTCATAAATTCAACGATGTCAGCAGGTGCAATGCTGCCAAAAACCGGACTCAGATAGAGATGGCATTTTCCAATAAGATGGTATTCGTTGATGATCCTGGCGGCACGTTTGCAGTCCTTCAGGGAACCAACGACGAATTTAACAGTGTCTTTTTTTGTGAGCAGCGCAAAATTATCGGTCCGCATGGATGTTTCCATACCGCTGCAGGACAGTTTGTAATCCATCGTAAATGCAGGCGGGTATGGAAGTACGGCAAAGGGTGCCAGATCGATACTGCCATTGGTTTCTATTTCTATATGAAGATGCGGATCACTGCACAGCCGCCGAAGCAATAGATCAATACCCGGACGCCAGAGCGGTTCTCCGCCGGTCAGTGTGACGTTTCGGATGCCGGTGTCCTGGATGGTCTGGTAGATTTCATCAGCAGTCATGGCGACGGCCTTTGCATCACTTTGATTGGCCCATCGGGTATCACAGTAGCGGCAGGCCAGATTGCAGCCTTTGAAACGAACGAAGACAGCCAATTCGCCAGCCAGCGGGCCTTCACCATTAATACTGACAAAATGTTCCACAACATCATAGGTTTGAGGGTTGGGTGCAAATGCCTTTGTCAATGTTTCAGCCGATGTTTGTCTAGAACTTTCCATAAATTTTTCCATCAATCATGCCTCACAGTGCCTGATGCGCGTAATAGGTTGCGCAATTTTGCGGTGTTTCGTATACGGTTGATCTGTAAACCTGATAACCGTATCCGGTCATACGTGTGTAAAAGTAAGCGGCCAGCCGTTCAGCCGTCGGGCGGAAAGGCAGTTCAATGATTTTAAAATCCTCCTCCTGCAGCGCTTTTAAAGTGGCCGGACGCAGGCTGCCTTTTTCAATGATCAGTGCATGGTCAAGGGCATCGACTTCTCTTTTGACATCTTTCTTTAATTGTCCGAAATCAAAGATCATATCCCTTGTCTGCCCGGCGTCATCCAGGTCTTCACGGCAGATCTCAATGACAACGCGCCATTCATGGCCATGAATATTGCGGCATTTGCCGTCATATCCTGCAAGAAAATGCGCAGAATCAAAGCTGTGCTCTGTTTTCAGTAAATACATGATGAATTTCCTTTCTCAATGATTGAATGATTGGATCGGGTATATAGAAAAAAGACATAGCTTAAAGCTATGTCCGACTGAATATCCCACACATAGCCCTGGTTTTGTTTATAGACAGGATGGTGCCAACGAACTGTCTTCTATTGTTATAGCATTCTGTTGGTCCTGTGTCAAGTGTGGTTTTGGGGTAGCCAAATGACATTGAATATGTTAAAATGGGAAAATACAGGAGTTGAAATATGAATACACCAAAGAAAAAAAAGATATCGTCCAGACAGGCCCAGGCGAGGCGTCGTCTGATGGCCAGACGCCGGATGGAGATCATTGTGATCATTGGCTGTGCACTGATGGTATTGATCGTTGGTTTTGCTTATTCCAGGATGAAAGGCCATTCGGGCAGGGCGTTGGTCAACGAGGATGTGCTGGCTTATGAACCGCTGATCGAGCAGTATGCGGCAGAGTATGGGGTCGCTTCCTATGTAGAAGTGATTGAAGCGATGATGCAGCAGGAGAGCAGCGGCCAGGGAACAGATGTGATGCAGTGTTCAGAGTGCTTTTATAATACGGAATATGAGCAGTCTCCGGGGAGTATTGAAGATCCCGAATATTCCATCAAGACGGGGATACACTATTTTGCCGACTGCCTTGAACTGGCCGGATGCAAAGGGCCGGGGGATACGAATCGTTTGAAGCTTGCCCTTCAGGGGTATAATTATGGACATCATTATATTAACTGGGCAATTGAACGGGACGGTGGCTACACAAAGGAGAATGCACAGGCATTCTCGGATATGATGAGTGAAAATCTCGGCTGGGATGGTTACGGTGACACTGTTTATCCGGAGCATGTGCTGCGTTATTACCAGTAGCAGAAGCAATATCTGCAGCAGGAACACAAACAGAAAGGAAGATTAAATGAGCAAATACTTAGTTGTTATTGATATGCAGAATGATTTTATTGACGGTGCATTAGGGACGAAGGAGGCGCAGGCTATATTGCCGAAAGTGATTGAAAAAGTCAATGCCTTTAAAGGGCCTGTGATGTTTACGAGAGATACCCATGAGGAAAATTATCTTAAGACCCAGGAAGGACAGAAGCTGCCGGTTGTGCATTGTATCCGGGGAACAAAAGGATGGGAGATCCAGGAGGATCTGAATGCCTATGCCCTTAAGAATCATTCACTGATTTTTGATAAACCGACCTTTGGATCCACTGGTCTTGCAGGGTGTGTCAGCGGCATTGCCAGAATGGCGCCGATTGATGAAATCGAATTGGTCGGACTTTGCACGGACATCTGTGTGATTTCCAATGCGCTGCTTCTGAAAGCGGCCTTGCCGGATACGGAGATCATTGTTGATGCGTCCTGCTGCGCGGGTGTGACGCCGGAGAGTCATCAGAATGCTCTGGCTGCCATGAAGATGTGCCAGGTGACGATTATCGGTGAAGAAGAATAGGGAGTACGGCATGCAGGAAAATCAAAAAGAAACAATGCCGCCGTCGGCCTTCGGTTTGTCCAGACGCCATCAGATGATCGTGATTGGACTGTTAGCGGTGATCCTGGCTGCCGTCATCGGACATTTTATATTCCGGCCTGACCGGAATGCGGCGCTGAAGATTGTTTATTCGGGAGATATACAGGGACAGATCGCTTATGAGGGCGGACTTTATGCAGGCTATGAGAAAATTGCGGCTATTGCCAGGGAGGCCGCCAACGATGGCAGTGATGTGCTTCTGTTGGACACAGGCAATTGTCTTGGCGGAAATGAAGCAGCGGAAATGGACGATGGCCGTTCCATTATTGCGCTGATGAATGCGGCCGGTTATGATGCCATGGTGCCGGGACCGCTGGATTTTATCTACGGCGCAGATACCTTGTCGTCCCTGCGCGCGGAAGCCGGATTTCCGTTTCTTGCGGCAAATATAAAGAAGGCGGACGGCAGCAATGCATTTGAAAATTATAAAATACTTAATATTAACAGCGTCCGTATCGGGATCGTTGGTGTAACAACGGGGATCAATCAGGTGCAGGCAGCCAGGGACGGCCTGGTTGTTGAAGATCCTGTTGAAGCGGTGAAGGATGTCATGCAGCAATTATACGGCAGGACAGACGCAATGATCGTGCTGGCATATACCGGAGATGATGAGGTGACGGAGGCACTGGCCGATATTAAAGGTGTGAGCCTGGTCATTGAGAGCGGGCATGCGGAAGACTTTTCGGACATAACGGAAAGTGGCGCCATGATTGCCTGTGCCGGAAGGGGAGGCAGTGTCATCGGTGTGGCCAGTATCGAGATCCGTCGTGATCAGTCAGAAATTGACAATGTTTTTTATCAATCGGCAATGTATGACGGTCTGACATCGGATGATACGGTTGTACAGGCGTTGGAAAATGTCAAACAGAACCGGAGCTCGGCCGGGGGCATGCAGGTTGGCAGCGTTCACTTTTCTGTGTCTGAGACTGAAACAGATATTGAAACAGACATTGAGACAGAGACAGATGAAATATCAGTGTCTGAGTCTGAGACGGACGAAATACCAGTGGAAGCAGATGTCGTTTATCATAACGCAGAGACAGCTACCGGTAATCTGACGGCGGATGCCATGCTGGATGCCACTGTGGGCGATGGCGCTGCAGTGGCGCTGATCGAGGATCGGTCCATTCAGGGCGAACTGCGGTCGGGCAGTGTCAGCCGGGGACAGATCGACGCATTGTTTGATGACAATTTATATCTTGTGACCTGCAAGATGACAGGCGGTGAGCTTCGGTCTGCACTTGAGGAAAGTTTTAGTGGTTATCCGTCGGCAGAGGGATTTTTGCAGGTATCCGGCATGACCTGTACTTATGATGCCGGGACAGGGATCGGCAGCAATCTGTCGGAAATTGTCATTGCCGGACATGCCATTGATGACGCCAGAACCTATATTGTGGCCATGACGAACAGTCTGGCTGATGAACTTGGGTATGTTTCGGAAACTTCAGGACGGGTGAGCAATTACAAAACCATTGCGTCGGTTTTAACCGGTTACATAGAAAAGCAGACGGTCAATGCCAGTCAGGCGGTGCCGGAAACCGGCGAGACAGAGACCGGCGGTTCTGTTCAGGAAACGGAAGAAACAAAACGGATCACGATCATTGAATAATTTCAATATAATTGAGCATGCTATCATCAGGTTAAGAGAATATGACGAAATGACAATCTATGAGGTGATAGCATGGCGGAACCGAACCAGGAGAATAATCAGCAGTCAAAGCAGCAGGAGGACAATGAACAGATCAGGGAATACGGACAGGTGGTGCTGAAAGAAAACAGCAGCAGGCACCAGTTGTATTTGCTGTCCATTATCGGAGAGATCGAGGGGCATGAACATTCGCCCGGCAATGTGAAAACGACAAAATATGAGCATGTGCTGCCGCAATTGGCCATGGCTGAGGATAATTGTGATATTGACGGGATCCTTGTGCTGCTCAATACCATGGGCGGCGATGTGGAAGCGGGGCTTGCAATAGCGGAGATGATCGCCTCCTGCAGTAAGCCAACGGTTTCTCTTGTACTTGGCGGGAGCCATTCCATCGGTGTTCCGCTGGCCGTTTCCACAGATTATTCGTTTATAGTGCCAAGCGGGACGATGATCGTTCATCCGGTCCGCATGAACGGGACGGTCATCGGCGCACAGCCGACCTACGACTATTTTAAGCAGATGCAGGACCGAATCCTAAAGTTCATTGCCGGACATTCCAGGGCAGAGGAA
>CAYURX010000131.1:0-7608 GCA_964447245.1 uncultured Coprococcus sp. | reverse complement strand
GCTCAAAACGAGCTTCTCCTAAATCAATCATTAAATCGGCTGTAAATAGTAACATTCTTCCAAAAATCTTTTTCCTGCTTGGTTTTCGCGTTTACGCTTTTTATAAAGTGGCCATGTGGATGCCGGTCAACTTTTTTGGCGCCATGTCTGTCAATTTATCCGAATGTACGGTTATATGGGAGACGGCGGCTGGTATGGCCCGATGTGTGATCTCCGGGCTGATCGGTGTGATCGCTTTTACTTTGGCGGGTGCCGCATTATTAAGAAAAAGAGAATTTTAAAATGATAAAAGTGGTTTTAATCATCGTAACAGCGGCGGCAGTTTATTTTGCTTTTCGCTACTTCACGCTCGTGTCTGCTCTGCATGAAATGACAGAGCAGATGCGGGAGGTGCAAAAAGATCTGACCAGAAATCAGATGCTTCATATGCCGGTGCCGAACCAGCATTTGGGGAAAATGCTGTGCGCTGCCAATGATCTGCTGGCAGCCATTCAGAAAGAACGATTAAGTTATGAGAAAAGAGAAAAAGAATTTCAAAAGCAGATAGAAAATATCAGTCATGATCTGCGGACGCCATTGACGGTCATTCTCGGCTATCTGAAAATGATGCGCAAATCGGAAGACAGCAGCCGCATGGATGCTGAAACAGCCGAAACGCTTTCGATCATTGAAAAGAAGGCGGAGACAATGAGGACGCTGGTCACGCAGTTTTATGATTATTCCCGTCTGAATGCAGGAGATTATGGTTTGAAACTGGGCCGGGTGGACGCTTCCAGAGCGCTGAGAGAATCGCTGACAGGCAACTATCAGCTATTGGCCCGGTCATCCCTCGATATAACCGTCGACTTGCCGGAACATCCAGTATGGATACTGGGAGACGAAACGGCTCTCGACAGAATATTTTTAAATCTGCTGCAAAATGCCGGGCGGTATGCCAAAAGCTTTTTGCATATAGCAATGAAAGAAGCAGGGTCAAAAGTAGAAATCCTATTCACAAATGACACAGACAAGCTCGATGCAGAAGCTGTGTTTTGTGATGTATTTGAAAGTGTTTTAAACAAGAATATTGATAACAGTGAAGGTAGTTCGGGACAAAGGCACGCCATGACCGAACTGTTACGGCGTGCCGGGCCCGATTTAAATATTACAGGAGGAAGCAATGCGTTTTTTTCATTTATCTGATTTGCACATCGGCAAACAGTTTTACCAATATCATCTGCTGGAAGACCAGGCGGTCATTCTGGCTCAGATTGTTGAGATGGCCAGAAAATTCCGGCCGGATGCCATTGTCATAGCCGGTGATGTCTATGACAAGCCGGTGCCTTCCGGGGAAGCAGTCACTGTATTTAACCGGTTTTTGACGGCATTGTCAGAAATAGATGGAGGACCGGAGATTTTTATAACAGCGGGGAACCATGATTCAGCCGAGCGTCTTGATTATGCCTCGGCGCTTTTGTCAAGGCTTCGGATACATATTGCGGCATTGCCGCCGGAAACGGGAGAATATCTGCAAAGAGTGCGGATGACGGATGAGTACGGCGCAGTGGATTTTTATCTGATGCCCTTTATGAAGCCGCCTTATATCAGGCATCTGTTTGAGGAAGGGGCGGCCCCAGCCACTTACGAGGATATGGTGCGGGCACTTTTGGCGAGGGAGCAGATGGATCCGAAGGCGAGAAACGTCATTGTGGCCCATCAGTTTTTTACGTCCGCCGGGGCGCAGGTTGTTACCTGTGATTCAGAAGTGCTGCAGGCAGGCGGACTGGATCAGGTGGATGTGTCGGCTTTGGAGGCTTTTGATTATGGAGCCTTTGGCCATATTCACGGACCTCAGAGTGTAGGAATGCCGAAATTCCGTTACTGCGGATCACCGCTCAAATATTCGGTGAGCGAAGCCGGGCATCATAAATCCCTGACCATGGTGGAACTTCATGAAAAGGGAGCGGACCCGGTGATTACCCGGCTGGACTTAAAGCCTCTGCGGGATGTGCGTCTGCTTCGGGGTGAACTGTTGGAACTGCTGGCAGCGCCGGAGAAAGAAAATGATGATTATGTCAGCGTTATTTTGACAGATGAGCAGGAAAATACGGATGCCAGAGAGCGGCTTCTGGATGCGTATCCCCATCTACTGGAGGTTCGGGTCGATAACAGCCGGACACGCCGGCAATTGACAGAATCATTTCAGGCGGCAATGGTCATGACACCGGAAGAAATATTTGCCCGTTTTTTTGAGGGGATACAGGGCAGGGAGATGACACAGCAGGAATCGAAAATGATCCAGTCGGTCATTAACCGCTCAAGGGAGGAGGACATCGGATGAGACCTTTAAAAATTGAAATGTCGGCCTTTGGATCCTATGCGGGCTATACGGCGGTGGATTTTTCTCATTTGACGGGCGGCCTGTTTCTCGTAACCGGTGATACGGGTGCCGGAAAAACAACTTTATTCGATGCCATCGTTTATGCCCTGTATGACCAGACAAGCGGCGGGCAGCGGGACGGGCGCATGATGCGCAGCCAGTATGCGGCCGATGATGTCACAACTTTTGTGAGTCTGACATTTCTTTATCGTGACAGGCAATATCAGATTACGAGAAAGCCGGAGTATGAGCGGGCCAGCAAGCGCAGGCAGGCGGATGGCCGTGTGACCATGACGAAAGAAAAGGCATCGGTGGAATTGATCATGCCGGACGGTTCTGCCTTTAAAGGGCGCAAAAAGGAAATAGACCAGAAGATCGTGGAAATTATCGGTCTGGATGCGGGACAGTTTATGCAGGTTGCCATGATTGCCCAGGGAGATTTTATGCGGCTGCTTCACGCTTCCTCTAAGGACAGAAAAATTATTTTTTCAAAAATATTCAGGACGAGTCTGTATTGGCGTATTCAGGAAAATCTGAAAAATGAGGCGAAGAAATATTACGGGCAGCTGGAAGATGTGCGTAAGCAGTACATGTATGAATTATCGCAGGTAACGGCCGAGCCGGACAGTGAGGAGCAGGCGCAGCTTGAAGAACTGCTGGATAAAAATTATCCGGAGGCCGGTCTGGTGGATGCAGTGATGGCGGCGATCTGCCGGAAAGATCAGGCAAGGTATGAAGGGGCGGAGACAAGACGGCGGGAACTGGAAGTAAAGATTGCGGATGTCCGGACGGCATGGACGGCCGTGCAGCGTGTGCAGACGGCGGATGCGCTGATGCAGCAGTTGAAAACGGAATATCAGCAGTTGCAGGAGCAGCGAAAAATGGCTGAAAATGAGAGACTCTCCTGCCGGAATCTTTACGATCAGGAGGCGGAAGGCTTAAAAGAAGTGATGTACCGTGCGGCGGAGTGGATGTCATTGTACGATGCCTATGATCACAGGGCGGAGACTTTACGCAAAACAGAAGAAATGCTGGGGCAAATGGGTGCAAAGGCCGAGGCGCTGAAAAAGGAGCAGGCGTCCATGGCTGTGCAGCAGGAGGTCTATAGCCAGCGGCTGTCTGAAAAAGGCATGCGCTCAGAGAATCAGCTTCGATTGTCCCATCAGGCGGAACTTGGCCGGGAACGCCTGGCCCGGATCACATCACTGTTGGAGCAGATGGAAGCAAAGCAGCAGCAGGAAATGGTCTGCCGTAAAGCATTGAATGAACATGAAGCCGCCGATAAAAATTACTGGAAGCTGGAACAGGCGTATGAACGGCTCTATCGTCTTTTCCTGGAGGAGCAGGCCGGTATTCTGGCGGCGGAACTGAAAGAAGGTCTCCCATGTCCGGTTTGCGGATCCGCGCATCATCCGGCACCGGCTCATTTCGAAGGCGAAGCGCCGAATCAGAAATCGGTGGATACCGCGCAGAAGAAAGCGGATGCGGCCAGAGAGCAGCGGCAGCAGCGTATGGCCGAACTCCAGAAACAAAATGGCATTTATCAGGAAATGATCAGAAATGTGCAAAGAGAAGGAGATATTTTATTTGCCGATGGCTGGCGTGATGATCCGAATGCCGTCCGCGAGCTGAAAATACAGCATGAAAATGAACTGAAGGATTTAAAGACCGAGCTTAAACAGGCGGAACGCCAATTGAAAGAACTGGATGAAATTGCGGATAAACAGGCGGAATTGGATAAAAAGATGCAGTCCTTTGTCAAAGAAGCAGAGCAATTGACAGAAAAGATGCAGCAATTACAGCAGCAGCAAATGTCCCTGAAAGGGGAAACAGCGGCCATCAAAGCCCGGCTTCCCTATGACACAAGAGAGGAAGCAGCGACTGTATCAGCGCTAAGTGAAAAACGGCTGCGGCTGTTGGAGCGGAATGCGGAAACTGCGGAACAAAAATGCCGGGAACTGGACGGTCAGTTACGGCACCTGGATGGAAGGCTGCAATCGGCGGAAGAAGAATATGCACTGGCTTTGGAGGCAGCCGCCGGACAAAATGGGCGGCACCCGGAAGGTTTGACGGCAGAAGGATTCAGGGAGGAGATGGACGCTTTAACGAAATTAAAGGAAGAAGCAGAGGCGGACTGCCGGGAGATTTTTGCGGTGCAGGGCAGAAACCAGACTGCCCGGTCGCATTTGCAGGTGAGCCGCGGACAGTATGAGACACTGAATGAAAAATATCAGATCTGGCAGAATATGAGCAGAACGGCCAATGGATCTTTGTCGGGCAATGTGAAGATTGATCTGGAGACGTATGTCCTTCGGTATTATTTCATGCAGATTATTGAAGCGGCCAACCGGCGGCTGGTCCAGATGAACGGTCATCAGTTCCTTTTACAGTGTACGGCCATGGAGAATCTTGGCAGTCAGGGTGAAGCCGGACTGAATCTGGATGTCTATAGTGTGATAACGGGTCGTGTGCGGGATATCCGTACTCTTTCGGGAGGGGAATCGTTTATGGCGGCACTGGCTATGGCCCTTGGTATGGCGGATATGATCGGGCGGATGTCCGGCGCGGTGCAGATCGATACTATGTTTGTGGATGAAGGATTTGGCTCTCTGGATGAAGCTTCAAGGGAACAGGCGATCCGTATTCTGCAGCAATTGGCGGGTGAACACCGTCTGATCGGCATTATTTCCCATGTCAGTGAATTGCGGGACCGGATTGAATGCAGATTGCAGGTGGAAAAAACAACAAAGGGCAGCAATATTCATTGGAAATGAATAAATTTACACTCAAAATTGCAAATATTGCATAAAAAATCATTTTTTCTAATATTTTATATTGACAAATGGGAGTAACGATGCTATTTTTAGAAAAGACAATGAGGTCGCGTCATTGTCTTTTTATATATTCAGGCAGCGAGATCAACAATGATACAATGATTATTAGGAGGATTTGAAAAATGAAAAAATGTATAGCATTGATGTTAGCAGCAGTTCTTACTGCATCGGCCCTCGTTGGCTGCGGTTCATCGGGCGTCGAGACAAAGGCACCGGAGACACAGGCTGCAGGCGAGACGGAAGCAGCGGGCGAAACAGCGGCAGCAGGTGAAACAGAGGGCGCCGCAGCAGGTGAATACACAACGATCAAGGATGGTGTGCTGATGGTTGGCCTTGAGATCGGTTATCCGCCAATGGAATATTTTGACGAAGACGGTGCAACACCGATTGGCTTTGACGTAGAACTGGCAACAGCTCTCGCAGAGGAGATGGGGCTGGAACTTGAATTGTGTGATACAGCCTGGGATGGCATTTTTGCCGGCGTTGATACGGGCAAGTACGATGTGGTCATTTCATCCGTAAGCTGGACAGAGGACCGTAACAGCAATTATCTGCTGTCAAAGACTTATGTAGCCAATGCCCCTGTGCTTGTTGTTCCGAATGACTCCGATATTGCGGATATTATGGATCTGGAAGGCAAATCTGTAGCAGTTCAGATGGAGACAACGGCCGATTATCTTGTACAGAGATATGTGGGTGAAGGACTGAATACAGATCTGAGACAGTATGAGAAGGTCATCAATGCATTTGATGAACTGAAGACCGGCCGTGTGGACGCGGTATGTACAGACGCTGTTGTGGCCAGCTATTATCTTGGCGATGAGGCTTCCAACTACAAGAACGTGTGGGAAGCAGAGGAAAAAGAGCCGATCTGCATGTGCTTTAAGAAAGGCAACGATGCGTTAAAGGATGCCATGGAAACAGCCCTTGATAATGTGAAAGCCAGCGGCAAGCTTGGTGAAATTGCAACAAAATATTTTGGCAGCGATATTACAGCAGACTTAGATTAGTTTCAAAACCAATGAGCATGAAGGGGATTGTTGCAGGAAGTTGCAGCGTCCCCTTTTGGTTTTATGATGCATCATCTGTGGATGGATAATCTATGGAAGGGAGAGAAAAGAATGGAAGCATTACATAGAATTTGGGTCTGGCTGCCGCAGCTTTTAAGCGGAACCCGGATGACAATTGTTATGACAGTTTTGTCCGTTGCCATCGGCCTTGTTTTAAGTCTTTTCCTTGCACTGGGAAAGATGTCAAAAAATCCTCTGATCAATAAACCGTGCAGCGCGTATATCTTCTTTTTCAGAGGAACGCCGCTGCTGATACAGATTTATTTTATTTATTTCGGTTTGCCGCAGTTTAACCCGGCACTGACAATTAAAAGCGCATTTGTGGCTGCGCTGATCGCCTACACATTGAATACGGCGGCCTATCTGGCTGAAAATATCCGTGCCGGCATTCAGTCCATTGACAAGGGCCAGTATGAAGCAGCAAAAGCCCTTGGTATGACTTACAAGCAGACCATGCAGCTCATCATTATTCCGCAGACTATCCGGCGTCTGATCCCGCCGGTAGGCAATGAATTTATCATGGTATTGAAGGATGTTTCCCTTGTGGCCATTATCGGTTTGTCTGATCTGACGAAGGTGACCCGTGCCATTTCATCGTCATCGGCCACGGCGCTTGTGTATATTCCGGCCATGGTGATTTACCTGATTATTACTGCTTTCTTCACATTTATTTTCAATAAGATGGAGAAGAAGTATTCAGTCTATGAATAGGAGGGGCTGTTATGTCGATCATACGCACAGAAAATCTCTGTAAAGATTTTGGAGATTTAAAAGTATTAAAAGATGTGAATCTGACCGTTGAACCGGGAGAGGTGATTGTCATCATTGGTCCGTCCGGCGCCGGCAAATCGACTTTTCTGCGGTCGCTCAATACGCTGGAGATGATTACCAGCGGTAAGATTTTTATTGAGGACGAACTGTTTTGCCATGCCGAACATGGCAAAATTGTAGACAGCATGTCGCCGGAAAAGCATAAGGCCATGCTTCTGGAAATGGGGATGGTATTCCAGCGGTTTAATCTGTTTCCGCATAAGACTGTGAAAGAAAATGTTATGATCGCCCCGATCAATGTGAAGGGACGATCAAAAGAGGAGGCCGAGAAAAAGGCCATTGATCTTTTGGAAAAAGTCGGATTGTCTGAAAAGGCGGATGTCTATCCGAACCGTCTGTCCGGCGGTCAGCAGCAGCGTGTGGCCATTGCAAGGGCGCTGGCCATGGAACCGAAGATCATGCTTTTTGATGAGCCGACATCGTCCCTTGACCCTGAGCTTGTCGGCGAAGTTTTAAATGTTATGAAGGATCTGGCAAAGCAGGGAATGACCATGCTCTGTGTGACTCACGAGAT
>CAYURX010000130.1:0-7649 GCA_964447245.1 uncultured Coprococcus sp. | reverse complement strand
CGTCTGGCTGTTGTTGTACAGGATGTGGATTCCATTTTTGATGTGGATACCATTCAGGCGCTGCGCAATAAAGTCTGTGAGATGGCTGGTGTGACTTATCTTGAGAATCATCAGACCGACGTATCCATCCGTATTATCACGGACCATATCCGTTCAGCCACATTTATGATCTCCGATGGTATTATGCCATCCAATGAGGGCCGGGGCTACGTGCTTCGCCGTCTGATCCGCCGTGCGGCAAGACATGGACGTCTCCTTGGTATTGAAGGCAAATTCCTGGCAAAGCTCAGTGAAACCGTCATTGCCACCTCCTGCGGCGGTTATCCTGAACTGGATGAGAAGAAAGAATTTATCTTCAAGGTTTTAACTCAGGAGGAAGACAAGTTCAATAAGACCATTGACCTTGGTCTGAATATTTTGAATGAAATGGAAGATAAGCTGGCCGCTTCCGGTGAGAAGATACTGTCCGGATCGGATGCTTTCAAATTATATGATACCTATGGCTTCCCGATGGATCTGACTAAGGAGATCCTTGAGGAGAAGGGTTACGGTATTGACGAGGAAGGTTTTGCCGTATGTATGGAGGAACAGCGCAAGAAGGCCCGCGGCGCCCGCAAGGTTTCCAATTATATGGGCAAGGACGCAACGGTTTATGATAGCATTGATCCGTCTGTGACAAGTACTTTTGTCGGTTATGAATATACAAAGTATACATCAGCCATTACCGTTCTGACAACGGAGAGCGAGATCACAGATGCCCTTGTTGACGGTCAGAATGGTACGATCTTCACGGAGGAGACGCCTTTCTATGCTACCAGCGGCGGCCAGATGGCGGATACAGGTGTGATCACAGGTCCGGAAGGCACATTTAAGGTGCTTGATACGGTGAAATTGCTGGGCGGCAAGATCGGTCATATCGGTGTTGTCACAAGCGGTATGTTTAAGACCGGCGATCAGGTGGAACTGGCCATTAATATTGAGCAGCGTCAGGATACGGCCAAAAACCACAGCGCGACCCATCTGCTGCAGAAAGCGCTGCGTATCGTGCTGGGTACCCATGTGGAGCAGGCTGGTTCCTTTAATAATCAGGATAAGCTGCGTTTTGACTTTACCCATTTTTCAGCCATGACCCGGGATGAACTGGACCGGGTGGAAGCCATCGTGAACGAGCAGATCGCCGCTTCTTTGCCGATCCTTACAAAGGTCATGAATATCGAGGATGCCAAGAAGACAGGCGCCATGGCTCTGTTTGGCGAGAAATACGGGGATGATGTCCGCGTCGTATCCATGGGAGATTTCTCCAGAGAGCTTTGCGGCGGTACCCATACGGATAATACGGCTTCCATCTCTGCCTTCAAGATTATTTCCGAGGCAGGTGTTGCGGCCGGTGTACGCCGTATTGAGGCATTGACAGGCAAGGGCGTATTCAGATATTACAAAGAAATCGAAAATGAGCTGCATGAGGCTGCAAAGGCTGCAAAATGTGAGCCTGCACAGCTTGTTAAGCGTATCGAGAGTTTACATGAAGAAATCAAGAGCCTGACATCTGAGAACAGCCAGTTAAAGAATAAGATGGCCAAAGACGCCATGGGCGATGTTATGGATCAGGTTGTTGATGTGAACGGTGTTTCACTGCTGCCAGTTCATGTCAAAGATATTGATATGCAGGAGCTTATGAATCTGGGCGATCAGTTGAAGGCCAAACTGGGTGAGGGCGTGCTGCTGCTGGCTTCTGAAAATGGCGCGAAGGTAAGTCTGCTGGCCATGGCCACAGATGGTGCCATGAAGAAAGGCGCCCATGCGGGCAATCTGATCAAAGCCGTTGCGAAATGTGTCGGCGGCGGTGGCGGCGGACGTCCGAATATGGCCCAGGCCGGCGGCAAGAATCCTGCAGGCATCCCGGATGCCCTGAGGGTTTGTGCCGAAGAACTGGCCAGACAGCTTCATTAAAAACTTATGAAAGAAATTAAACATTTACTTTTTGTACTTCTGGCAGCAGTCTTTTTTATCGGTTTATTTGTATTCTGTGACAGGTTTGCGGAAGATGTTAAAACAGAATATTCGGGACAGATCAATCCTTCCCTGATCGGGCAGACAGGCAACAGCGATTCCGGCGGTCTTCAGATCAGTTCGCCGGAGGATCTGTCCGTTGAACAGAGAGTTCAGGATATGGTCACGGAGGATTATTTCACGAAGATCACTCTGTCGGCCGCCGGGGACATTTTGTGTCAGAAAAGCCAGTTGGAGCGGGCGTACAATTCTGAATCCGAAACCTTTGATTTCTCGGACAGCTTTGCCCACGTGAAAGATATATTCAGTGCGTCTGATTATTCGGTGGCCACTTTGAAGACGACCATGGCAGGTATTTATAAAGGGGATTCCGATGAATTTTATGGCTACAGTACCGCCAATGCCCTCTATAACAGTCCGGAAGTCCTGGCGGAGAATATACGGGCGGCCGGTATTTCCCTTGTGAATATGGCGACCAACCACGCCCTGGACAGCGGGAAGGCGGGTCTGGATTCGACCATTGATTTTCTGACACAGGCCGGGTTAGCCTGCGTTGGCGTGGCAAAAACACAGGATGACACCAAAGATTATTCCGTCAATATTAACGGGATACAGGTAGGTTTTATCGGATATACGAATACGAGTAATGAAATGCCCCTGGATTCAGATTCGGCCTATGCCCTCAATTTTCTGAATAATTACGATCAGGAGAATGTTGAGGCATTGTGCAGCCGGATCACGGCGATGAAACAGGAAAACGAACTGGTCACGGTCATGCTGAATTTCGGAAACGTCAATTCAGTGGATACGGAAACAGAGCAGAGAGCCCTGGCTGATCAGTTATTGAAGGCCGGTGCGGATATTATTCTCGGCACAGGATCGAGAACCCTCAAGCCGCTGGAAGTGGTGCCGGTGACGGATGAGACAACGGGACAGACAAGAAATGGCCTTGTATTGTATGGTATGGGAGCGCTGTTATCGTCGGAGGTATACTCGGAAAGAGAAGACATGGACGTGGATATCAGTGCCATCTTTAATATTGGCATTACCCGCAGCCAGTTTGGCGAAACCTATCTGAGCAGCATCAGTATCATTCCTGTTTATTCCAACTGGTATGACGGCAAAATACAGCCGGTTCCGGTCTGTGAGGCAAAAGATACGTCGAAATATGCCGGTGAACTGGACGAAGAAGATATGGAGCGGATCAACAGTGCCTGTGAGAATACGATCACCCATCTGCTGGAGGGGACGGATCTGACTTACACGTACCAGAATTATATGTATCAGATCAGTATTCCGTAGGTTACCGCACAAATCGCCAACAAGAAATAATTTACAAATAGATGTAGATACAGTATAATATATATGCCGTCGGCTGAAGGTCAGTTGGCGGCATTTTATCATCGTGAGGAGGCAATCGTTGTTATGAGGAAAATGATTCTGGCATCGGCATCACCTCGAAGAAAAGAATTGATGGCACAGGCCGGTTTTGAGTTTGAAGTATGTGTCAGTGGGAAAGAGGAAAAGAAGGGGCAGTGGAGTCCTGATGAGACAGTGATGAAATTGTCCCGGCAGAAGGCTCTGGATGTGGCTGCACAATATATGGAAGATTGTATTGTTATTGGTGCTGATACGGTGGTTGCCTGTGATGATCAGATTCTTGGAAAGCCTGTGGATGAGGCGGATGCTTTGAGGATGCTGCGAATGCTGCAGGGACGCACGCATCAGGTCTATACGGGCGTGACCATTGTTGAAGGGGCAGTTCATAACAGGACAGTGACAACTTTTGCGGAAAAGACAGATGTAACCATGTATCCGGTATCGGATCAGGACATTTTAGAATATATCAGAACGGGAGAACCGATGGACAAAGCAGGCGCCTATGGGATTCAGGGCCGTGCGGCTGTATTTGTAGAGTCTATACAGGGAGATTATAATAACGTCGTTGGTCTGCCAGTGGCGGCGATCTGGCAATATTTTAATGGCAACAGGGAGGGGTAAGATGCTGCATTATAGTGTGGATAATGAGATTATGACAGAATTGTATCAGTCCTATCGCCAGATAAAGGGAGCGGAATATCCTGTTCTGCATGAACTGGGCAGCCAATATCTTCCTCTGTTGGCGTTTTATGAGTTGGATGAGCGTACAGTTTTTGTCATACAGCGCCTTTCTGAGTTCAAAACAGAAGAAGAACTGGAAGAACTGGAGACGAAGCTGGTTCATGGATATCTGACGGCCAAGGCCGATCTGCGCAAAGAACAGGCGGAATATAAAGAATTTGTCATGCAGTTTGAAGGCGAGGAGCGTCAGGCACTGCAGGGTCTGACAGAATATGTGATGGGACAGAAGAAAATTCCTTATAAGATCAAGAACCGGTGCCTGCATATTGATGTTTTAAATACGCCGGCCATGTCCCTGGAACTGGACTTTGAGGACGTGCTGATCGAAGACGGCCGTCATCCAAGAGAGATTTTAATGACCCATTTATCGGGGGAAAGTTTTGAAAAAACAGAAAGTGTGAAATGTGAGGATGGTCACACAGAAGATGTGAAAAGGCAATGCTATCGTCTGAACTTTATCAATGGATTATCTGAGGGGCCTTACCAGACGAAGGAAAGTTCCTTTGTGTTCAGCGGGGTAAAAGGGGCGCTGCATTTATATAACTACAGCAGCTACAGGGAACCTGTGGACGTGGATTCGGACAAGCTGCCATGGCGGCTTTTGATGCATCCTTTGAAATCCGTACTGGAAAAGGCACAGATTCTCGGTATTGAGTCACTGGATCCGGATGAAATCAGTGTGTTGCCGGTTATCTGTGTCTTTTATGAATTGATTCAGTTTTACCTGGCACCGTCAACAGTAGCCGGTATTGGGCGCAGCCTGATTAGTTTTGATGAGGAAATAGCGCAGAATTTTGCTTTCAGCCAGGAAGATATCGATGCTGTTTGTGATTATCTTTCCCAGTATGGCATGGATGAACTGGTGGAATGGCTGCGAAAGGCGATCAGTGACAGGATGATGTTCTGCCGCTACTGGATCCAGTTTGCGTCCATGAAAAAGGCGGAACCTTTGTATAAAGTTTTGCAATCCATGCTGGAACAGTGCAGCCGCTATTATGAACGGCATCCGCTGCCGTTGGCCTGCCGCAAATATCACAGTGTTGCGCGACGGGTCCTGAATGAGTATTTCGGCCGCCGCAAATGGCGGGGAGAATTTCCGTCCTTCCACAGGGTAGAGCCTTCGGAATTTCTGGAAGTTTCCAATGTTTACCGGAAAATGTATACTTATATTAATGAAAAAAGCAAGGCATATTATGTGGATTTTATCGAGGCTGTGACAGAACAATCCTATTGTATTACAGCGGTGGCCGGATATATACTGCTGCGTGATGGTGAGGATGCAAAGGATTATAGTGCCGTCCATGGTTATTTCCTTGATGGCGGCCGCAGAAACAGTCATATCGTTGGTCAGATTACCATTGATAACACAATGAACACTGAGCAGATGATGGAATTGCTCAATGCTATGATGCGGGATGTGGAGGAAGAACTGCACTTAGCTAATTAAAACGTATTTTTATAATAAGAAGGCGCTTGCTTCAATTGTATCGATCAGTGTGCAGCAGATGAACTTGTCATTTGTGAAGGCTTATGGTAATCTATAATTATGGCAGATGTATAAAAACATATGCGTTGAAAGCGGTTTTGCAGAAGGGAGTGTAACTTTTATGAAAAAGAAACTTCCAATCGGTATTGATGGATTTGATAAAATCAGAATGAATGATTTTTATTATGTTGATAAAACGATGTTTATTGCTGATCTATTGCATAATTGGGGAGAAGTGAATCTTTTTACACGCCCGAGACGGTTTGGTAAATCACTGAATATGAGTATGCTGAAATCTTTTTTTGAAATAGGCAGTGATCCGGCTTTGTTTGAAGGATTGAAAATTTCGCAGGAAAAAGAATTGTGCAGCGAATACATGGGGAAGTTTCCTGTTATATCCGTGTCTCTTAAAAGTGTGGAGGGATCAAACTATCAGGAAGCCTGTGACGCATTGCGTTATGTAATTGGAATGGAGGCTTCAAAATTTCGATTTCTGGAAAACAGTGGATGGCTTACGGAAGATGAAAAAAACAGATATCGTGCGTTGATCAATGTCAATGTGGAAGGTAGTTTTACAATAAGAGAAGATATTCTTCTGACAAGCTTAAAGACGCTTTCACAGCTTCTGTCAAAACACTATGGCAGGAAGGTTATCTTTCTGATCGATGAATATGATGTGCCGTTGGATAAGGCCTATCAGGCCGGATACTATGATGAGATGGTTTCTTTGATAAGGAATCTGTTCAGTAATGCGCTGAAAACCAATGAATATCTGTTTTTTGCGGTATTGACAGGATGCCTGAGAATTTCAAAAGAAAGTATATTTACAGGATTGAATAATCTGAAATCGCATACGATCACAGACAGCAGATATGACGAGTATTTTGGTTTTACCAATTCAGATGTTTGTGAGATGCTCGCATTTTATGGATTGATGGATCATGCGGAAACAATAAGGGAATGGTATGACGGATATTGCTTTGGTAATGTGTCGGTTTATTGTCCGTGGGATGTGATCAATTATTGTGATGTTTTACTGGCTTCTTCTAATGCAGAGCCGGAAAATTATTGGGCAAATACAAGTGGAAATGCTATGGTGAAGTGTTTTATTGGCATGGCTGATCGACAGACAAGGAGTGAAATTGAACGACTGATTGCCGGGGATCATATTGTAAAAGTAATTAATCAGGAATTGACTTATAGTGAATTAGATCGTTCCATAGAGAATCTTTGGAGCGTATTGTTTACGACAGGATATCTGACCCAGAACGGCCGTAGACCGGAAGGCCAATTTGAGTTGTCCATTCCAAATCGGGAAATCAGGGATTTGTTTGTAAAGCAAATTCAGGAATGGTTCAAGGAGAAAACAAGGACGGATGGTCGAAGACTGCAGCGTTTCTGTGAAACGTTTGCTGACGGTGACGTTGTGACGATGGAAACAATGTTGAAAGAATATCTTTGGAATAGCATCAGTATCCGTGATACAGCCGACAGGGCAGAGAGAAAAGAGTTTTTTTATCATGGGATGCTGTTAGGGCTTCTGCAATATGAGGATAACTGGGAAATTGAGTCGAATGCGGAATCAGGAGAGGGTTATAGCGATATTATGATCAGAACGCAGGAAGGAACCGGCGTTGTAATAGAAATTAAATATGCAGATGACGGAAATCTGGAAAAAGGTTGTGTCAATGCACTTAGACAAATTGAAGAAAAGAAATATGATGCAGCCCTTATAAAAGATGGCATGGAAAAAATTTTCAAATACGGAATTGCTTTTTATAAAAAGAGATGCAAAATAATGATGGCATCCTAGCAGATCGTTTCGCAAATAACTATACCAAATCACTGGCCTGCTTTTCCGATTGCACTGGTTAAAAAGCCTCAGCGTAGCCCGCTACGCCTACGTTTTTTGACCAGCACACTCGAAGAAGCATTCTGCGTGATTGGTCCAGTTATTTGACGAACGATCTACTAGAAATCTGAATATATCCTTGAAATGGGGATTATATTACGATAAAATAAGACTACCAGA
>CAYURX010000129.1:0-7707 GCA_964447245.1 uncultured Coprococcus sp. | reverse complement strand
GCTTCAATGGCCGGACGGGTCAGAATGATCCGGTTCACTTCATTATTCTTAAAAGCTGTAATGGCCATCGCCATGGCCAGATAGGTCTTGCCTGTACCGGCCGGACCAACACCGAAAACGATCATTTTCTCACGGATATTCCTGATATAATCCTTCTGTCCGTGGGTCTTCGGCCTGATCGGCTTGCCGCTCACTGTGTGGCAGATCAGTTCGTCATAGAGCGGCACAACGCTTTCTTCCTTTTCATCCAGGCATAACGCGATCGTATAGTTGACATTCTGCTCAGTGATCGTATTCCCGTTCATGGAAAGGGCGATCAACTGAGATAAAACACGGATGGCCTTCTTCGTGCGATCCGGCTCACCGATAATTTTTAAACTGCCGCCCCTGGCAATGATCGTCACATTCAGGGCACGCTCTATTCTTTTGATATAGGCATCAAATTCACCAAATACATTCCTGATATGTTCGGCAGGAATGTCGATGATTTCTTCAGTAATACTCATCCTGCTGCATGATCCTCCATCATTCTAATCATTCAGTGCCATATTGCTGCTGTCAATGGGCGTGACTGTTCCAATGGGTCCATTGAGAGATAAAGTCCCCGACGCATGACAGCCATCGGCATCTAAAGCTATTGTAACACTATTCCCAATAATTTGAACCCCTTTTTTCACCAATTCATCCAAATAGTTTTCCAGATCATCTTCCGCCTTCTTCCGGAGCATGGCATCCGTGTAGCTGGCCGTCTTCATCTCATAGGGCAGATACTCCGTAAAAAATATGGAAAAAGGAAGATAAAATGTCGGCGTCAGACGAAACTGCTTCTGCCATGTCCACTTCTCATAAGCCTCTGGCGGCTCATAAAAATCAGGCAAAGAAAGACTGTACTTTCCAAAACGGAACGTGTATGCCGTATGCGCCTGCCCTGTATAAACCCTCGTCTCATACTGCCTTTCATAATCTTTTTGATAGTATGTCTCATAATCCGCCATGATATCAGCATCCGCACAGGTATAATCTACCTTTTTCAGCGTCTCATCGTCATTGTAAATATAAACCTTGCCTTCCACCAGCACATCACCTGACAAAACCGTATCGCCGGGCTTCACCGATGCCGTTCCACGCCGCACGACCACAGAAGTGATCGTTGCGTCCGATGCGGCCGTCAGATTCGAAGGCATATCTTCGGTCGCCGTATCGTCCTTATCACCAAAAGACTGCAGATTTCCTTCTTTCAATTCAATCAGAAGCTTCGTGCCTGTCATACTGGCGGACACCCATGTCATTTGATTATACATGATTCGCAGTTCTTCTTCAATAGCCGGAAGCGAAAGGTCTGATTTTTTACATCCCGTCTCCACTCCCATGGTTCGCAGCGACTGTAAGATCAGGTCATTGGTATACATCCGGTTGCCTCTGATATCGATCTGCCAGACAAACAGCGACATATACCAGATCAGGGCCGCACAAACAGCCAGTCCTCCGAAAAACCAGAAACGATACCTGTGCCGGTAAAAGAAAAAAGCCGGGCCGTGCCGGTTCATAATATGTATTTTCACATGGGTTTTTCGGATCAGCGGCCGCAGTTTTCGAAAATCTTCCATGGCAATATCCATCTGAAAGCCATCGCCGTCAGGGACAAGATGACTCAGCCGGAAACCATTATTTTTACATAAATTAAAAAACCGCATACAGGCTTCACCCGTAACTTTACAGCGCAGATAATTAGGAATGACAGCCATAAAAATCCTCCTGACACATTCAAGATTGAATTACTGATAGGAAATGCTTTGAATGAAGCCTTCAATCTGAATCTCATCAGGATTCAGACGGGCAATTTTCAGATGTTTTCCAAGTATGGTCATGGACACTTTCGGACATAGCAGAACGATTTTTTCAGTCTCATAGGTCAAAACAGAAGTGTAATTTTCAATGTGCACCCGGTGCTGTCCGGTCAGGGAGACAACGGGCAGATCAGACAACGTCTCCTCCGGTATCTGCAGCATGGAAGCCAACGCAATATGAAGAAAGGGATAATCCTTCTTTTCTTTCGTCGAAAAAAAGCTTTTCTTCTGTGTGCGTACAAAATGGCGATGCGCTTTCACGATTATCCTCCCTCATACCTCTCGCCTCAATGTATGCAGCGCCTGATAAAAATATGCCTTATGGCGTTACGATTCACAGTCAGAAGCTGCGCAGCAGCATACGCCGCAGGTGGATGGTCTGTGGCATGTAGGCGGGAGGAGCTGTGAATGGTAACTTTATAGCGCAAAAAAGGGCCATAACGGAATGTTATAGCCCTGTTTTAACATTACTGTGATACGAAACGTACAGCCCTATTTATACTTGCGTTTTCTGGCTGCCTCTGACTTCTTTTTACGTTTTACGCTTGGTTTTTCGTAATGCTCTCTTTTGCGGATCTCCTGCTGGATACCGGCCTTGGCGCAGTTTCTTTTAAATCTGCGTAAAGCACTATCTAAAGTTTCGTTTTCTTTAACGATGACATTCGACATAGCTCACACCTTACCTCCCTCCAGTTGTGTATTGTGCTGATACAACTGTGGGTATATTCATAGCACTAAATGCATTATACCATAAATTCTTAATTCGTCAACAGTTTTTTACGTATATTCCACCGCACACAGTTTTTTACGTATATTCCACCGCACATTGTGCGGTTTGGGATCGCCGCCAGCTTCTGCCCACGGCAATCAGCAGTCAGTCAAAGCGCTGTATAGCACAAATGCGCATCCTGCTCAGGCGCGGGGATGCGCATTTGTGTAGATATCTCTGATTCTTGTTGGATTCATCTTGAGATAAATCTGTGTTGTCGATATATCGGAATGACCGAGCATCTCCTGGACCGAACGCAGGTCTGCGCCATTCTCGATCAGATGAGCAGCAAAGGAATGCCGCAGCGTATGAGGCGTGATGTCCGCCTCGATTCCGGCTTTCCCTGCATACTGTTTTAAAATTTTCCAGAATCCCTGACGGCTCATGGCCCGGCCGCTGCAATTTGGAAATAAAATCCGGCTGCTGCCATCCGCCAGCATCGCAGATCTGGCCTGCTTTAAATATTGCCGCATGGACATTCTGGCAACGCTTCCGATAGGAATAATCCGCTCCTTGCCATGATCCGCACACCGAATATATCCGGCCTGTACATTGACATCATCAATGGTCAGTGACACCAGTTCACTGACACGGATACCCGTCGCATACATCAGTTCAAGCATGGCCTTGTCCCGAATCTCTTTATTACTCCGCCCTGCAGGCTGTTCCAGAAGGCGGGTCACTTCCTCAACCGTCAGTACTTCCGGCGCCTTCTTCTCGATTTTCGGCGCCTTCAGCTTCTCAGCCGGATTCAGTGAAAATCCCTGGTATCGAACCATGTAATCAAAGAACGCCTTCAATGCCGCAATATGACGTGAAATCGTTGATGCAGCAAACTGCTCTCTCTCCATCAAAAGCACATACGCATTCAGCGTCGTCTCATTCACCCGTTTTAAATCTGTAATCCCCTGGTTTTTCAAAAAACCTGCAAACTTCTCCAGATCCCTGCGGTAAGACAACACCGTATTCCGTGATGATTTTCTGATCTGTTCCAAATATTCTGTAAAAAAATTGAGCTGTTTCTCCATCTCTGCACGCCTCTTTAGTTTCTATTATAAAAAGTATAATCTTGTATTATTATAGACATATTTACCGCAAAAATCAAATATAAAAAACGCTACAGCAAATATTTCATACAAAAATTTAAAACAAACGGATTCAGATACCATTCAGCCGCCAGTCCGGCCGTCCAGATCAGGGCGCACAGCCCCGTCTTCTTTAAAATTGTACGTCTGCTGTCAATATCCCCATTCATACCATAACCCAGATACAACGCCGCGCCATAGCACAGTACCTGTGGCATCAACTGGGCCATCAGCAGCCAGACAGCCGACAACTGATACTGCATGGTCAGCAATATGGCCTGTACACCATAGACGAACCCGCAATAAATAAAGTATAAATTAAAAAAAGTCCGTTTGCCCGTTCTCCAGGTGATCATTAGCAACAGGTAAAAAGGCAGCCCCCTGCACATTAAAAGATAAAAGAAATATCCGGCCGGCGGCTGCCCAAAAAACATGATTTCTCCATGCCACACCCTCGAAGCCCCCACCGTATCCATCATTTCTGTATGCAGCAAAGCAAGCAATACCGCCGCCAGAATCCCTGTGCCAAGGCAAATCAGCCACCCGTGATACTTTCTGGTCTGTCCGATAAAAAATCCCCCCTGTATACCCATATAGGTGCGATATAGACTCATAAGAATCTATATCAATATATGTATATACAGAAGGGATTATGATGACATAGAGTCATGTAAGATCACATATTCCTGCAGCGCTCACAAACCGCCGAAGCCGCCTCGATCAGACTGCTCCTGAATCCGGAAGCTTCCAGGGATGCGACGGCCGCAATCGTCGTTCCTCCCGGCGAACAGACATTATCCTTTAATGCGCCCGGATGCTCTCCACTCTCCAGTACCATCTTTGCAGAACCAAGCACAGCCTGTGCCACAAATGTATAGGCCTGTTTTCGCGGCATACCATACCGGACAACGCCATCCGCAAGGGCTTCAATCATCATATAAACAAACGCCGGAGAACTGCCGCTGGCAGCCGTCACTGTATCCATCAATGCCTCCGGTACAGTTTCTACCCGGCCAAAAGAAGTAAAGAAGCCATTCAGTTCTGCTTTCTCTTCGTCTGAAAAATTATCCTCAGACCATGCGATCCCCGTCATACCGGCGCCAACCTGTGCCGGCGTATTCGGCATGGCCCTGACGATTCTCACAGAATCCCCCAGACGTTCCTTTAAATCCTGAATTGTATAACCCGGTGCCAGGGATATTATAACCTTATCAGCCTCCATCACCGGTCTGATCTCCTCAAGCACGCCGTCATAAAACTGCGGTTTCACCGCAAGGATCACATATTTGGACTGTCTGGCACACATGCGGTTATCACTCAGGAAACAGGTTCCTGTCTCCTTCGCGAATGCCTGTCCCTTTTCCTGATCTTTTCTGGAAAAGGCAAACTGACTGGCCGGAAATACATTCAGGCTGCCCTTCAGCATGGCCGAGCCCATATGGCCCATTCCGATAAATCCAAACGTGTACATCTTATTCATCCCAGTTGTGGTAAACATTCTGAACATCATCGTCTTCATCCAGTAAGTCCAGAATACGGTTCATCTTCTTGATATCTTCCTCGTTGGTCAGGGTTGCCCATGTCTGCGGCAGCATGGTGATATCTGCCTCTGCCATCGGAATCCCTTCCTTCTCAAGGCTCTCACGGACAGCGCCGAAGTCATCCGGATCCGTGATGATCTCAAAGGAATCTTCTTCTTCACTGAAATCTTCCGCGCCGGCATCCAGGGCGATCATCATCAGATCATCGGCTTCCATCTCGCATTCTTCTTTATCAATAATAATCTGCCCCTTACGGTCAAACATAAAAGATACACAGCCTGTCGTGCCGATAGAACCGCCACCCTTCGTGAAAGCGCTGCGCACATTGGCTGCTGTACGATTACGATTATCTGTCAGAGTCTCAACAATGATGGCAACGCCGCTTGGGCCATAACCTTCATATGTATTATTCTCATAATTGACGGAACCAAGATCACCGGCAGCCTTCTTGATCCCGCGTTCGATCGTATCATTCGGCATATTATTCGCCTTTGCCTTGGCAATCACATCACGCAGTCTGCTGTTGTTGTTCGGGTCTGAACCGCCCTCTTTTACCGCAACCGCGATCTCACGGCCGATAATTGTAAAAATCTTACCTTTTGCAGCATCATTCTTTTCCTTTTTATGCTTAATATTCGCAAATTTCGAATGTCCTGACATAATTACACTCCTATCTCATAAATTACTAACTTATTTATTTTATCATTTGTCATTGGAAGTTTCAACCCGTAATTTTTGTAACCTTTACAAGACTGATGGCATTATCCTTGACAGCCATGACTTTAAACGTATAGCCTTCCAGATCAACACTGGCAAATTCACTGGCATCCGGTATTCTGTCCAGTCTAGAGATCAGCAAACCGTTGAGCGTTTCAAAATCATCATCAAAATCAATGCCCAGAAGATCATGGATCTCATCCAGAGAAGTCAGTCCCTTCATCAGATAAGCCCCGCCGATGACCTGTATATTCTCCTCATCAAGATCATACTCGTCCAGAATATTGCCAACGATCTCCTCAAGAATATCTTCCATTGCCACCAGGCCGCAGGATTGTCCGTACTCGTCGACCACAATGGCCATATGTACTTTTCTTGCCTGCATATCCTTGAAAAGAGCGTTGATATTTTGTGTATCCGGCACGAAAAAAGGTTTGCGCATCATATCTTTGATCGCAACATCCGTCTGATGGCTCACGATCAGACGCATCACATCTTTCAAATGGAGAATACCGATGATATTATCAAGATCTTCCTCATAGACAGGATACCTGGAATAACGCTCTCTCGCCATGATCTCCGCCGCCTCCGCCAGAGACAGGTGGCTGTCGATGCCGCATATATGTCTTCTGTGGGTCATGATATCCGACACTTCTTTGTCATCGAATTCAAAAATATTACTGATCATCTCCGCTTCGCTGGCTTCGATAACCCCCTGTTCATGCCCCTCACTGACCATCATAATAATTTCTTCCTCGGTCACGTTTTCCTCTATGTCCTTCGGATTGATACCCGCAATACAGACGAGCGCATTCACCGATACATTGATCAGAGCCACAAAAGGCCTGCATAAAGTGCTGATCAGTGATACGATATGCACCACGGCAAAAGACCACTGCTCCGCATATTTATAAGCAAAACGCTTCGGAAACAGAATACTGAAAACAATAACAAAATAAATAATGATCAGACATATGACCACATGGCTGATCACTGCCGCCGGTACATAAACCATATGACAGTTGTCCATCAAAAATGCTGTCAGTTCTTTAAAAAACGGTCTTGCGACAAACGCGCCTGCAATGATAGCAACAGCCGTTGAAATCAAATCAACCGTACTCAGAAAAACTGACGGCTCATGCACAAAGTTCAGGATCTTTGCCGCACGCCGGTTCCCTTCTTCTGATTTTTTGTTCAGATTCGATTCGCTGATGGCCGACATAGCAACATTTGTACCCGAAAAAACAGCATTCACCAGTAACAAAATTACAAAAATGACGATTCGTACAATGGGGTGTCCATCATCCATGAAAATAATCTCTCCTTTATCCCTGTGTTGTTTCCTAAAATATAACAGATTTATCGCTATTCGTCAACTACAGGCATCATCTGATTCCGCCGCAAAATGGGATTATGTATCCAGTTCAAGGCTGATTATCAATGCCTTATCCACCTTGTGAAGAATCTCCTCATCCAGATGACATACCTTCTCTTTTAAACGCTTTTTATCAATTGTACGGACCTGCTCAAGCAATATGACAGAATCTTTGACCAATTTGTATCTGTCAGCATCCAGTTCCACATGGGTAGGCAGCTTGGCCTTATTCATGCGGGAAGTGATCGCCGCGCAGATCACCGTCGGACTGTGCCTGTTGCCGGTATCATTCTGGATGATCAGCACCGGCCGCACGCCGCCCTGTTCGGAACCGATCACAGGTCTTAAATCCGCATAATATATATCGCCTCTC
>CAYURX010000128.1:0-7707 GCA_964447245.1 uncultured Coprococcus sp. | reverse complement strand
TAGAGCACTCGGCTGTTAACCGAGTTGTTGCAGGTTCGAGCCCTGCTCGGGGAGCGATGGCCTCGTGGTCAAGCGGTTAAGACACCGCCCTTTCACGGCGGTAACACGGGTTCGAATCCCGTCGAGGTCAGTCGGCGAAATGTCCTTGACGGTTCGTTTCCATTATGTTATACTAAATAAGTCGTTTGATATGGCGCAGTAGCCAAGTGGTAAGGCAATGGTCTGCAACACCAGTACGCACCGGTTCAAATCCGGTCTGCGCCTCTTTTAAAGTCCTGATTTTTCAGGACTTTTTGTTTTTTCAGCCTAAAGATTGACGGGTGATATTGATTCTTATTTGTCCGTTTGTTATGATAAAAGCGGGAAGGAGCGTGTGTTATGGGAGTTTATTTGAACAGTTCGATGGCCTGTCAGATGTATCAAAACGAAACGAAGCGGCCCTATTTTGTAGATAAAACGATGTTGCTGACAGAACTTTTTCCGATGATCGAACAAGGGACATCCTATCTTTGCATCACAAGACCCCGTCGGTTTGGCAAGACGGTTATGGCCAATATGATTGGGGCCTTTTTGGGTAAGGGCTGTGACAGTGGTGAACTTTTTAAAAATTTGAAGATTGCAGGTCAGGATGGATATATGCAGAATCTGAATCACTACAATGTGCTTCAAATTGATTTTAGTGTGATGAATGATGAATGCAACAATTATAAAGAATATATTGGAACGATTAAGGAATTACTCAGGGAAGATTTGCATCGTGCATATCCGGATATTCCTTATCGGGCAAATGGTTCGGTCAGTGAGGATTTGAATCGTATTTACAATGAACAGAAAGAGCGTTTTGTGTTTATACTGGATGAGTGGGATGCAGTATTTCACATGCCTTTTATGACGGAAGAAAACAGGAGAAGCTATCTGCTTTTTTTAAAGGGCCTGCTGAAAGATAAAGCATATGTTTCAATGGTATATATGACAGGTATTCTTCCTATAGCAAAATATTCCAGCGGTTCGGAATTAAATATGTTCGCGGAATATACGATGGTATCGGAGATAAAATTCAGCAGTTATTTTGGCTTCACGGAAGCAGAAGTGGACAATCTCTATTTAAAATATTGTTTGACGACAAAGGAACCTCGAATTTCCAGGGAAAAATTAAGGGAATGGTATGATGGTTATCATACAAAGGCCGGAGAGAGGGTGTATAATCCAAGATCTATTGTGCTTGCTTTGACAAACAATAATATTGGGAATTATTGGACGAGTTCCGGTCCTTATGATGAGATTTATTATTATATTGAACATAATGTGGGTGATGTCCGGAGAGAACTGGCACTCATGGTATCGGGAGAACCTGTTGATATAAGAATTCGGGAATATGCGGCGTCTTCCATGGATTTATTGACCAGGGATGAGATATTCTCTGCGATGATTGTGTATGGTTTTCTGAGTTATGAGGATGGGCAGGTGCGTATTCCGAATAGAGAATTGATGGAAAAATTTGATGAAATGATATGCAGAGAATCATCTTTAGGGTATATTTATCGTCTGGCCAGGGAATCAGAACGTATGTTGTCAGCAACTCTGTCAGGCGATACAGATACGATGGCACAGATTTTAACACATGCACATAATACAGAGACACCGATTTTGACATACAACAATGAAGTGGAGTTGGCCGCTATTGTAAATTTAGTCTATCTGGCAGCCAGAGAACATTATCGTGTAGAGAGGGAAGATCGTGCTGGCATTGGATATGTAGATTTCATTTTTTATCCTTATAAGAAAAATGAAGATTGTATGATTTTGGAATTGAAAGTGGATCATACGCCGGAAGAAGCGATTCAACAAATTACAAATCGGCAGTATGCGCTGCGCTTTAAAGGCAAATTGGGAGAATCTTCGCCGTATACAGGGCGTATTCTGGCCGTTGGTATCAGTTATTTTAGAGAAACGAAGGAACACCAGTGCAGGATCGAGGTTTTATAAATAGGGGAAGGAATCAAATTCATTGATCCATGAAAAGTTTTACGGATTGAAATTGTAGACGGAAGCTGTGTGTCAAGGCTATAATAACAGAGGGAGTATGAGATTGACAATCGTTTTGACAGGGGGAGGAGTAGCCGTGACATTAACACAGCTTAATTATTTCAGGGAGATCGTGCGCCTTGGGGGTTTTACGAAGGCGGCCAATAAGTTATTTATCAGTCAGTCCACGCTGAGTAAATCCATACGGGCGCTGGAGGATGAGTATAAGGTGATCTTAATTAACCGGGGGGCGAAAAATTTTGAGGTGACGAAGGAAGGATTGATCCTTTATGAATATGCCGAGAAAATTTGCAGCTTCTATGATCATCAGGTGCGGGAACTGGCGGACAGGCTGAGCAGTTCCAATAATATGATCCGCCTGGGAGTGCCGCCGACGGCCGGCGCTATTTACTGCAATTCCATTATACACAGATTCCAGGAAACATATCCGGAAATCCGTCTGGATATCCAGCAAATTACGTCGAAGGATATTATTGATAAGGTGTCGGAAGGTAAGCTGGATGCAGGTTTTATCATTGAGCCTTTTGAGGATAACCGCTTTGAAAAGAAGAAGGTATTGGAGACGGAGGCTGTGCTTGTGGTGCCGAAAAAGCATCGTCTGGCCAGACGGCGAAGCGTTTCCTTTGAGGAAATCCGGTTTGAACGGATGCTGATGGTCAGCCCTGATTATATGTATTATGATCTGGTGAAGGAGAAATGCCTGACAGCCGGTTTTGTGCCGCAGTTTGCGTTCGAGAGTTATCAGTGGGAGTTCATTTTTGAGATGGTGGCTAATGAACAGGGGGTAACGATATTTCCGAAGCCGTTGGTTGAGAAATTTAATAATGCCAGAGTGCATTGGATCCATCTGGAAAATCCTGAATTTGACTGGACACTTTCGGTGATCAGGCAAAAGAATAAAGTGGTGACAACACCGATGAAATGTTTTTGGAATATTTTTGACTGAAACTTTTGAGTCAGGAAAAATGAGTCAGGAAAAAGGAAATAAAGAAAAGACTGAAACTGTTCTGCAGGATTGCAGGGCAGTTTTTTTTTCATCAATTGCATCTTATAAAAAACATCTTAAAAAATGATCCCATCATGAATTGGATTCATGGATCATGGTTTTTATGACTGGGGCATTTTATCATGGGTCGATGAATTAAATCAATTTTTCAACGGCAGCAGGCTTTGTTATAATCCAATCACAAGTTGAGTTCCGGCCGGACAAAACAAAATGATAGCAACTGATGTGAAAATTAAAGTTGAGGGAGGGAATAAAATGAGCTTTGCTGATTTTGATATTCAATCTTTTCAGGCGGAAGACGGTGCGCAAATCCGATATGTGGATGCGGGCAGCGGCAAGCCGATGATGTATATGATGGGATTTGGCAGCAGTATTGAATCTCAGGCGTTGTTTATTGAAGCTATGCAGGAAAAGGGCCGTATCATTGCTTTTGACCAGAGAGCGTTTGGTATGACGCCGGCAGCCGGGGAGATGGGCATTCATCAGTCAGCCCGTGACGCAAGGGCGCTGATGAAGCATCTGGGCCTTGAGGATCTGACGATGTTTGGGTATTCCATGGGAGCAGCGGTTATTTTTTCCTATGTCTGCCAATTCGGAACAGATGGTTTATCCAGGGTGATCCTTGGAGACATGTCGCCGAAGCTGATCAATGAGGGCGATTGGCATTACGGGTTGTATCAGGGCTGGTATACACGGGAAATGTTTGAAAATGATCTGATATTGATGAAAACGAATTATAAGAGATTTGCACTGATCGTGGCGGAGGGGCTGCTGTTTCAAAACGATCCGGAAAATGTCCGTGATTTTTCAGGGACGGCGGATGAAATCCGGGCAAGGATCCTGGAGCGGAGAAATGATCTGATCGCGCAGACGCTGATTCAGGGAATGGTGGATGTCAGCGAGGAACATGCCAGGGCCAATTATGATTACTGGTCAACGATGGCCGGATCGGATTTCAGGGCTGTTCTGCCGTTGATCAATGTTCCGACAATGATTATGTATGCCGATCCGGGATCAGGCTACAGTCCGGCAACTGCCGAATATATGCAGTCACGGATTCCGGATGCTGTGCTGATGCCAATGTATGACTGTACCCATATGGCGGCGGCTGAGAGCCCGAAACAGTGGCGCGGCTGCATTGCAAAGTTTGCTTATTGATAAAGAGAGATTATTTGAACGACAAAATGATCTTTGAACGACAAAATGATCGTGTTATATTGAACAAAAGAAGGGATGGATGAATGAAATGGAAGCTATTGGCGTTATTGGTATGGTTGTGGCCATTGTAGCCCTTGTTTATTTGACGTTTAAAGGTATGAACGGTTTTGTTGCGTCGCTGATCGCAACAGTTATTCTTATTGTAACAAGCGGTCTGCCGTTTTGGGATACGCTTGTGAATACTTATGCGGCTTCGCTGGGAAGTATTTTTGCTTCGTATCTGTTTATGTTCTGTGTGGCATCTGCCTATAGTGAACTGATGAAGCAGAGCGGCGCTGCGGAGTCGATTGCCAATTTCCTGTTTGGTATTTTTGGTGTGAAAGCCTCCTGCGCGGCAACACTGATTATTTCTTTCCTGCTGGCTTACAGCGGTATTAACGCATTTATTATCATTTTTGCGATTTATCCGGTTGCGGTACCTGTATTCCGCAAGGCGAATATTTCAAAGAACCTGATGCCGGCGATTTTCCTGTACGGTTCTGTCGTTTTAAATGTTGTAACACCGGGTTCCCCTTCCATGCTGTGTATTGCCCTGTCTGAAAAACTCGGCACAAGCACATTCAGCGCACCGATTATGGCCGGGATCATTCTTGTGCTGGCGTTTGCCATTGGTATCGGTTATTTCACCTGGTCAGCAAAATCACTGAGGACAAAGGGAGATGCTTTTGTGGCTTCAGAGAGTGACGCGGCGTTGATCGCAGGAAGTACTTCCGGTAAAGAACTGCCGCCGATCGGACTGGCTATTCTTCCATATGTTGCAATTATTGTTTTAAAACTGATTCTTGCCAACAGTATGAGTGCCTCTGACAGTGTCTGTACATCTATTCTGGTTGGTACGGTTGTTTTGGTTATTACCAATTATAAATATCTGAAAGGTCATGTTGTGAAAGATTTTACCGCAGGCTGGCTTTCAAGTATCAACGCATTGCTGCTGACGGCGGCTCTGATGGGATTTGCTTCAGTTGTTAATATTTCTGTTGGCTTCCAGTATTTCATCGATCTGGCAATGGTAATGGCTGATAAGATGAATCCATATCTGTCCGCAGTTGTCTGCATCAACGTATTCTCAGGCGTAACAGGCGCTTCCCTGAGTGGTACACAGATTTTCTGCAGCACGCTGATGGATCAGTTCGTTGCCCTGGGTGTAGATACACAGGCCCTTTACAAGATTCTTTCAGTGGCTTCCATGGGTCTGGATACACTGCCGCATTGCCCGACATTCGTCATGATGGCTGCCGTATGTGGTGTGACAACAAAAGCTTCCTACAAGCATGTTCTGATGATGACTGTTATTACGCCGATCCTGCTTGCTTTAGTGGGTGTGATTCTGGCTACCGTTGGTATTGTCTGATAGATTAAAAAGTTTAAACGATCGAGAAAAAATTTGGGAGAAAAATGATGAGTAATTTTGTTGAAATGTATAAGCAAAAATTGATGACGGCCGAGCAGGCCCTGGAATTAATTCAGGATAATGATTATATGTTTTCGGCCCAGGCGGCTGGTGAACCTGCAGCAATTTTATCAAAGCTCCAGCACCTGAAAAAGACAGGGGTTAAGCATACGACGCTGAATACCTGCCTGCCGCTGCAGTATTATGACGCTTTTAAAGATCCTGAGATGAAGGATGTTATGTCCCATAACGGCTGGTTTTTCAGTGCCGGACTCAGGGATGCTCATAAGAAGAAAATGGTCAGCGCCATTCCTCAGAGTTCAACGTCAATTTTGAGAAAAGTATTGAGCCGACTGGCTTACGAGAAAAGGAGGGCGGTGGTGCTGGCCACCGTCTCTCCGATGGATGAACGGGGCTATATGACGTTATCTGTCAGTGCCATTTATGAAAGAGACCTGATCAATGCCGGAGCGCTGACGATTGTGGAAGTCAATCCGAATTTTCCGAGAACGTTTGGCGATACGCTGGTTCATGTTTCGGAGGTGGACGCCATTGTTGAGTCCGACCGTCCGATCCCGGCCAGCAAGCTGGCGCCTTATACGGAGGTGGACGCGGCCATCGGCAAATATGTGGCGTCCCTGGTGGAAGATGGTTCAACGATCCAGCTTGGTATCGGCAATATTCCAAATGCGGTTGCGGCAGAATTGAAGTCGAAGAAACATCTTGGCATCCATACGGAAATGTTTACGGAAACAATGGTTGATCTGATTGAATGCGGCGCAGTTGATAATACATGTAAAGGGTTGTACAATGGTTATTCCGTGTGTTCATTTACAATGGGAAGCCAGAGGCTTTATGATTTTATCAATAATAATCCATCCGTATTATTTAAATCCTGTACGTTTACAAATGATCCGTATACGATTGGCAGAAATCATCAATTTGTGTCGATCAACGCGACGCTGGAAATTGACCTGACCGGACAATGTGCTTCAGAAACCGTCGGTTATCATCAGTGGTCTGGAACAGGCGGACAGTCTGAAACAGTGCAGGGGTCTCAGATGTCACCGGGCGGCAAATCCATTATTGCGATGCATTCAACCTACTCGACGGTGGATGAAGACGGCAAAACGGTTCTGCATTCGAAGATCGTGCCGTTCCTTCATGAAGGAGCCGCCGTTACAACTTCGAGAAATGATGTGGATTATGTTGTGACAGAGTATGGTATTGCATGGCTGCGGGGATTAAATGTCGGTGAGAGAGCCAATGCGCTGATTGCGATCGCGCACCCTGATTTCAGGGATATGCTCAGAAAACAGGCAGAAGAATACGAAATATGGTAGAAAATTTCTGAAAATTGGTTTATAATGGATAGGAGACACAAAAAATGCAGGGATATACAATTGACGAATTACAGATAGGACAGACTGCGGAATTTTCAAAGACGATTTCCGAGTCGGATGTCTATATGTTTGCGGGAGTGACAGGCGATGTGAATCCGGCGCATGTCAATGAAGCTTATGCACAGACAACGCCGTTCAGAACGCGGATCGCGCATGGTATTTTGTCCGCGGGACTGATTTCGGCTGTGCTGGGGACGAAACTTCCGGGGCCGGGAGCGATCTATGTCTCACAGACATTGAAATTTACGGCGCCGGTGCGTATCGGTGATACGGTCACGGCACAAGCCACCATCAAAGAATTGATACCTGAACGCAACCGGGTCATTCTGGATACGGTTTGCCGCAATCAGGATGGTGTCGTAGTGACCACAGGCGAGGCTGTGCTGCTTCCGCCTAAAAAAACAGAATAAAAAGGCAGAATAAAAGAGCTCTCTCTCTTTATTTTGATACGGGGTAAGAAATCTGATGGCAAGTAAAGATTTTTTACCCCGATTTTATTTTGGCGCTTTCTGCCGTTTAGGCATTAGGCCGTTATAGCTTATTCCAGATCAAATACATAGTGATCAGTTCAGTTGTTGTTTATTTGGAGGGAATTTCTGACAGCCATCACCGTAAAACACGTTCTCACTCCGTGAAAAACGCAG
>CAYURX010000127.1:0-7843 GCA_964447245.1 uncultured Coprococcus sp. | reverse complement strand
CCCGCAAGGAAGACGATGCAGTTGAGATTCTGTCCGGCGTCTTTGAAGGACGGACAACGGGCACACCGATTTCTCTGATCGTATGGAACAAAAACGCCCGTTCTTCCGATTATTCAGAGATTGCAGGCTATTACAGGCCGGGACACGCAGACTATACGTTTGATCAGAAATACGGTTTCAGAGATTACAGAGGCGGCGGCCGCTCATCGGCCCGTGAGACCATTGGCCGGGTAGCCGGCGGGGCCATTGCGCTGAAACTGCTGGAAACATGCGGCATCAGCCTGTGTGCTTACACCCGATCCATCGGTTCCGTTGTGATTGATGATGCAAACTTTGATCCGGAAGAAATTTTCAGAAATCCCATGTACATGCCGGACGCCCGGGCCGCTGCTAAGGCCGAGGCTCTCGTCGCCTCCAAAATGCAGGCACAGGATTCCATCGGCGGTGTCATCGAATGCCGCATACAGGGTATGCCGGCCGGTATCGGCGATCCTGTTTTTGAGAAATTAAATGCGAATCTGGCCAAAGCTGTCTGCTCCCTCGGCGCTGTCAAAGGCTTTGAGATCGGGGACGGTTTTGCGGTTTCCCGTGCATGCGGTTCAGAAAACAACGACCCTTTTAGCATTGATGCCCAGGGCCGGATCACAAAGAAAAGTAATCACGCCGGCGGTATTCTCGGCGGCATGAGTGACGGTTCCGAAATTATTTTCCGCGCCGCCATCAAGCCGACGCCATCCATCGCCAGAACACAGCAGACCGTCAACAAAAACGGTCAGGAAATTGATATTCAGATCAGGGGCCGTCACGATCCGATCATTGTGCCAAGAGCTGTTGTCGTTGTCAAATCCATGGCGGCACTGGCCATCATCGACGCATTGATGCTGAATATGACCGCCCGCGTCGATTACCTGACAGAATTTTATCGTTAACTCATAAAAAACGACCCACACGATCCTGTGGCGGACCGTCCCTCAATTCAACAGGGACGATTCGCCATCGCATGGATCATACACGCAATCTGATACTCCATCCGTTCATCGGCTGTTTCCAGGCTGCAATTCAGCATTTTCTTTATATTATTGATCCGATACAGCACTGTATTGCGATGGGTATACATGGCTTCCGCCACAGCCTGGATACTGCCGTTATGTTTCAGATACAACCCCAGTGTTTCGACATAACTTGTATGATGAACGGAATCATAGTCAATGACCGGCGCCAGCAGATCATCCCCCATCTCCTTTAACAGCCCTCTGTCCGACACCATACTGATCAGGCGATAGATACCAAGCTCATCAAACCGAATCATCTCCTGTCCTGTTCTGAGCGCCATATCGACGGCTACTCTGGCCCTCCTGTAACCGATATGCAGATTTGACACATCCGTCACCATACTTCCTACGCCAACGGCTATTTTCTGGGATCTCATTTTCTGCTTCACCCTGCCTATAAAGCCTGATAAAATCTCCTGCACCTGTTCCTCCGTCAATGCATTGATCACCAGCACAAAACTCGAATCATAATAGAAGAACTGGCCATTATGGGTAATATTTTCAAGATAAATCTGCATCTTATAGCCAAGACGCCGCCGGTCTACCGTATCCATCACATCCAGCGCGCCATTTGAAATCAATATAATCTGAAAACTGCCGTCCACATCAAAATACGGCAGCAGATCTTTCTCATACATGCCCATATTCTCCGGTTCCTCAATGGCCCGAATAAGTGCGTTGGCTATCTGTTCATCCGCAGCGCCCTGCAGAAAAATGCGGATGTTCAAATCCTTGGTCATATCGTAAAGCTGTGTACTCCATGGAATCGTCAGCAACGGAAAATCATTTTCATCACTGTAAGTAATGACTGACTGCGGCACTTCCATAATATACTGGCCGGTATTAATAATCAGTCCTGACGCATGATGGGCCACCAGTTCCCGGATCAGGCCCATCAGCTTTTCCTCTGTATTAAAACCAAGACCTGTTGTGACTGCCAGATCCTTTCCTTTAAAATTCTCCAGAATCGTAATATCTTCAATCAGTAAAATCCAGCTAATGGAATTCGACCAGCCTTTCTCTCCTCCGATCAATTCCATCTGATATTTTTCCTTTGATACGACCAGCATATCTTCAATTGTAAACCCCATCTGTCATTTTCCTCCTCACTACGAATTTGTGCTCCAGGCACATATTTGCACCCACCATTTTATGATTTTAACCTATAGTTTTCCATCCAGAATATGGTATTATATAGTTATAAAGCACAAAAAACTTTTACATATATAAAATAACAGGGGGATATGAAAATGTCAATTATTGGAACAGAGAATTATGGTAATTATGTTTTCACACAAGATATGCCAGAGTGGGTAAAGCAGGAGCGCTATGAATATTGTGAACCATTTTTTGACAATTTATCAGCAAAAAATGGCAAGAAACGCATGAATTCATTTGTACAGATTCTTGTATCATTATTCCTGTAGATGACATAAAAGGGGATCGCCCCATCATCGGTTCGATGATGGGGCGATCCTCTTTTTTATGTGGTCTACAATTTTCTTACGCACAAATTGGCACGGTCCAAAAGGGCCATACATTTCAGATTCACTTCACCAACCTCAAGTGCTACCGGAAGCAGATCCTCCATTCCCCAGTCCTCGCCAATGACAAACAGCGCTTTATAAAAAAAGCTGTTCACCTCTTGATCCGAATAACCAAGCACCGCTGCATGATACACATAAGCTGCCATTTCCCGGATAGCAAATAAAATCAACGACTTCAGAGAACGGATATTCTTATCGGCCTGCCAGATTTTTTGCATATCATAATCATCGGTCCGTCCGCATGGCGATGCGCACTGGCTGCAATCCGGAACCAGCTTTTCCTTCTCTTTATGAACAGCATCAATCAGTTCCGACATCGCCTCATTATTAAAATTCACATTTGTAATAGTTGTGAAAAGTCCCTTTATCATCACTTCATCGGTTGAAGTATTTGTCACATTTCCCTCAGCCGCACGGGCCAGTCCGATCAGTGCTCCGGTCAGCTCATCCTGAAAGCAAAACATCTGATGATTCATTTTATTATTCACTGTAACTGCCATCTACGGTTCCGTCATCTGCAGGAATGATCAACGCGGCAACAATATAAAGAAGCAGGCCCGTTCCGGCAAATACCGTCAGCACGGCCCATGCCAGACGAATCATCGTCGGATCGATACCAAATGTCTCACCAAGACCGCCGCATACACCTGCTAACATTTTGTTTGTGCTGGATTTTCTTAATTTAATCTGACTCATATCTTTTCCTCCGTTTATCAATAATCATTGTTCAACTTTTTCCTATTATATCTCTTTCCCGGCAAAAAATCCTCATGATAATTGAAATTTTGTTAAATTTCATGATAAAAATCGAATCACATCCATCAGATGATCCGCTTTTCCATAGAGAATTTTTGATAATGCCTCATCCGGCTGAGATAAATCCGGCACCATGACCGGTTTGCAGCCCGCCCTGTAAGCGGCAAGGATCCCGTTCGGCGAGTCCTCCAGCGCAATACAATCTTCCGGTTTCTCACCAATCTGACGGCACGCATACAGATAGACATCCGGCATCGGTTTCCCATGGGGCACCATACCTGTGCTGATGATCTGGTCAAATTTATCGAATAACCCCACTTCATCCAGATAAGTCATGGCCTTCGTTTCATCGGTGGCTGTCGCTACTGCCGTTTTATAATAATGGCCTTTCAGATAATCCAGCAGTTCATCAACTCCCGGCTTCTTTTCAAGCGGATGGTCGACCATATAAGCATTCATCAGTTCTTTCCGTCTGTTTCTGATGCCATAAAAATCAAATGTTTCACCAAAAATCGCCTTCATCTTCGGTTCCGCAAATTCTCCGGCCATACTGCGAATCATCAGGCTATGTTTAAACTGCCAGTCATGTCCTGCCTCCCTGGCTGCTTCCATCCAGAAATGACAGTAAATCTTCTCCGTATCCAATATGGTTCCATCCATATCAAAAATGATGGCCCTGATCATACTAACTCCCCTGACACTTTCTATTTTTCCTTATACTGGTCAAAAATACCTGTAAAGTCAAAAGTTGCAAAATAATCCATCGGTGTCTCGGCACGCCGGATCATTTCCGTTGTTCCGTCTTCTTTTAAAAGAATTTCCGCTGAACGCAGCTTGCCGTTATAGTTGTACCCCATTGAAAATCCATGGGCGCCCGTATCATGAATAATGATATAATCCCCGATATCAATCTTCGGCAGCATTCTGTTGACCGCAAATTTATCACTGTTTTCACATAAACCGCCCGTCACATCATACATATGATCACATGGCGCGTCCTCTTTCCCCGCAACGGTTATATGATGATAAGCCCCGTAAATGGCCGGACGCATCAGGTTCGCCGCACAGGCATCCAGACCGATATATTCTTTAAAGATATGCTTCTCGTGAATCGCCGTCGCGATCAGATGCCCATATGGCGCCAGCATGAAACGGCCCATCTCTGTGAACAATGCCACATCTCCCATACCGGCCGGCACAAGGATCTCATCATAAACTCTGTGCACGCCCTCGCCGATCACGGCAATATCATTCGGCGTCTCATCAGGAGAATAAGCAACGCCCACACCGCCGGACAGATTGATGAAACGGATATCCGCGCCCGTCTCCTCATGGAGTTCTGCGGCTGTCCGGAAAAGGATTTTCGCCAACGCCGGATAATATTCATTCGTCTTTGTATTGCTGGCAAGAAACGCGTGAATGCCAAAATGCTTCACACCTTTTGATTTCAGATACTTAAACCCTTCTGTCAACTGCTCGCGGGTAAATCCGTATTTTGCCTCGCCCGGCACATCCATAATGGCCGTACTGATCTTGAAATCGCCGCCCGTATTAAAACGGCAGCAAACCGTTTCAGGAAATTCACCCACATTTTCCTCGAAATATTTCAGATGGGTCAGATCGTCAAAATTGATGATAACTCCCATATCCTTCGCATAGGCATATTCGCTGGCCGGTGTCACGTTGGAGGAAAACATCACATCATGTCCCTCAAATCCACAGGCCTTCGCCATCATCAATTCAACCTGCGTCGCGCAATCAAGTCCGCAGCCTTCCTCCTTCAAAATCTGAAGAATAGCCGGCGTCGGCGTCGCCTTAACCGCAAAATACTCTTTAAACCCTTTATTCCATGAAAAAGCCTGATAGACCTTCCTTGCATTTTCTCTGATTCCCTTCTCATCATACAAATGAAACGGTGTTGGATATTTCTTTACGATCTCATCTAACTGTGCTTTCGTTACAAAAGGTATTTTCTTCATGCCTTTACTTCCTTTCTATGTCAGTGCGATCCTGTGCGGAGCATTTTTTGTTTCGTCTCCTGTAAGGAAAAAAAGAATCCTGCTTTGCAGGATTCTTTTTACTCATTCATTCTTACAAAATCTCATGAATCCAGCCTTCCGGTCCTTCAATCGTTCCATACTGGATGCCTGTCAGGGTATCATATAATTTCTTCGTGACCGGTCCCATCTCATCCATACCGCTTGGGAAACAGATGTCTGTACCATGATCAACGATCTTGCCGACAGGAGAAATAACCGCTGCTGTTCCGCAAAGTCCGCATTCCGCAAAATCTTTCAGTTCATCCAGGCGAACCTTCCTTGTTGTTACTTTTAATCCAAGATAATGCTCGGCCACATAGACAAGAGAACGTCTCGTAATGGAAGGAAGAATAGAATCGGATAACGGGGTAACGATCTCTCCGTCCTTTGTCACAAAGAGGAAGTTCGCGCCGCCTGTCTCCTCCACATAAGTTCTTGTACCCGGATCAAGGAAAAGGTTCTCATCAAAACCATTGGCATGAGCTGTCACATTGGCATGCAGGCTCATGGCATAATTCAAACCAGCCTTGATATGGCCTGTCCCATGAGGAGCTGCACGGTCAAAATCACTGACACAAATCGTAATTGGTTTGGCGCCTTCCTTGAAATACGGACCTACAGGTGTACAGAAAAGTCTGAACTGGTATTCTTCCGCCGGTTTTACACCGATCACAGGGCTGGATGCATACATATAAGGACGGATATAAAGTGTCGCGCCGCTGCCATATGGCGGTACCCACGCCGCATTGGCCTTCACAACTTTTTCAACAGCTTCCAAAAATCTTTCCTTCGGAAACGGCGGCATCTCCATACGTTTTGCCGAGTCGATCATACGTTCAGCATTGAGATCAGGACGGAAAGTAACGATACGGCCATCGGCTGTCGTATAAGCTTTTAATCCCTCAAATACTTCCTGACAATACTGAAGAATACCGGCACATTCATTCAATACAACGGTCGCGTCACCGGTCATATAACCTTCCTGCCACTGGCCATCCTTAAAATCCGCAACATATCTCTGATCTGTTGTATGGTAAGCAAAACCGATACTGCCCCAGTCCAGTTCTTTCTTCTCCATAACAATTCCTCCATTCATTCGTAAAATATTCATTATTGAACCAATTATAGTCTTATTGGCGTATAAAATCAATATGAATTTTTAACAATTTTTAACTTTAAACTAGCAAAGTTCTTTGATCTCAGGCAATTTGCTTTTGCGGGCATACATTTTAAACATATACTCCAGATCAAAGTATGTTTTTTCTTCACTGTCGGCCACAAGTACCCAATCCTCCATCTCATCAAGATTCGGGAACCATGTATCTGCCTGATAAGCATAGTCCATGCATGTCACATGGGCAATATCACAATACGGCAGCATCTGTCGGTAAATGCTTTCACCGCCAATGACATAAATATCATCCGTCGGATACTGCTTCAATTCTTCGAGGGCTTCTTCAATACTATGAACAATGACGGCATCCTTCACCTTATAAGTATGATCTCCGGTAATCACAATATTGGTCCGGTTCTTAAGCGGCAGTCCGTTTGGAAAACTTTCCAGTGTCTTCCGGCCCATAACGACCACCTTGCCTGTTGTTGTCTGTCTGAAGAACTTCATATCTTCAGGAATACTGTTTAAGAGTTTATTCTGATAACCGATCCCCCAGTTTTTATCAACCGCAACAATGATATTCATTTTTGTCCTCCCTAAACTGCAATTGGTATGTTCCTGATCTGCGGCCCTGTCACATAATTTTCAATAATAAGATCCTTCGTCGTAAAATCATAAAAATTCTTTACATCAGGATTCAGCCTGAAAGTCGGGGCCGGATAACTCTCCCTGCTGATCAGTTCTTCAATCAGCGGCACATGGCGGTCATAGATATGGGCATCGGCAATCACATGTACCAGTTCGCCCACCTGCATATCACAGACCTGGGCCAGCATATGCAGCAGGACGGAATACTGGACCACATTCCAGTTATTCGCCGCCAGCACATCCTGGGAACGCTGATTCAAAATCCCGTTCAATACCAGCTTGTCCTCACCTGGCCGCTTCGTCACATTAAAGGTCATACTGTACGCGCACGGATACAGATGCATCTCATGCAGATCCTGGTGGACATAAATATTCGTCATAATTCTGCGGCTGTACGGATTATGCTTCAGATCATAGATCACTCTGTCCACCTGATCCATCAGACCTTCTTTGTACTGATGCTTGATCCCCATCTGATAGCCGTAAGCCTTGCCGATGGAACCGCTCTCATCCGCCCATTCATCCCATACGGAACTATTCAAATCATGGATATTATTGGATTTTCTCTGCCAGATCCACAACATCTCGTCTGTGGCACTCTTAATGGCCGTCTTTCTAAGGGTCAGCGCCGGAAACTCCTTTGATAAATCATAGCGGTTAATGACCCCGAATTTTTTGATCGTATAG
>CAYURX010000126.1:0-7918 GCA_964447245.1 uncultured Coprococcus sp. | reverse complement strand
GTATGGCAGATTCCTGTTGATATCGCTCTTCCATGCGCAACTCAGAACGAGCTGTTCATCGAAGATGCCAAACAGTTAGTAGCCAACGGCTGCAAGGTTGTTGCTGAAGGCGCAAACATGCCTACAACTCTTGATGCAACGGAATACCTTCAGGAAAATGGTGTTTACTTCGTACCGGGCAAAGCTTCCAATGCCGGCGGTGTTGCCACATCCGCTCTGGAAATGAGCCAGAACAGCATGCGTTATAGCTGGACATTCGAAGAAGTTGATGCCAAACTGAAAGATATCATGGTCAATATCTTCCACAACATCGACGATGCCGCCAAAGAATACGGCGTTGAAAACAACTATGTTGCAGGCGCCAATATCGCCGGCTTCAAGAAGGTTGCAGACGCTATGCTCGCTCATGGTATTGTTTAATTCCTATTCATCAATCACGGGTGAAGGGCTTATGTACATTTCTGTACATAAGCTCTCTTTTTATTATTTGCATATCATGAACGGCTATGTTATGATGATAGTCAGGAAAGGAGTGGTTTGATGTGGCTTGATAAACGCTACCACTCTCTGGATTATGAGATGAAGGTCCGATACGGGCAGAAGATTTACAAGCTGGCCCTGGACGGTGGTTTTACATGCCCCAACAGAGACGGCAGACTCGGTACCCGCGGCTGTATTTTCTGCAGTGCCGGAGGTTCCGGCGATTTTGCCGCTTCCAGACAGTTCAGTATTACCGACCAGATCACAGCCGGAAAGGTCCTGTTAGCGGGCAAGCGCACGGGCAGCCGTTATATTGCCTATTTTCAGGCTTTTACGAATACCTATGCCCCGGTTGAGCAGTTGCGCCGTATTTATATGGAAGCTATGGTCCACCCGGATATCGCTGCCATTTCCATTGCTACACGGCCCGATTGCCTGTCACCGGAAATATTAGAACTTCTGGCCGAACTGAATGCCGTCAAGCCGGTTTGGGTGGAACTGGGATTACAGACGATCCATCCCCGAACCGCCGAATATATCCGCCGCGGCTATGATCTTCCGGTCTTTGACGAAGCCGTCACGGCGCTGTCGGCCAGAGGTCTTGAGACCATCGTCCATATCATTCTGGGACTGCCCGGTGAATCTGCCAAAGATATGCTGGCAACGGCTGACTATATTGCCCATATGCCCATTCAGGGCATCAAATTCCAACTGCTGCACATTCTAAAGGGTACCGATCTGTATGTCGATTATTTGCGCACACCTTTTCATGTTCTGACACTGGAAGAATACACGGATATCCTCATCCGCTGCATCGAAAGGATCCCGCCGCACATGGTCATTCACCGGATCACCGGGGACGGCCCGAAACGTCTGCTGGCAGCGCCAAAATGGAGCGGCAACAAGAAACAGGTCATGAATTATATCAACCACAGCTTCAAGGAGCGGGACACTTTTCAGGGCCGCCTCTGGCAAGGTTGATCGATCTATCGCAAGGCTTAGAAAGGAGTTTTTATGAATCCAGATGTACTTACGCTTTATAAATTAATGGTGCTCTATATGCTGAACAAGGTGGAATTTCCCCTTACCAATTCCCAGATTTCCGAATTTATTCTGGACAAAGGTTACACAAATTATTTCAATCTTCAGCAGGCGATCAATGACCTGTCGGAGACGGAGCTGATCCGCACGGAGCAGATTCACAACAACTCCTACTACTCGATGACCGCAGCCGGTGAGGAGACCCTTGGATTTTTTAGTCATAAAATTCCTGATGATATCCAATCTGAGATCGATCAGTTTTTTGAAGAACATCAATATCATCTGAGAAACGAAAATGAAGTCACCGCTGATTACTATAAAGAACACAAAGACTGCTATATGGTCCGCTGTGAGATTCGTGACAAGAAGGAATTGCTGGTCAGTATTACGCTCAATGTAACCGATGAAGATCAGGCTATTACCATCTGCGATAACTGGCGCGAACACCACGGGGATGTCTACGACTATCTGATTCATCAGCTGATGATCCGTCATTAGCAAACAAAGGGCTGTCGGAAATAGATTTCTCCGACAGCCCCTTACCTTGCTTACATCATTTCTTACAGTGTACGGTAAAGATCTTCGTATTTTCTTGCTGACGCAGCCCAGGAGAAGTCTGCAGCCATCGCACGGTCTACGATCTTGTTCCACTCATTGCGGTGATCATAATAAACAGATTTTGCATATTCAATGACATGCAGCATCTCATGCGCATTGTAGTTGGCAAAGCTGAATCCTGTACCGCTTCCTGCATATTCATTGTACGGCTCTACGGTTTCTTTCAAACCGCCCGTCTCTCTGACGATCGGCAGCGTACCATAGCGCAGGCTCATCAACTGACTCAAACCGCAAGGTTCAAATAATGATGGCATCAGGAAAGCATCACAGGCTGCATAGATCCGGTGAGAGCGCTGATTGTCATAGCAAATGCTGGCGGATACGCGTTCCGGATATTTCCATTCATAATAGCGGAACATGTTCTCATAGCGAGGCTCGCCGGTACCAAGAATGACAAACTGAACATCCGGCGCGCAGATCTGTTCCATCACACAGTCGATCAGATCGAGACCTTTCTGGTCAGTCAGTCTGGATACAAGGCCGATCATGAATCTGTTCTCATCAACAGCCAATCCCAGTTCTTCCTGCAGGGCCACCTTATTCCTGGCCTTCTCTGTACGGAAGTTGTAAGGTGTATAATTGTGTACAAGCAACGGATCCGTCTCTGTATTGTATTCATCATAATCGATACCATTGACAATACCGGAAAGGTTGTTGGATCTTGCGCGCATCAGACCGTCCAGGCGCTCGCCGTAGAACGGATATTTGATCTCATTGGCATAAACTTCGCTGACCGTTGTGATCCAGTCTGCGTAAACAAGTCCACCCTTGAGATAATTGCCGCACTGGTAGGCTTCCAGCTTGTCAGAGGTAAACAGATAACCCGGAAGTCCTGTGATCCGCATCATCTCGTCAATGCTCCATATTCCCTGGAACTTCAGGTTATGAATCGTCATAACCGCCTTCATATTCTGATAGAAATCACTGTAGGATGAGCTGTCCCAATATTCATTCTTCAGGTAAACAGGAATCAGACCTGTCTGCCAGTCATGACAGTGAATGATATCCGGACGGAAGTCAAGCACGCACAGCATCGTCAACGCGGCCTTGCTGAAATAAGCAAACTTCTCTAAATCCCACAAACCATCCTCATAAATCTTATCTCCTGAAAAATAGTATTCATTATCAATGAAATAAAATGTAACACCGTCAAGTTCCATCTGAAATACGCCGACATAAACCATCCGGCCGGCCAGATTCACATAAAAATTCGTTATATATTCCATCTGGGACTGGAATCTCTCAGGTATAACCCTGTACTTCGGCATAACGACTCTGACATCAAATTCGTCTTTGTTGAATGACTTCGGTAATGTACCTGCTACATCGGCCAGACCTCCTGTTTTAATAAATGGCACTGCCTCGGAAGCTGCAAACAGAATCTTTCTCATGCGAACTAAATCCCCCTGTTATTGTATATTTTATCGTTTCATGCATCTCAGCTTTTTGCATCGCTGTTACATTCTTATTATACAATAAAAAGCGCCATATTAAAAGCAGAAAATCCTGATTCCGGAAACTATATGCGATTTTTATATTCGAGACGTATTTTATCTGCGATCAGTGCAATAAATTCACTATTCGTCGGCTTGCCTTTGCCCGTATTGATGGTATAACCGAACAATCCGTCGATCGTATCCATTTTGCCTCTGCTCCACGCCACCTCGATTGCGTGACGGATCGCCCGCTCCACTCTGCTCGGTGTTGTCTTATTCATCTTCGCAATGGTCGGATAGAGAACTTTTGTAATGGAATTGATCACTTCCCTGTTATCCACCGACATGATAATGGCGTCCCTCAGATACTGATAACCCTTGATATGGGCGGGAACACCGATCTCATGGATGATATTTGTCACATCCGTTTCCAGATTCTTTTCTTTATACTCGGCCGCATATTCAAGATTCCGGCTTTTTGTCGGATTCATCGTCTGAATCATCATACCATCCGTCACCTGATGGATACGTTTCAAAATCATATCGTTTTCAAAAGGCTTCATAATATAATACATTGCACCCAAACTGAAGGCATTCTCTGTAATATTTTCCTGCCCTATGGCAGAAATGACAATAAAGGCCGGCCGCTTTTTCAGCGAAGCGTCTCTGTTGACCTGCTGCATTACTTCCAGTCCGTCAAGCTTTGGCATGATCAGATCCAGCAAAACAACATCCGGTTCCTGATTTCTGATAATATCCAGCGCCTGTACGCCATCATCCCCCTTTCCTATAACTTCAATATTCTTGTCCGTTTTCAGGATTGTATCGAGCAAACCCACCATTCTTTCATTATCATCCACAATTGCCACATTAATTTTCGCCATCTTATTTCCTCCACTCTCATTATTTTTTTCATCATCAAGGTTTAAGTGTATTATATTATCTAAAAAAGAATGTCTCAATAATTACCAATCGCAAAAACGGGAGAAATGTGACAACAATTTAAAAACTTTTTGAATGCAAAAAGGCATACTGTCTGAAAACATCAAATTTTGTCGACAAACAGTATACCTTTTTCAGAAGATTTATTTCGTTCCGAATATCCTGTCCCCGGCATCACCGAGTCCCGGACAAATGTAAGCATGTTCATTCAGCTCTCTGTCCACCTGCGCGCAGTATATTTCAACATCAGGATGGGCTTCGCTCAATCTCTGCAGCCCTTCCGGCGCTGCAATGATGGCCAGGAACTTGATGTTTTTGCCGCCGTGGGCTTTAATAAAATCGACAGCCGCTACCGCCGATCCGCCTGTGGCCAGCATCGGGTCTGTCACGACGATCAGCCTCTGATCAATATAGGTCGGCAGCTTGCAATAATATTCATGGGGTTCATGGGTTTCCGGGTCTCTGTAGAGACCGATATGCCCCACCTTCGCTGACGGCACCAAATTCAAAATACCATTGACCATTCCCAGGCCCGCACGCAGAATCGGCACGACCACCAGCTTCTTACCGGAAATAACCGGAGACATACAGGTCTCGATCGGCGTCTCCACTTCAATGTCTTCCGTCGGTAGATCCTTCAGCGCTTCAAACCCCATCAGCATCGCAATCTCCTCTACCATCTTCCTGAATTCATTGGTGCCCGTCTCTTTATTACGCATTAATGTAATTTTATGCTTGAGCAACGGATGATCAAAAACAGTAATTTTTTCGTTCTTCATATAATCTGCCATCTTTTACACTCCCTGTGATTTTATCTTTAGTATATCCTATTTTATCATAAAATTCAGATGTCGTATAGAATAAATTGTAGAACCCTGAATTATTCACAGCAGCGAAGTGAACTCTGCGCGACTGTAAATAATTCGAAATAATTTTGGATAATTGTTCAAGGACTTGCCCTTTCATACAAAACGTGATATGCTTGCTGTTGGAAATTATTAGAAAAAGGGGTTTTTATTATGCGTGTAAAATCAGGCAGCGCGACCGTTGATCTGACAAAGGGCTCCGTTCCCGGCGGCATCATCACGTTTGCGCTCCCTCTCTTTTTGGGGCAATTGCTCCAGCAATTCTACAATATGGCCGACGCATGGGTCGTCGGCAATTTTGCGGATAATAATGCTTTCGCGGCGGTCAGTTCAACCGGCACAATGACATTTTTAATTATTGGCTTTTTCGGTGGTATTGCAACCGGCGGCGGTGTCATTATCTCCCGTTACTTTGGCGCCAAAGACGAAGAAAATGTCTCTAAAGCCATACATACAAACTTTCTGCTGGCCATCATCGCATCGATTCTGTCGACGGCCCTCGGCCTGTTTCTGACCCCCCGCATGCTCGTGTGGATGGGAACGCCGGCCTCTGTCATGGCGGATGCCCGTACCTACCTGCAAATCTATTTTGGCGGTGTCACAACGGTTATTATGTATAATATATGTATGTCCATCATGCGTTCACTGGGAGACAGTCTGCATCCGCTGTACTACCTGCTGTTCTCCTCCATCGTCAATGTCTTTCTTGACTTATTGCTGGTGGCACATCCATCCTTCCGCATGGGCGTTGCGGGGGCTGCCATAGCAACCGTTATATCTCAGCGACTGAGCGTCGTTCTCTGTCTTGTCCGCCTGTGCCGGGCAACGGATTATACCCGCCTTGATTTCAGAAAAATACGGTATCACGCCCACATCATGCATCAGGTCATCCAGCAGGGACTGCCATCCGGTATACAAAATGCTGTTATTACCGTCGGCAACCTGGTCATCCAGAAGAACATCAATTCCTTCGGTGCTTATGCCATGTCCGGTCAGGGCGCCTACTCCAAGATCGAAGGTTTTGCCTTCCTGCCGATCATGTGCATGTCCATGTCGCTGCCGACCTTTATCAGCCAGAACCTCGGCGCCCGTGAATATGACCGTGCCAAAAAAGGCGCCGCCTTCGGCATTGGCTTCGGCGTGGTCATGGCAGAGATCATCGGAGTCGTGATTTACTTTTTTTGCGAATATGCCCTGCGCTTTTTCGTTGATTCACCGGAAGCCATTCGTTTTGGCATGATTCACGCGCGGACTGTCAGCTTATTCTTTTTCCTGCTGGCCTTTTCCCACTGCGCAGCCGGTGTTATGCGCGGATGCGGCCGTTCCGTCATCCCAATGATCGCGATGCTTTTATTCTGGTGCGGCGTGCGAATCGTCTATGTCACACTGGCGCTTAAGGTATTTCCGGTCTACCGGACAATTTCATGGGCTTATCCCATCACCTGGTCACTGAGCTCCATTCTGTTTCTTGTTTTCCTTCTGAAATCAGACTGGACCCATTATTTTGAAAAACAAAAAAGATAGCCTCAGGCTATCCTTTTGTTTTTATAATATATGCCAGATCAGGAGAAGCCCGCCCACCAGAAGCCCCAGGCCCACAACATAGGCAAGGCCAATGAGCAGAGCCGCCTTGAGCGCACCGAGGGTATACATCCACTTTTCGCTCGCAGTCAGATCCGATTTCTCCCATGGCCGTTCTTCTCTCTCCGGCTCAGGCTGTCGGTTCTCCTTCTTTTTGTGCATATGTCCGCCAGGGGGAAGCCAGCTTCCTCTAAGCGGGCCCCCTGCGACATCACTCATATCGACGATGGTATGACCATCATCTTCCTCATATCTTTTTTTATCACTCATCATTTATCATATAAATGGCATACAACGTAATGTCCCGGTTCAACTTCACGCTGCACAGGTACTTCCTGCTTGCAGCGCTCCGTACAATAGGTACAGCGTGTATGGAACTTACAGCCTGATGGCGGATTGGCCGGTGACGGAATTGTCCCCTCCAGAACGATTCTGTTCATTCTGGCGCTCGGATCCGGGATCGGAATGGCTGAGAACAGCGCCTTTGTATACGGATGCAGCGGGTTTCTGAAAATATCCGCTGTATCGCCGTATTCTACCAGATTACCAAGATACATGACACCGACAGCATCTGAGATATGCTCAACAACCGACAAGTCATGAGATATGAACAGGTAGGTCAGAGAGTATTTCTCCTGCAGTTCTTTCAAAAGGTTGATGATCTGTGCCTGAATGGACACATCCAGGGCGGACACAGGTTCATCACAGACAACAAATTCAGGATTCAGGGCCAGAGCTCTGGCAATACAGATACGCTGACGCTGACCGCCTGAAAACTCATGCGGGTAACGGTCTTTATGGAAAGGCTGCAGACCGCAGTTGTCCATGACCTGATCAATATAATCATCAAATTCTTCCTTCGCTACAAGCTTGTGTTCCCTGACTGCCTCACCGATGATCTCACCGACCGGCAGACGCGGAGAAAGGCTTGAAAACGGATCCTGGAAAATAATC
>CAYURX010000125.1:0-8100 GCA_964447245.1 uncultured Coprococcus sp. | reverse complement strand
GCGCCCGGTTTTTCAATTTCCAGGATCACTTTCTGAATCAGAGGATATTTCAGCAGCAAATACTCAGCCATTCGCTCTGCGGCCGTTTCAATCAGTTTCCATTTTTCAGACTGCATGATGCCGGTCAATACTTCACAGACTTCACCGTAATTCACAGAAGCCGACAGATCATCACTTAATCCGGCTTTCCTTGTATCCAGATGCAATTGTGCATTCACGTAAAATTTTTGTCCTAATCGGTTTTCTTCTTCATAAACGCCATGAAACGCAAAAACTTCCAGACGGCGGATACAAATCTTATCCATGCTCACATTCCCCTTTCAATCAATGATCCGCATCCCGGATCGCCTCGGCCATGCAAATCGCCCGCCGGTTCGCTTCTATATCGTGGACACGCACAAAAGCATAACCTGCCAGCACAGCATAAACGCTGGTTACAATGGTCCCTTCCACCCGCTCCATCACAGGCAGGTCAAGGACCAGGCCGATCATGGACTTTCTCGATGTTCCTAACAGCATCGGACAACCAAGCGCATTGAAATCCGCCAGATGCCGCATGACTGTCAGATTATGCTCACAGGTCTTGCCAAAACCAATGCCCGGATCAAGAATAATCCTGTCCTTCGGAATACCTGCCGCTAATGCCGTATCGAGAATTTTGCGCATATCAGCCAGACAATCCGTCATAAAATCGCCGTAATCCGCACGGGACCGGTTGTGCATCAGACAGCAGGCCGCACCGGACGCAGCAATTAGCGGCGCCATCCCGGCGTCATACTGCAATCCCCATATATCATTCACCAGATCACAGCCTGCCCTTAATGCCTCTCTGGCAACGGCAGATTTATAAGTATCCACCGACACAGGCACATCAAATTCCCGCTTCAGACATTCGATCACCGGCACGACACGATGAATTTCTTCCTCATCTGAAACCTTCGTATGCCCCGGACGGGTGGATTCACCGCCCACATCAATGATGGCCGCTCCTTCTTTCAGCATCTGTTCCACACGATGGCGGATGGCATCCATATCCTTATAGCTGCCGCCATCAGAAAATGAATCCGGCGTTACATTTAATATGCCCATAATGGCTGTATGGTCTTCGACATTCAGTGTATATTTTCCAATTCTCATGCTGTCACTCCCATTCCCGTCAATTTTAATTCCATTCAAAGCTCATGCTGTCAATCGATAATCGTCCTGTTTTTTCTCTCCTCCGGCCAATAGCATGCATCCCTCGCCCCGCAGAGATAACATGGCCGCGTCTCCTTGTCCGCCTGATACAGAATATAAGCGAAACTGTTCTGCGCGGCCGCCTCCATACTCCGATGACAGCGGATCGCGCTCAGTATAGACGCCTGATCGCCGTCATCAAAATCAGTATCTGCCAGGATACGCCGCGCCAGATCTTCGCTGGCCCGCTCATGGGGAATCCCTTCCTCATATTCCCGCCAGCGGCCGATATCATGCAGCAGCGCCGCCCCGTAGACCAGTTCCTGGGAAAAAGGCAGTTTTTCCTTTAAAACAGTAATATAGGCCGCACGGGCCACATCCAGACTATGTGCTATACCATGACAGCAGAAAATCCGTTTTTCCTCCATAACGTCAATCTTCGCCATGGAAGATTGAAAAAGCGGATGATAAATGATCTGATCTATTTTCTTCATGAAAAACCTCTATTTCTGTGTGTTTTGCTTAAGTATATCACATAATCCCGCAATCGTAGAGAGGGAACCGAAAGACAGGATCACATCTCCCGGCCGGTACATGGCCAGCGCCTGATTCAGCGCATCTTCCTGGGAAGCTGCTGTTTTCACGTGGTGAAAGTATGCCTTCGCCGCCCCGGCCAGTTTCTGCGCATCCAGTCCTCTTGGCTGTTTGGGTCTGAAGGCAATCAATATCTCTGAAGTTTCCGACATAATGGACAACATCTGATCATAATCCTTATCCGCAAAAACACCCATGACAAGGATGATATTCCGCCCGGCAAAATACTGTCCGGCTGATGCAGCCAGTGCTCTTGCGCCGTCGGGATTATGGGCGCCATCCGCAATCACAAACGGATGCCGGCACACGATCTCAAACCGGCCCGGCCACCAGGCAGCCTCAATGCCTTTTCGGATCACATCACCGCTCAGATGCCGGCCGGATGCCGCATCCGGCCTACCTGCCTTCTCCATGTCCAAAAGCAGTTTGGCAGCTTCCAGCGCAAGCGCCGCGTTGGCTGTCTGGTAACAGCCCGGCATCTTTGTGTGCATCATCTGCCAGCCGCCGTAATCAAAGCATTGCCCCTTTGCCAGAGATGCTTCACGCAGCCGCACCTTTTGAGGATTCATCACACGATACGGACAGTGATGTTCTTTACAAATCTCTGATAAAACGCTCAAAGCTTCCTCATTGCCGCCATCCATCACAACCGGACAGCCCTCTTTGATAATTCCGCCTTTTTCACGGGCAATTGCAGCAATCGAATGACCAAGCCAGGCCATATGGTCCATGCCGATGGCGGTAATCACAGACAGCACCGGTTTACCGATCACATTTGTCGCATCCATCCGGCCGCCCATACCGGCTTCAAGCAGCACATAATCACACTTCATTTTCCGGAAATAGAGGAAGGCCATGGCGGTCTCCGCCTCAAAGGCTGTCGGAGTCCCTGTGCCGTCCTCTTTCATTCGCTCTGACGCCTCGCGGATAACCGTCATACATGCCGCCACTGCCTCTTTTTCGATCCACTGTCCGTTCACCTGCACCCGTTCTCTATAATCATATAAGGTTGGCGAAATATATCGTCCAACCTTATATCCGGCCATCTGCAAAACCGAAGCAATAAACGTACACACAGAACCCTTTCCGTTTGTTCCGGCCACATGAATCATCCGGCCCTCCCGTTCAGGATGACCCAGTTCATCCATCAGCCGTTCCATGCGCGAAAGCCCCGGCTGTATCCCGCCGGCACTTAATGCATCTATAAAATCAAGCGCTTCCTCATAAGTCATTCTTCATGCCCCCCGGCTACTGCTCATCGCAGATCTGGAAAATATAAAATTTTAAGTAATAGGATTCATCCGCTGACCACAGGATCGGATGATCCGGCGCCTGGGTTCTGTATTCCACCTGACGCAGCCGCTTATGCACACTTTTTGCTGCCTGATGCAGCATTTCCGTAAACAATTCATAAGTCATAAAATGAGAACAGGAGCATGTCGCCAGAAAGCCGCCGTCTTTCACCAACTTCATCCCCCGCATATTAATCTCTCTGTAGCCTTTCATGGCCTGTTTCACAGAATTTCTTGATTTTGTAAAAGCCGGCGGGTCAAGGATGACCACATCATATTGTTTTTTCTCTTTCTCAAGCTGCGGAAGCAGATCAAAGACATCGGCACACTCAAAATGCACACTGTCCCCAAGTCCATTGAGTACAGCATTTTCCCTGGCCTGGGCAATTGCCAGTTCGGACGCATCTACTCCCAGCACATTGGCTGCCCCGGCAATGCCCGCATTCAGTGCAAATGATCCGGTATGGGTAAAGCAGTCCAGCACACTGGCATTCCCACACAGCTTCTGGATGGCGGCCCGATTGTATTTCTGATCAAGGAAAAATCCCGTTTTCTGTCCATCCTTCACATCCACAATATATTTCACGCCGTTTTCCACGATCCGTACATTCGTATCAAACGCCTCACCAATAAAACCTTTGATGCGTTCCAGTCCTTCCTGATCGCGGTATTTGCCGTCACTTCGCTCGTAAACGCCGCGAATATTCACGCCATCTTCCGCTAGGACTTCCTTCATCAGAGCCACCATTGTTTCTTTCATCCGATCCATGCCAAGGGCTGTCACCTGCACGACCAGCACATCGGAAAATTTGTCGATGACCAGTCCCGGAAGAAAATCCGCCTCCCCAAATACGATCCGGCAGCTATCCGTATCCGTCACCTTCTGACGGTAATGCCATGCGGCTGCCAGACGCTTTTTGAGAAATTCCCGGTCAATTTCCTGATCTACATGCCGGGTCATCAGGCGTACCCGAATCTTAGAATGACGGTTGATAAATCCCCGTCCCATGGGATAACCGTCAAAATCATGAACCAGCACCATATCGCCGTCCTCAAAAGTTCCCATTACCGAAGCGATCTCATTATCATAAATCCACATACCACCGGATTTTATTGTCCGGCCCTCGCCTTTTTTCAATACAACTACTGCCTGTCCCATCGTTACTCCTGTTCTGTCTATACAATATTCAACTCAAAGCTGCTATTATTTCCTTTAACAAAAGAATCCAGTACAACTTTATCATTAAACAGCGTGGGAATCAAGATATTATATGAATAAATCACAGGACGAACGGCATATGATAATAGAGAAGAACGAAAAATTCTTTGCGGTCAGGGAAAGTAAAGTACATGGGGCTTCAGTGACCTCGTGTGTCACGTGAACAGACTTTCCCTGCTGCCTACATAAAAGACCATCCTCCAATCGCTCCGCAGCGTGCGGCTCATCGATTGACAGAATGGTCTTTCTCTTTTTGATATTTATTCATTTCGCAGATTACGCTTCGATACCGATGCTCTTTAAGTAATCAATCACTTTACCGACTGTTGTCAGTTTCTCCAGTTCTTCAGCCGGCACTTCAATCTCATATTCATCTTCCAGATTGGTAACAAGTTCGAACAAATCAAGGGAATCTGCACCAAGATCATCCTTAAATGATGTCGCCTCTGTTACTTCACTCTCATCTACACCCAACTGTTCGACTAAAATTGCTCTGATCTTCTCTAACATAATTGTTCTCCTTATTTCGTTGCCATAATTATTTTGATACACAAAGTATATCATCTTCTCAGATAATGTCAATCGCTATTTCACTGAAATCGTCTGATCCTGCAAAACAGCCGCCAGCCCTTCCAGCGCTTCAGCCTCATCGACTCCCTCACATTGAATGCATACCTCGTCCCCACAACGAATACCACTGGCGACAATATTCAAAATGCTTGCCGTATTGATCACATGGTATTTAAACATAATCTTTGAAGTCGCCTTGTACTTTGACGCAGTGCTGGATAAAATCCCTGCCGGACGAATATGCAGTCCGCACGGGATCGCAACAACAACCTTCCTTTCTACCATTATATAGCCCCCTCAACCATACACTCTCTATGCATTATTTTACAAAAAAATACCTGTTATACGGAAAATACGCCGCTAACAGGTATATTCTATCACTTTTTATAAACAAAATCATCCGTTTTCTCAAAATTTATCCAATTACCCGCAGCCATTCCGCCTTATGAAAAACTTAACTGCGCTTGATAAAGGATGTTCTGCATTTTGGACATGTCACACTGATCTTCCCTTTTCCCCTTGGTATGCGAATCTTCTGTTTGCAGGTAGGACACGTATAAATGTGAAAATCTTTTCTCTGCGCAGCATAATATTTCTCTCTGCGGAAACGGTTCAATATGGCATCTTTCTTCTCTAAAAACCGCATATTCTCGTCATAACGCTTATTGATATTCTTCGAAAAAGTTCTCACATATCCTAAAATCAACAATGCAAGAGCCAGAATATAAAACAGAGAAAAATGTGTAATAAGTTCGAGTACCATAAAGATAATGGCAACCACAAACATAAACTGATTGAGCTGGTCATTGCCATAACGCCCCATCATAAAACGCTGTAAACGCTCTCTCATCCAATACCTTCTTTCGTATCAATCATCTACTTTATATTACAGCATTTTCTATGTCAGGTCAATGAAAGAAATATGTATTATTTATAAAGAAATTAGAAAAAGGGCCGCTTTTAGCAGCCCTCATTCTATATCAAGTGATATTATTTGATTTTCTTGATTTCTTCAATCATAATCGGCAGTACATCCAGTGCATTGCCAACAATACCTACATCAGCAACATCAAAGATCGGTGCATCTTCATCTTTGTTGACTGCAACGATATAACCGGAACCAACCATACCGGATACATGCTGTGTAGCGCCTGAAATACCAAATGCGAAGTAAAGTTTTGGAGCAACGATTTTACCGGACTGACCAACCTGATGAGCACGGCTGATCCAGCCGGATTCCATTGCAGGTCTTGTACAACCAATAACACCGCCCATAAGATCAGCAAGTTCCTGAAGTTTTGCAAAGTTCTCTGCGCTGCCCATACCACGGCCGCCTGCAACGATAACTTCTGCTTCTTCAAGATTAACAGACTCTGTAATCTCTTTGACAGCATCCTTGATCCTGATCTTGATATTCTCATCAGCAACTGTGATGGCTTTTGTTACAATTTCACCGGCTTTGCCAGCTTCCGGCTCAGCCTTTGGAATAGAACCGCCACGAATAGATGCGATCTGCGGTCTTACAGTGTCAATGATAACGTCTGTTAAAACATTACCAGCATATGCAGGGCATGTGAATACGATATTACCGGCATCATCCAGTTTAACACCTGTCGCATCAGCAACAGCACCGGCTGCAAGCTTGGCAGCAACTCTAGGAACCAGATCCTTACCTGTTGCTGTAGCGCCTGTAAAGATAGCTGCAGGTTTAACTTCAGCAGCGATCTGAGCAACAGCGTCAGATACGATATCACCATGATAAGCGCCAAACTGATCGCCTTCAACAACAATTGCGCTGTCAGCGCCATATTCAATTGCAATCTTTGCAGCTTCCTCAGAAGCAATTGCAACAGCAATAACTTTTCCGCCATTTGCTACTGATTTTGCAGCAGCAATATTTTCAAGGCTGACATTAACCGGCTTGCCTTCGTCAAGCTCTAATACAACAAGAATGTCTTTGTATTCTGCGAAATCCATTGTAATTCCTCCTTAAATTAAAGTACTTTTGCTTCTGCCATAATAGCAACCGCACGAATTGTAGAATCAGCAACAGTTTCTTCCTGAATCTTGATACCAGCCTGTTTCTTAGGCGGTTCATATAATTTAAGAACTTTTGTTAATGAACCTGCAGCGCCGACTTTAGCAGCATCTACTGCAATATCTGCAGCAGTGATCTCATTAATTTTAGCCTTTCTGGCAGCCATCTTACTCTTAATTGTTGGGTATCTTGGATCATAATCCGGCTTCTGAACTGTCACAACACAAGGCGTATCCATCTCGATCATATTATAACCAGTCTCAGTTTCCTGCTTAACAGAAACGCCGCCTTCGATAGGATCGATTGCAATAACATCTGTTGTAACGCCAACGCCCAATTCAGATGCTAACTGGATACCAACCATTCCCTTTGCAAAGTCTGTTGCTTCTTTACCGCAGAAAATAACATCGAATTTAGCACCGTTTTCTTCTTCAATCTTAGCAATTGCTTTGGAAAGGATATGTGCCTTAGCTGTTGAATCTGAATCAGCAAAAGATGGGTCTTTAATCAAAAAGGCCTTCTGAGCGCCTACAGCCAGACAGGATTTTAATTCTGTAACGGCTGAATCGTCACCGATTGTTGCGACTGTTACACTGCCGCCATTTGCTTCTTTACATCTTGCTGCCATTTCGAGAGCATATGTATCAAACGCGTTCACTACTGGTGTAACTTTGTCAACATTATCCAGTCTAATATCTTCTGAATCATCTGGAACCTGTTTAATGCAAACTAATATTTCCATATCGTCGTCCACTCCTTACTCTTTATAGCACAACTGGTGTGTAGTAAAGCTCCTGCACACCAGTCATGTGATAATTATTTAATTATAATTATTTCGCAGCGCCTAACCAGCCAGCGATAACCATACGCTGAACTTCGCTTGTACCTTCGTAAATCTCTGTGATCTTAGCATCACGCATATGACGCTCGAATGGATATTCACGAGAGTAACCATTACCACCAACGAGCTGTACGCAGCGACGTGTTACGTCTGAAGCTGTCTCGGAAGCAACTAATTTAGCCATAGCTGCTAAGTGGCTGTGAGGTTCGCCATCCTGTTTAGCCTGAGCTGCACGGTATGTGAGCAGACGAGCTGCATCAACTTTAGCCTGCATATCAGCTAACTGGAACTGTGTATTCTGGAACTTCCAGATTGGTTTACCAAACTGAACACGTTCTTTTGTATAAGCAACTGTTTCATTGATTGCGCC
>CAYURX010000124.1:0-8124 GCA_964447245.1 uncultured Coprococcus sp. | reverse complement strand
CAATGAACAGATGAATACACAGGCCGGTGATATTATTTTGTATCAGGGCAGGACGTTTGTGATTTATTACGATACCAATTCATGGAGCCTGACACCGATTGGAAAAATCGACAATGTGGATGAAGAAGCATTGAGGGAAGCTTTGGGAACTGGTGATGTTACAGTGATTTTGTCAATTGAATTAAATTAAAGGAGGATATAGAGATGGCAGTTAAACAGACAGCAGGCAGAGATGCATTGGGTGATTTCGCCCCGCAGTTTGCACAGCTTAATGATGATGTATTATTTGGTGAGGTGTGGAGCCGGGAAAATCAGCTTTCACTCCGTGACCGGTCGCTGGTGACGGTCGTTGCTTTGATGGCACAGGGACTCACCGATTCTTCTTTCCGGTATCATCTGGAAAGCGCGAAAAAGAACGGCATTACAAAAACGGAGATTGCGGAGATTCTGACGCATGCGGCTTTTTATGCCGGATGGCCAAAGGCATGGGCAGCTTTCCGTATGGCAAAGGAAGTCTGGGGAGAGGAAACACCGGCAGAGAATGCAAAAACAGCCCATGAAAATTCCATGATTTTTCCGATTGGCCAGCCAAATGATGCTTTTGCAAAATATTTTATCGGGCAAAGCTATCTGGCGCCGCTTTCAAATGAGCAGGTGGGCATCCATAATGTGACTTTTGAACCCGGGTGCCGCAATAATTGGCATATTCATCATGCTAAAAACGGCGGCGGGCAGATTTTGATCTGTGTCGGCGGACGGGGGTTATATCAGGAATGGGGAAAACCGGCAAGAGAATTGTTTCCTGGAGATGTGGTGAATATTCCGGCCGGCGTTAAGCACTGGCATGGCGCAACGCCGTATGGCTGGTTTTCTCATCTGGCTGTAGAAGTGCCTGCAGAAGAAGGTTCCACGGAATGGCTGGAGCCGGTGGAAGACGACGCGTATATGAGTGTGTTGTGTTAACGATTGATGTATAGCATAAAGAAAAAGGCATGATAAAAATCACGCCTTTTTCTTTATTGAATGAAATTAATCTAATTTGATATTTGCCAGTAAAGATGCGAGACCTGTTGTGGCCTTGCCTTCTTCCTTGTAATCAAATGCAGGCTCTTTTGTGCGGACAGGCTCTGCGCTGGAATCCAGAGCAGCCTTCATGCTCAGGCTGATCTTGCCCTCTTTGTTGCCGATCACCTTCACTTTAACTTCGTCGCCAACTTTCACGACTTCGTTCGGGGACTCGATACGCTTGTTGGCCATCTGGGAAATGTGTACAAGACCGGATAAACCGTCTGCAAAACCAACAAAGGCACCGAAAGAAGTGATTCTCTCAACCTTGCCGTCATAAATATCGCCAATTGTAATGGCAGCGATCTTGGCAGCCTTTTCTTCAGCAGCCTTCTCAAGCTCAACAGCTTTACCTGACAGAACAAGACGTTTGTTCTCAGGTTCAACGGTAATTACCTTGACTTCGATTGATTTATCAACCCATTCGTTTAAGTCTTCAACATAAGCGATGGATAATAAAGAAGCAGGAATAAATCCGCGAATACCTTTGACATATGAAATGACACCGGCATTAACAGCAGCATTGATCTTAACGGTTAAAACTTCACCGCTTTCCGCCATGGCTTTTAATTCTTCCCATACAGCAGGATCAACTGGCTTGCGAGGTCTTCTGGCAGGCTTCTTAGGTGCTTCTGTGGATGTTACTTCTAATTCTTTTTCTTCTGTACTCATGATGTTATCTCCTTCTACATATACAATATAAACGGCTGCCGAAGCAGCAGTTTTATAACCAGATGTTCAATTACTGTTCTGAAGCGGCATCTTTGATGTCTTCAGTATCTGCAGTGTCCCTGCAATCTTCGGCAGCAGGTTCAGCGTCTGCAGTGTCTGCAGTTTCTTCAGTGTCCCCGGAAGATGCTTCACATGCTTCACCGGATGTTTCTTCAGCCTGCTGATCTTCGGCCGGAGAGTCTCCGGCCGCATTGGCCTGACAGTTCAGATTCACATATTCGCGGGATTCCGGTTTGGCTTTTTCTTCAAAATCTTCAAAGTCATCTTCAAAGTCATCTTCAAAGTCATCTTCAAAATCATCGTCGAAATCTTCTGATAAGCTCTTTCGCTCCATCTTATCCTTGATAAAGTAAACAGCAGTGCCGATACCTGCTGCGATGGTTGTGCATACAGCCATCAGTTTGACAGCCTTTTTTAACTTCATGATAGTCATCCTTTCTTCATAAGAAATTATACGGATTCATGGTCATAGAACCGGAGTATAGATGTATTCTAACACAAATATGAAAAAATAAAAACATTTTTTTATTTTTTTTCAATAAAATACTTGCTTTTTTTAGTGGCTTCATGTAATATACACTAGTAAAACACAAATGTGTTTCTAATACGGACATTTTGATTGGAGTAATGATCATGGAAAATAAGTTAAAGGCAGGTATTCTTGGGGCAACAGGTATGGTGGGCCAGCGTTTTATCAGTTTGCTGGAGAATCATCCCTGGTTTGAGGTAACAGCCGTGGCTGCCAGCCCGCGTTCAGCCGGCAAAACCTATGAGGAGGCCGTGGGTGACCGTTGGAAGATGGATACACCGATGCCGGAGGCTGTGAAGGGATTAATTGTGAGAAATGTACTGGAAGTTGAGGCAATGTGCCGGGATGTGGATTTTGTTTTCAGTGCGGTCGATATGTCTAAGGATGAGATCCGCAGGATTGAGGAAGCCTACGCAAAATGCGAGACGCCGGTTGTTTCCAATAACAGCGCGCACCGCTGGACGCCGGATGTACCGATGGTTGTGCCTGAAATCAACCCGGAACATTTTGAGATTATAAAAGATCAGAAAAAGCGCCTTGGCACGACCCGCGGTTTTATTGCTGTAAAACCGAACTGTTCAATTCAGAGCTATGCGCCTGTATTGACGGCTTGGAAGGAGTTTGAACCGACAGAAGTTGTTGTGACAACATATCAGGCCATTTCCGGTGCCGGTAAGACATTTAAGGACTGGCCGGAGATGATGGGGAATATTATTCCGTATATTGGCGGCGAGGAGGAGAAATCCGAGATGGAGCCGCTGAGATTGTGGGGTCATATTGAAAATGGAGAGATTGTCAGAGCGGATGGTCCGGTCATCACGTCTCAGTGTATCCGTGTGCCGGTATTGAATGGTCATACGGCGGCAGTTTTTGTAAAGTTTGCAAAAAAACCGACAAAAGAAGCATTGATTGAGAAGATGGTGAATTTCTCAGGTGTACCGCAGGAATTGAAATTGCCGAGCGCACCGAAGCAATTCATTCAGTATCTTGAGGAAGATAACCGCCCGCAGGTATCACTGGATGTGGACTATGAGAATGGTATGGGTATTTCCGTTGGTCGTTTGAGAGAAGACAGCATCTATGATTATAAGTTTGTCGGGCTGTCTCATAATACGGTCCGCGGTGCGGCCGGCGGTGCCGTGCTCTGCGCCGAATTACTGACTGCGCAGGGATACATTTCAGCAAAATAACAGGGCATGATATATGTGTCTGTGGAAAATGAAGCAGAGTGTTGACGACCGTCGGCCTCTGCTTCATTTTTTGTTACAAAAAAGTTTATGAATTTGTAAGAAAATCAGGCAATATTTTTGCAGAATGTATGATATGATAGGGATGATAAATGAATTGCAATTATTATATGGGGGAGACATATTATGAAATTAGGAAAGAAAAAGATCCTGGTCATCGGCGCCGGCTTTGTGGTCATCCTGTTGGCGGCGGTCGTCGCATATGCTGCATGGTACATGGTTGGCGGCGGAGGTATATACAAGGATAAGTTTTATCCCGGAACAACATTGAATAAAATGGATATATCTCAGATGACGCCGGGCGAGGTGGAAGAACTGCTGACAGCCAGAGCCGGAGATTATCAATTGACACTGAGTTTCAAAGATGAAGAAGTGACGCTCACATCAGGTGATATCGGGCTGCAGTACAATCAGGATGTGGATCTTCAGGCGCTGAAAGATCAGCAGAATGAAGTCAAATATGATGATACAACGGAGGAGCAGTTGGCGCTGAAGGTTGAAAATCTGTTCCAATATGATGATAAAGCCCTGCAGAATGCCTTGGCGAAATGTGCGTCCATGGATGCTGAGAAGATGCAGGCACCGGCCAATGCCCAGCTTGTTTATGATGAAGGCGCCAGTCGGTTTGTATTGCAGGACGGAGATCCGGGCAGTACGCTGAAGATGGAAACAGTACTTGCGGCTGTGAAGAATGCCATTGACAGTTATGCCGTTCGATTGAATATTCAGGAAGCCGGATTATATGAGAAGGCTGCGCTGACATCCGATTCTGAGATGGCTGAAAGCCTTCTTGCAAAGGCCAATGATTATCTGAATGTGTCGGTAAAGTATCTGTTTAATGGGGATGAAGAAGAAGTCCTTGATAAGACACAGATCGTACCATGGGTTTATCTGGATGAGGATATGACTGTACAGATCGATCATGACAAAGTGCAGGAGCTGGTCAATACATATGTGGAGGCCCATACGAAAAGCCGTGTGAATACGGATTTCACAACGACCGGGGGCAGTGTGATCTCTCTGAGTGTGCCGGTCAGCGGTGAGACGATCGATACCAATGCGCTGTTCGAGGATATCCTGAAATGTCTGGAGGAAAAGGCATCGGGAGACCGGGAAGTGCCTTATACAGAGTCAGCCATGAGCGCGGGCAATAACTTCGGCGGCAATTATGTGGAGGTCGATCTGACGAATCAGAAGCTTTACTTATATAAAGACGGTTCCATGGTGATGTCCTCCAATATCGTTTCCGGAAGCGTCAGCCAGAACCATATGACACCAACGGGTGTTTATCAGGTCTACAGCATGGAAAAGAATGTGACGCTTCGCGGCGCGGATTATGCGTCACCGGTATCCTTCTGGATGCCGTTTAACGGCGGCGTCGGTTTCCATGATGCCACATGGCGAGGTAGCTTTGGCGGTACGATTTACCAGTACAATGGGTCCCATGGCTGTATCAATATGCCTTACGAGAAGGCAAAGACTTTATATAATACCATCAATACAGGTTATTATGTTGTTGTTTACGGTGGTGTAACGTATGTTCCGGGTCAGACTTCGGGCAGCAGTTCAAGTACCCCTGATACAAAGAAAGACACAGATTCGGAGACGGATAAGCCGACGGAAAAACCGACAGAGAAGCCGACGGAAAAACCGACGGAGCCACCGACAGAAAAACCAACAGAGAAGCCAACAGAGACACAGCCGCCGGTAACAGAGCAGCCGACGGAGCCGACGGAAAAACCGACAGAACCGCCGGCGCCGGAGACGCAGGCGCCAGAACCAGCACCGGCGCCAACAGAATCGCCTGCGGAGCCATCGGCGGATGAACCGGAAGAATAGAATAGAGAGACACCTGAGGCATAGAATGACACCATATCCTCCGGCATCAATTGCTGATGCCGGAGGTGTTTTGTTTAAGTATCACAGGTGTGCTGTGAAAAAATTCTGTCAGCGAATATTTTGAAGGAGGATGTTCTAATGGGAAATTTTACAATGGAGAATGACAGATTATTGGTGACGATCGCGGATCAGGGGGCGGAGCTGATCAGTATTTTTGATAAAGAAAATCAGAGAGAGATTATGTGGCAGGCAGATCCGGATTTCTGGCCGCGGCATGCGCCGGTACTTTTTCCGAATGTGGGGAAATACTATGGCGGACATTTTCGTTATGAGGGACAGTATTATGAGGAAGGACAGCATGGTTTTGCCAGAGATATGGAAATGGAACGAATTGCGTCAGGCGCCGGTTTTGTGACGCATCGTCTTGCGGCAAATGCCGCCACAAGATCAAGATATCCTTTTGATTTTCAATTGGAGATCACCCATCGTCTGAAGGATAAATCCGTTCAGGTTGAGTGGAAGGTTGTCAATAACGGAGCCAATACGATGTATTTTACGATTGGCGGTCATCCGGCTTTTCGTGTGCCTGCGCTGCCGGAAACAAAATACAGCGATTATTATCTGAAATTTGACGAAGATAAGGATGAACTTGAGTATATTCTGATTGATGTGAATACCGGGACGGCCATGACTGAGACTACTTACAAAATGCCGTTGGATCAGCATATGTTCAGGATTCAGGATGACATGTTTAACCGGGATGCGCTTATATTTGACGGCGGACAGATTCAATGGGCGGCCATTGCCGGTCCGGATGGCGCAGACTATGTGTCGGTGCGATGCGACGGCTTTCCGAATTTTGGTATCTGGTCAAAGCCGGGTGCGTCTTTTGTTTGTCTGGAGCCATGGTGCGGACGCTGTGATAACCGTGGGTTTGATGCGGATATTTCTGAAAAAGAAGGGATTAACCGGCTTGAAGGCGGGGAGGTTTTTGAAAAGTCTTACGAAATCACCATTGGCTAGAAATTTTTTGCGGACAAATGTTTTTTTACGTGCAGAATGTTTTTTCAGGATGAGAGAGGATGGAGAAATGTATGGCGATTAATAAAATGATGAGAGCGGCTCTGGCTGTCCTGTCTTATCCGGAGGTGGATGTCAGTAAGACTTACCAGTTGGAACGTGAACTGGAAAAGGTGACGGCGGCCAGACTGAAGAAGCCGGCGCTTTACCGGATTTGGGAGCATCGGGTGCCCTGTGGTGATCATGAGATCCCGGTTCGCATATTTATGCCGCCGGAAAAAGAATCGGGCCGGGTGCTGATATTTTTTCACGGAGGCGGATGGGTGACAGGCAGTATTGACAGCTATGATGCCGTCTGTGCGGATATGGCCAGTCAGACGGGAAGAATTGTTGTCGCTGTTGATTATTTGTTGGCGCCGGAACATCGTTTCCCGGCGGGACTTGAAGATTGTTATGCGGTGACAAGAGAGATTTTTCTGAATGACTGTCTGTTTGATACGAAACCTTCGGAGATCGTGCTGATCGGAGACAGTGCAGGGGGCAATCTGGCTGCAGCCGTTTCTCTGATGGCCCGTGACAGAGGAGAATTTTTGCCGGCCCGCCAGATATTGATTTATCCGGCAACGGGCAATGATCATTCGGAGAATTCTTCATTTCCGTCCATTCATGAAAACGGTACCGGTTATTTGCTGACGGCACGGAGAGTCAATGATTTTATGGCGTTGTATCGTTCATCGGATGCGGACCTTGAAAATCCTTATTTTGCGCCTTTGCTGGCAGAAGATCTTTCCAATCAGCCGGATACGCTGATTATTACTGCTGAATACTGTCCGCTGCGGGATGAGGGGGAGGCTTATGGACGCAAACTGCAAATGGCGGGCAATTACGTGGAAATATTCCGTATGCCGGATGCGCTGCATGGTTATTTCAGGCTTCCGGTCTGGTTTGAACAAGTAAGGAAAACCTATGCGGTGATAAATAAGTTCTTGAAGGATTGAGTTTGAAATGAAAAATATGAATTTGCCCCGTTGGAGCCGCCTGGATAATACGGCAAAAATTTTCCCTTCCAATAGTACGCCGAGGGATACCAAGGTTTTTCGCTTTGCCTGTGAGCTCAATGAAAGAGTGGAGCCCCATATTCTGCAGGAGGCCCTCGATCAAACACTGGATCAATTTCCATTGTTTAAATCTGTGATGAAAAAAGGTCTGTTCTGGTATTATCTTGAAGAAAGCCATTTTCAGGCGTTTGTATGTCATGAAGAATTGCCGCCGTGTGCGCCCATTTACAGTACCAGCCGTAAGAATCTGCTGTTTCGTGTCATGTACCATGGCAGAAGGATCAGTCTGGAAGTTTATCATGTACTGGCTGATGGTACGGGCGGTCTGCAATTTTTGTGTACGATTGTTTATTATTATTTGCTGAAGAAATATAAGAATGATTTTACAACAGGATTGCCGGTATTGCATTATGATGCGTCCAGGTGGCAAAAACAGGATGACAGCTTTCAGAAATACTATGAAAAATCTAAAGGATCAGGACTTTCATTGAAGCGGAGGGCCTATCAATTGCGAGGTGAGCGTCTGCCGCAGAATCGTCTTGAAATCGTGGAGGGCTGTATGCCCCTCAGCCGTTTGCTGGACTGCGCACGGGAGAAGGATGCGACACTGACGGAACTGATGACGGCAGTGTTG
>CAYURX010000123.1:0-8373 GCA_964447245.1 uncultured Coprococcus sp. | reverse complement strand
CAGCCGCTTCTTCCTCTGCGGAAAAGCAATTATCCTCCAGCATTTTGTCGAGCATTTCCAGATAAGCATCCGCCTTCCATGGATTCAAAGCCACCGCCTTCCGGTACCATTCCATCCGTTCCGCCGGCTCCGCCGTTGCTGCCCGCTCCATATAATTCTCATACTCCCTGCCCTGAACGTGCCGTTTTACGGCAGAAACCGTCAACGCCAGTATCAGACCCGCAGACAGCATAACCGCGCAGCCGATTAAATATCTCCTTTTTATCCTGAACCTGAGCCGTTTCGTTTCCATCCGCTCCGGATGCATCAGATCATTCATCAGAGCCGCACAGGATGTATAACGTTTATCCGCCTCATATTGCGTACATTTCTCAATGATCCGCTCCAGTCCCAGCAGAACTTCCCGCTGTTTCCCCAGTGTCCCGGTCTGCAATTGGGGTCTGCATTCTGTTATTTTCGGAAAATAAAACGGTGTCGGTGCCGGATCACGCCCCGTCATCAGATAATGCAGCGTCGCACCCAGACAATAAATATCCGTCCACGGTCCAGTCCGCCCGTCACCGCCATATTGCTCCGGCGCCGCATAACCCGGTGTCCCAAGGCGGATCTCATCACGCCCTTGCCGCCTTCCACAGATCCGCGCCGTACCAAAATCGATCAGTGAAATCTCTCCATTCTCCCTGACTATCACATTTGAGGGTTTCAGATCGCCATAAATCACCGGTTCGGTTTGGGTGTGCAGATAATGCAATACATCACAAAGCTGGCGGCCCCAGGATAATACATCCGTAAGCGGCAGCGTCCAATCCCCCCTGCTCATACGCTCTGTCATCAGTGCCTTCAGTGACCGTCCCTCAATATAATCCATAATAATCAAAAGCCTGTCGCCGTCATCAATCAGATCCACAATGGAGGGCAGACACGGGTGTTTTAATGCCTTTAAAATATGTATCTCGGACAGCAGGGCCGTATACTGCGTATCGCTGCCGTTCACCCCTTCCTTCCTGACTGCCTTCATGGCCCAGGTCTTCCCAAGACGTTCATTCAAAACCAAATACACAACACTCATTCCGCCGCGGTCAATTTCTCTGAGAATCCTATACCTGCCGTCCACAACAGAACCTATTTCAAGCATTGCACGATCAATCCCCCCCATCAAGCCGCAGGCTCATCAAACATAACAGTCCGGTCAGCCATCCATTCTTCATTCGCAATGGTTCATGCTCCAATCACTTATAAAATTTGTTTGGGTAATCATTTAATCTTTTGTAAGATGTGTACACAAAGAATTTGTCAAATAGATATGCGGTATTTCTGCTCCTGCAGAAATCCTGTGACGGTATTATACACCATTTTTGCCAGTTGTCCAACAGATTTTGCACAATTATTTCTTAAAAAAATATAAAGCGGAAACTGCTCTTTTTTCGACAATTTCCGCCCTGTTCGACACAGACCGCCGCAGCCGGAATTTCCTTCTTACGGAATCTCCCTCTACGGCCTACTCTTATATATTTTTCGCGCATATATCCTGCAGACAGCATTTGTCACAGTAAGGCTTTGTCCGTGCAGTACAGACATCCCGGCCATGATAAACAAGCCTGTGACAAAAATCACTGCCTTCCTTTGGCGGCACCAGCTTCCATAAGGCCATTTCCACCTTTTTCGGCTCTTTTATACCATCCACAATGCCAATTCTGTTCACAAGCCGAATACAATGGGTATCCGTCACAATGGCCGGTTCTCCAAACACATCGCCCATGATCAGATTGGCGCTTTTACGGCCCACCCCCGGCAGTTTCAGCAAAGCGTCAAAATCCTTCGGCACTTTTTTGCCGTATGTATCCCGCAGCATCTTCATGCAGGCACTGATATCTCTGGCCTTGCTCCGGCCAAGTCCGCACGGACGCACGATTTTCTCTATATCATCAACGTCCGCCTCAGCCAAAGCGTCAATATCCGGATATTTTGCATACAATCCTTCAACCACCACATTGACCCTGGCATCTGTACATTGTGCCGCCAGACGGACACTCACCAGCAGCTTCCATGCCTGATCATAATCCAGCGTACAGGCTGCGCCGGGATAGGCTTCCTTTAATCTGCGGATCACTTCCAGTGTTAATTCTTCTTTTGTCATTGTTCTTCTGCCTTTCTCCAATCTTTTGCCTATTCTACCATTGTCACTGATATTCCCTGTTCTCACTGGCGCTTCTTTTGCTGCCCGAATAATGCCAGAAAAAATCCCTGAGGTATTTCAAATATAAAAATGATGCCAAGCACGATCGCCACCGCACTCTTGAGCGCCATATAACCTGTCTCCGCCGCCAGGCTCAGCTGCTCCGTCACAATATAATAAGCGGTCCAGTAAACGCCCGCCCCGGGAACCAGTGGAAAAATACCGGAAATCAAAAAAATTGTCGCCGGACAGTGTTTCCAGATGGCCGCCATCCGGGACAGCAGTATGACCACCATTGTCGCCAGCAAAATCGCATAGGCCGAATCCATCACCGTACCCGCGGCCATATAAACGCCCCATCCGGCCCCGCCGATCAGACCGCAGTATAAATAATAGCGGGAAGGCGCGCCAAACAACACAGAGAAAGCCACCGTTCCCACCATAGCCGCCAGCAGCTGCGCAATCACAGTAATACACCTCCCGTCATCCATCCAAGTATGGAAATTCCCATACCAACACCAATCGCAACGCAAAAAAATACAAGTAAAGCATCCAGCATACGCACAGACCCGGAAATATAATCTTCATCCGCCACATCACGAATGGCATTTGTAAACGCCACCCCTGGAATCAGCGGCATAATCGACCCGATGATCATAAATTCCAGATGTTCGCCGATACCCGCCATATAAAATAAACTGCAAAAAATCGTCACCAGCGCGCCGCCGCCCACATTGGCGACCATTTTCGACAAATGAGGACCACTGATTTTCAGAACATACACATATAATAAAAATCCTGCGGCCATGGCAACCAGACTGTCTGTCAGATTTCCGCCAAACAGATAACAAAAGGCGCCGCTGCCGACACCGGACGCTATGATCTGCACCCATTCACTTTTACCGGGCATATGCTTAATTCTGTCCAGTTCCGCTAAAGCCTCCGACACCGTATAGCGGCCCTCCTCGATCTCCCTGGAAAGCTGGTTCACCGCAGCCACTTTATCCAAATGGGTCCCGCTCACGGGAATATGCTGAACCTTCGCAAAAAATTTTTCCCGTTCATCACCGGCTGTCACAAAGATACCATTGCTAAGTACAAATTCACTGCCCGATTCTACACCGTAATATCTGCAAATGCGGTCCATTGTTTCTTCAACACGGGAAATCTCGGCGCCATTTGCCAACAGAATATGGCCGGCCCGAATGGCCAGTTCCATCACTTCTTTATCATTGGGATTACTCAATTTTTGTCCGCCTTTCATATGATTTTCCGGTTACCGGTCCGTCTGCTGCCGGTTCACCGCATAAATACCGATACACACAAGTACCAGCGACAAAATGCTCAAAAAGCCTCCCGCCTGATCACCTTCATGCAGCAGAAGGGCCGATAAAATCACACCAAAAACCGGATTCATAAAACCAAAGACAGCCACTTTGGATACCGGATTATATTTCAGCAGTATACCCCACACAGAATAAGCCACCGCCGAGAGCATGGCCAGATAAAACAGCAGCATAACAGCCTTTCCGGAAGTCGGCGTCACATGGCCGCCCATGGCCGCGCCTACGATCATCATCATGATACCGCCTGTCACAAACTGATAGCCACTGAGCATGACCGGATTGTCTTTGACTGAAAAACGTTTGAGAAAAACAGACGAAAAAGCATAAGCCACTGTGGACAGAAAAATAAATCCTTCACCCTCCAGACTCATTTCAAAATTCATACCGTTTAAATTGATTAATACAACGCCTGCAAACCCAACGGCGCATCCGGCCATTTTCATCAAAGTGAGTTTTTCCTGGTGAAACAACAGGCTGGCCACCAAAATCGCCACAAACACATTGACCGCTTCTATGATCGACGCTTTGACACCGCTTGTATGGGCCAGTCCCACATAGAAAAACAAATACTGAAGCACAGTCTGAAGCAGACTCAGCCAGATCACCCGTCCAATATTTTCCCTGGTCGGATGAAGCACCTGCCGTGACAAAATACTACCGATAATAATTGCCAGAATACCCGCCAGCGTAAAACGCCCGCCGGCAAAAAGTATCTGCGACGCCGTATCTTCCGCTCCAATCCCAAATAATTGATAACCGATCTTCACCACAGGAAACGCGCTTCCCCAAAGCGCGCAGCAGAGCAGCGCCCCCAGCCAGACAACCACCGTTTTTTGCATCCACTGCTCCATTTTATGACTATCACCCATGATATCCAAGCTTCCTTTCACCATTTGTTAATGCCACATTCTTCTCTTTTGTCTGTTCACATGTTTTTTAATTATATCTCATTTTCCTGTACTTTGACAATACAATGGGCGAAAAAATTCCGATATCAAGTAACTATTCAGCCTTCTGGTTTTTGATCATAATTTCTGTCAGCACTTGCTTCTCCGGTTTCCACAAGTATCTAAAAGTCAAGTGCCGACGTTTTTCAAGGGTTTCGCTTGTGATTGTCTGCAGAAATTATTGAATCCTAAAATATTATGGCTGAATAGCCAAATAAACAGTTCAGCACGCTCTACCGCATAAAAAGACGGATCAACTGATCATATAAATTTTGATACGGCTGATAACGCATTGGCAGGTCAAGCCATACTTTCTTGTCGACAATGCTCTTATAATGGGTAAACGTGTCGAAACCTGTCCGTCCATGATAGGCTCCCATGCCGCTTTCGCCAAAACCGCCAAAACCCATTTCGCTGGTAGCCAGATGAATAATGGTATCATTGATACAGCCGCCGCCAAAGCCGCAGCGCCGTGTTACTTTCTTTGCTGTCTCTTTACTGGATGTGAATAAATACAGCGCCAGCGGATGAGCCATGCTGTTGATCTTCGCAATGGCTTCGTCGATACTGTCATAGGTAAGCACCGGAAGTACCGGCCCGAATATTTCTTCCTGCATGACCGCGTCATGGAATGTCACATGATCCATGACCGTCGGCTCTATCTTAAGCGCGTCCGCATCGGTCCTGCCTCCGAAAACAACCTTTTCCTGATCTATCAGCCCGGATATCCGCGTAAAATGTTTCTCATTGATGATCTTGCCGTAATCAGGATTCGCAAGCGGATTCTGTCCAAATTGCCTGCGGATCTGTTTTTTTATCTCCGCCACCAACCGGTCCTTAACCGCCCGGTCACAGTAAATATAATCCGGTGCCACACATGTCTGACCGCAATTCAGATACTTGCCGAAAACAATTCGCCTGGCCGCCAGCCTGATATTCGCCGTTTTGTCCACAATACACGGACTTTTCCCGCCCAGTTCCAGCGTCACCGGTGTCAGATGGGCCGACGCATGGCGCATCACCTCTTTGCCTACAGCCTGACTTCCTGTAAAGAAAATATAGTCAAAATGTTCTTTCAGCAGACACGTATTTTCAGCACGGCCGCCCGTGACAACGGCCACATATTCTTCAGGGAAACATTCATTCAAAATCTTTTTCATCACTTCGCTGGTATATGGCGAGTAGGCACTTGGCTTCACCACAGCCGTATTGCCGGCGGCCAGCGCGTCCACCAGCGGTTCAATGGTCAGAAGGAACGGATAATTCCACGGACTCATTACCAGTACCACACCGTAAGGTGAAGGCTGTTTATAGCTTCTGGAATGAAACTGTGCCAGCGGTGTCCACACTGTCTTTTCCTTAGCGAAGCGATGGATATGTTTCAGCATATAGCTGATTTCGCTCAACACCATGCCGGTTTCACACATATAGGCTTCCACTTCACTTTTACCCAAATCTTTTTTCAGTGCATCATTGATCTCCGATTCATGGCGCAAAATACTCTTTTTTAATTTGCGAAGAGCGGCCGCCCTGGCATCCACACTCTGCGTTGCCCCCGTATAAAAATAAGTTCTCTGCCGGTCAACGATATTTTTGATCTCTATTTCATTCATAGTTTTTTCCTTTCCTTATGCATTGTCATCGACATCCGTCTGCTCTGCTGCTTCGCCCAGCCCGGACAGTTAAACAAGCAGCTCATAATAAAACATTTCCAGTTCGTCCGCATTCATCAGCACCGGTACCGGATACAGCGGGTTCGCTTCCCTGTCTGCATAGCGGGCCAGTTTCGGGATATCTTCCTCACGGATCTCAGGCACTTTATCACCAATGCCAAAACGCTGCTTCATTTCTCTGATCGCTTCAATAAAACGCCTTGCGGCCGCCTCCGCCGGCATAGCCTGACTGGCCACTCCCGCCGCAATAGCCAGATGCCGCAGCTTTCCATAAATACTGCTGCCATAAGCTTCCAGAACCATCGGCAGCAAAATCGCATTGGCCAGACCGTGAGGGACGTTATACTCGCCGCCCAGAGAATGGGCCACCGCATGAACATAACCCACATAGGATTTCGTGAAAGCACATCCGGCATAATAAGAGGCCACCAGCATATTTTTCCTTGCCCTTACATTCTGCCCGTCCTCATAGGCCTTATCCAGATTTTCAAAAATCAGCTTAACTGCACGCAGCGCATCACGCCGTGTATCTCTCGTTGTGGAATTGCCAATATAAGCCTCCACCGCATGGGTCAGCGCGTCCATTCCGGTTGTTGCCGTCACAAACGGCGGAAGACTCAGCGTAACTTTCGCATCCAGCACCGCATACCCTGGAATCAGCGGGAAATCATTGATCGCATATTTATGTCTCGTTTCTGCATCCGTAATGACGGCTGCCAGGGTCGTCTCACTGCCGGTTCCCGCTGTCGTCGGAATAGCGATCAGAAGCGGCAGTTTCCTGTGAACTTTCAAAATCCCCTTCATCTGCGCCAGCGACTGCTTCGGTTTCACCACCCGCGCACCTGTCGCTTTCGCGCAATCCATGCTGGAACCTCCGCCAAATCCGATAATCGCGTCGCAGCAGTCTTTCTTATAGATTGCCAGCGCTTTGGCAACCGTATCTGTCGTCGGATTAGCCACCGTACCATCATACACCGAATAACGAATGCCACCATCTTCAAGCGCCTGCTCCAGCGGCGTCAACAGACCCAACTGCCGGATCCCCCTGTCGGTAACGATCAGGACATGACCACATTTGTTCTTTTTAATGACGGCCGGCAGGAGATGTATCCCCTTGACGATCTCAGGCTTTCGATACGGAAGCACCGGCAACGCCAGCTTAAATACATTCTGATAAGTCCTGCAAAATCCTTTCCTTATTATATTCATTGCAATCATCCTTTCCTTATGCGGTTTAATTTTATGTTATTTCCTTTGATAATCAAAGTAATTATACCGCATCTGGAAAAAAAATCAAGTCAGCTTTTGGAGTCCCCTTTCCGTCATCTCATAAATCGTCTGACAAACTTCTTTTATATATTTTCTGTCATGGGAAATGCTGATAATTGCGCCGCCATAGGCTGCAAGCACATTCCGTATGACAGGATTCGACAACGGTGAAAAATTGCGGGTCGGTTCATCCAGGATCAACACATTTGCTCCGGACAAATTCATCTTTAACAACAGAAGTTTGTATAGCACAGAATCCGCCCGTTGACAATCCCCCTAAAATCAGAAAACCTTCAGGCAAACTGTACGAAAATCTGATCCATTTTGTGCGATGGTTTTCCATATTTTTACAATTTGAATAATAACTTTTGGAATCCTGCATTTTGGAGTAAAATCCTCACCAAATAATCCGGTTAAATCCAGTTTTGTGAAGGAAATAATAAACAAAATTTCTAATTTTTTACTTATTATCAAGGAAAATTGTTGAATTTTCCGCTGATCTATATTATAATCATCCATGGGAGTTAATCCCGTTAAAGTGTTAAATCAGCACGACAATAAAGTTCGTGCATTGAATAAGGAGGAAACAGAATGTCTTACACTGACGAAATTATTGAAAGAGTCAAAGCTAAAAATCCTAACGAACCTGAATTTATCCAGGCTGTAACTGAAGTTATGAATTCTCTCCGTCTCGTTGTTGACAGCAATCCGAAATATCAGGATGAAGCGCTGCTTGAGAGAATCGTTGAACCTGAGCGCATCATTATGTTCCGCGTACCATGGGTAGATGACGCAGGCAAGGTACAGGTCAACAGAGGTTTCCGTGTACAGTTCAACAGCGCGATCGGACCATACAAGGGCGGTCTTCGTTTCCATCCATCCGTTAATCTGAGCATTATCAAATTCCTTGGTTTCGAACAGATTTTCAAAAACTCCCTGACAGGTCTTCCGATCGGCGGCGG
>CAYURX010000122.1:6401-8501 GCA_964447245.1 uncultured Coprococcus sp. | reverse complement strand
ATCAATGTGTATCCGGATATACGTGTGGGGTTTGGCGCCTTGAGCCTGGCCGACAGTCTTCCGGATTAAAAATCAAATTGTGTCAAATTTTGGATTCGAAAGTTCATTTCATGACTTGTGAAGTACAGAACCTTATGCTAAGATAAATACAGAATTTTAAACAGAAGGCAGGCGATAAACATGGTGTATATTTACGAAACAGATGGCGGCAAGTTGAATACTTTGCAGGATTTTGAAGAGGGCTGCTGGGTGAAGATCACAGCGGCGACCATGTGGGAGATGGAGCCTGTCGCGAAACATTTTCATATTGATCTGGACGATATGAAAGCGGCATTGGATGAAGAAGAAAAGTCACGTATTGTGCTGGAGGATGACTATACCCTTGTGCTGGTGGATATACCGGCCAGTGAGATTCAGCATGAGAAGAAGGTTTACACGACAATCCCGCTGGGCCTGATTCTTGCGGATGGCGCCATCATTACCATATGCAGTGAGGATACGCCGATTCTGAACCGTTTCATTAACAGCCATGTGCGTTATTTTTCGACCAAGAAGCGGACGCGGTTTGTCTATCAGATTTTATTGAATACGATGACGACTTATCAGAATGTGCTGCGTTCGGTGGATAACCGAAGACTGGCCATTGAAGCCAGAATCGGAGAAGAAAAAGAGGATGAGGCGGATCTGATTGAATTGCACGATCTGGAGTCAACACTGGTTTATTTTGAGACATCTCTGCGGGCAGCCGGGATGGTTATTGACAGACTGCGCCGGTATAAGCATATTCCCCAGTATCCGGAGGATGAGGATCTCCTGGAAGATGTACAGGTCGAGAACCGTCAGGCTATAGAGATGGCCACTATTTACCGGGAGATCATTGATGGTACAAGTGAGTTGATGTCCAATGTTATTAATAACCGTTTGAATAATACGATGAAATATCTGACTTCGATCACACTGGTGATGGCGGTTCCGACGATCATATCAGGATTGTATGGGATGAATGTGAGTACTTCAGGAATGCCTTTTGCTTCCATGACAATGGGATTTGGCATTATCTGCGGATTGACATTTATTATTTGTGTGATCATTTTGTGGATACTCTGGCGCAAAAAGATGCTGTAGCTATTTTGACGGTATTGGCCGATGGATAAAGGTGCCAGCATGAAGGGCGGCTGTCTGCTGCATACTATTGTCAGAACAGGATTTGGATGAGATGGGAATCCGGGCATCGTATGGAGGCAGACATGAGACAGCAATATCTGAAGGAAAATTTATGGCAGGGCGGCGTACATCTGGACGGGAATATGTTCAGAGAAATTGTACAGCCGTCTTTTTGCTGTATTAAAATACCGGAACCCAAACGGCTCTGGCTGCCGATGGCGACAGAAGATGGCGCACCCTGCCGCGTATGTGTTTCGGCAGGGGATTATGTGGCGCCGTATGATATTGTCGGTGTCAGAGATTTGGGCTTTTCCGAAGATTTTCATGTGGTGCGGACCGCTCTGCCGGGATATGTTTCGGCTATCCGGCGTGAATTGACCGGTTACCGGACGTTTACGGAATACGTGGAAATATGCCTGGCAGAAGAAAAGAATATAAAACGGAGCAGGGACGCAGAGAAAAAATGGCAGCCAAGGACAGTGGGTGGCATAACTGCGGCGTCAGACTGGCATTGGATGCGTGAGGAGCTGCGGCAAAGCGGTATTCCGGGGATTAACGCTGTTTTATTTGAGGGTGAGCATGGACGCGGCAGCGATATTCTTGTACTGAATGCGGTGAGGGATGACCCTTCTATATTATATGGCGCATGGATGATGAAAGAGCGTCCGGGGCAAATATTATACGGGCTGCTTATTTTTTTTCGGCTTCTTGGCGCGGGACGGATCATGATTGTTGTGAGTACCGTGGATGAGAAGGCTGTCCATTGGCTGATGGCGGCCGCAAAGCGTTATTTTACGGAAGAAATGCAGCGGCTGATGTCGGTCATCTATGTGCCGGAAATCTATCCGGGCGGCCGGGATGAACTGTTGGCGGCCAGTTTAGAACCGGAACTGGCAGGATGCAGGTGGACGATGCTCCATTTGGATCAGGTTTTGG
>CAYURX010000122.1:0-6391 GCA_964447245.1 uncultured Coprococcus sp. | reverse complement strand
TTATGACAGAAAACCCTGGGTATGGCGGCGGCTGATGGTGGGCGGATGTACCGGAGCCAACGGCTGTTATGAATTGCCTGTCGGTATGGCTTTGGGTGATATACCGTTATTGCGCAGTATGTGCGGTCCGATTTCTGATTGTATTATGATTGACGGCGGTCTGATGGCCGGAAAGACGGTCAACCCGGAGACAGCCGTTGTCCATAGCGGGATGCAGTCTGTGATCGTGCTGCCGAGGGTGGAAGAAAACGAGCGGCAATGTACCGGATGCGGCCGCTGCGTCTCGGTTTGCCCTGTGGGAAAGCGGCCTTATTCAGGAGCGGCGGAAGATGGGCATAAGCCCTGCATCGGATGCGGGAGCTGCAGTTATATCTGTCCGTCAAGACGGCGTTTGAAGGAATGGATGGTTCGAGGCGGCGGCCGAAAGGACGGAGAGGACGGGAAGGAAGGTTACATTGATCTGCCGGAGGATGGATGCGGATTGCCGCCTGCTGTCGTGACCGGATACAGCTCTCCTTATATTCGTCTGGCAAAATCGCCTTTTACTTGCATTTTATCGCCTTTCAAACTATAATAGAATAATGACCGGATAATCATAAAGGAGACTTGACGAAATAGGGAGGTGCATCAATTGGCCGCAGATGAATACAGAAATGGTGGGAATGAAGACAGCAGTCAGAGAAAAAATCAGCGGACAAAGAGCGGTTCAGAAAAAGACCGCATTAAGAATATAACCAATGAAGTGCATCCTGAGTATGCGTCTTCCAGAAAAAGAGCCGAATCGGGACGTTCCTCACAGACGGCAAGGAAGCCAAAGACAGCGCAGGAAAGGGAAGTACATGAAAATCATAGACAGACAGAAGCGCGCTCGGGCAGCAATGGAGATAAACGGACAGCGGCCGGGCGGAAGCGGGCAGCCGAACGCAGAAAACGGATCAGACGCAGGCGGCGCAGACAGCGGATCATGCGAATATTTGCCGCCTGCCTCGTCATTGCGGCGTTTGGTTTGACGGTGTTTGTTGTGCGAAATTATAATTCAGGCTCACGGCATGACAATAAAGGGATGAATGCCTATGAGAACAGCGATTACCAGACAGCGATCCAGGAGTTTAAGGAAGCTCTGTCCTATGACAGCCAGAACGCGGATTATTACATACATCTGGGTATGGCTTATATTGAGCAGAAATCTTATGACGAGGCCCTTGGTTATTTTAATCAGGCGGAGGGCTGTACGGAAAATGATAACCAGACGGCGCTTTTAAACCGCGGACGGGGGATCGCTTATCTTTATCAGGGCAATTACCAGGCGTCGGCACAGGCTTTTGGGACGGCGCTGGCTGTAGAAGAGCTGGAAACGGATCTGAAGGCGGATATGCTTTATTATCAGGCGGAAGCCGAGGAGAAGTCCGGGGATTACGCGGCCGCGGCTGCGTCCTATGGACAGATCATTCAGTTGAATGACGATGCCGGGGCGAGGATGCTTCGGGGTATGGCTTATATGGAGTTAAAGGATTATGCGTCGGCGGAGACGGATCTGTATGCGGCGGTGAAAAAGAGCCGCAAGAGTTATTCCATTTACCGGGCGCTTTATGGCGCACTTGAGGCTCAGGGGAAGACCGACGAGGCCAATGGGGTATTAAATGAAGCGCTGGAACTGTCCGGAAGCAGCGGAGAGGATTATTTTAACCGGGGGATGATCTATGTTGACCTTCAGGATGATGCCAATGCCATGGATATGCTGACGCAATCCTATGATAAGGGCTATGAGGCGGCGCTGCTTGGCATGGGTGAAGTTGCCATGGGTTCCGGAGATTATCAGACGGCCCGCGGATATTATGAGACATTTTTCAATGAGGCTGATTTGGGAGATCTGGATACGGCGTTGGCTGCCAAAGGCTGCAATCAGTATGCCGTATGTCTGATGGCCGCCGGCGATTATGAGGCGGCAGCAGAGGTCTGCCAGAACGGATTGAGTTATAATAACCGGGAGGTGGATGCGTCCCTGTCTTTTAATCTGATCGCCTGTTATGAGTATCTGACTCAGTGGGAGAATGCCTATAATACGGCAAAATCTTACGCGGAGCGCTATCCGGAGGATGAACGGGGAATGCGGGAATATCAGTTCCTTGAAAGTCGTGTGGCTCCGTAATTGTGTGTATTCAAATTGCAGATCAAAATTGTTTCACGGGGCTGTTTGGCCGCGATCAATGATAAAAGGAGATATGTATGCCGGATTTTTATGAAAATAAAGCAATAGAAGAACGCGTCATATTGGTTGGCGTGGCGACGGAGGAGACAGCCCGTGTGGAGGAATCGCTGGACGAATTGGAAGAACTGGCCGGGACAGCGGGCGCCGTTACGGTCGGCCGTCTGATCCAGAACCGTGAGATGGTACATCCGGGTACTTATCTTGGGCGCGGAAAGCTGGAGGAACTGGCGGCGCTGATCCGGGAACTGAATGCGACAGGCGTTATCTGTGATGACGAACTGTCTCCGGCCCAGATGGCCAATATGGAGGATGCGCTGGAGACAAAGGTGATGGACAGAACTTTGTTGATTCTGGATATATTTGCAGAAAGGGCATCAACAAAAGAAGGTAAGATACAGGTAGAACTGGCCCAGCTCAGATACCGGGCGACCCGTCTGGTCGGTATGAGAGATTCGCTGTCCCGCCTGGGCGGCGGAATCGGTACGAGAGGACCTGGTGAGAAGAAGCTGGAAGTGGACAGGCGTCTGATCCGGGAACGGATTTCACAGCTTCGCCGGGAACTGGAAGGGGTTAAACGGCATCGGGAAGTGGCCAGACAGCAGAGGGAGAAAAACAGGATACCGGTTATAGCGATCGTGGGTTATACCAATGCGGGAAAATCAACGCTGCTGAACCGGCTGACCGGCGCCGGCGTGTTGGAGGAAGACAAATTATTTGCGACCCTTGATCCGACCACCAGGAATCTGATGCTGGAGAGCGGGCAGGAGATATTGCTGACGGACACCGTCGGTTTTATCCACAAGCTGCCCCATCATCTGATTGACGCTTTCAGGAGTACGCTGGAAGAGGCGAGATACGCAGATATACTGATCCATATGGTGGATGCGTCCAATCCCCAGGCGGATATGCACATGCATGTGGTCTATGAGACATTGGCCAATCTGGAAATCAGGGACAAGCCGATCATCACGGTATTGAATAAAATCGATCTGCTGACTGACAGGGAGGCGTTGGTGAGCCTGAAGGATTTTAAGGCCGATCATACAATGGCGGTTTCGGTAAAAACGGGTGAGGGGCTGGAAAGTTTGCTGTCATGTATAGAGGATATTCTGCGGGCTAATAAAATATTGATAGAGAGAGTCTTTGACTATGCCCATGCAGGGGATATTGCGGTGATCCGCAAGTACGGGCAGCTTCTGGAAGAACGTTATCAGGAGAACGGCATTTTTGTCCGTGCTTACATTACAAAGGAAGTCTATGCCCGTCTCAGTTTTTGAAATGAATGAAAGAAATTGTCGGGAGTGACAAAGATAACAGAGAATGGAATGGCTGCGTCCGCAGCCATTTTCGGTATAAAAGGAGGAGCAAAGGAATGAAATTCGCAATTCTGGCACCGGGAAATATTGCGCATAAAATGGCGGAGGCGGTATCCGCTTTGGAGGAAGTGGAACTTTATGCGGTGGCTTCGAGAGATTATGGCAGGGCGAAAGCTTTTGCTGATCAATGGGGTTTTGAGAAAGCCTATGGTTCGTATGAAGATCTGGTCAAAGATCCGCAGGTGGAACTGGTCTATGTGGCTTCGCCCCATTCTCATCATTTTGAGCATGTCCGTCTGTGTCTGGCTCACGGTAAAAATGTACTGGTTGAGAAAGCATTTACGGTGAATGCAGCACAGGCGGAGGAATTGATTCGGATGGCAGAGGACAGGGGACTTTTGCTGGCTGAAGCAATCTGGACACGTTATATGCCGAGCAAAAATATGATCAATGATCTGCTGCAGTCGGGCGTGATTGGTGAAGCGTATTCGCTGACGGCCAATCTTGGTTACGTGATGACAGGAAAGGAGCGGCTGAAACGGCCGGAACTGGCGGGTGGCGCTCTGCTGGATGTGGGCGTTTATCCGATCAATTTTGCCATGATGGTTTTTGGAGAAAGGATTGAGAAGATCATATCGACGGCAGTTTTATCACCGGAGGGCGTTGACTGGATGAACAGTATGACGCTGACTTTTGAGGGTGGTCAGATGGCGGTGCTGCACAGCAGTATGGTGGCCCTGACAGACCGGTTAGGGGTGATTTATGGTAACAAGGGCTTTATTGAAGTGCAGAATATTAATAATTGCGAGGAAATCCGTGTGCTGGATCTTGAGCGTGAAGTCATCGCGCGCTATAAGGCACCAAAACAGGTGAATGGTTATGAATATGAAGTTCTGGCCTGTATAAAGGCCATCCGGGAGGGACGCACCGAATGCGAAGCAATGCCCCATGCACAGACGCTGCGGGTGATGAAGGTGATGGATGCGATGCGCCATCAGTGGGGAATGTCATTTCCATGTGAATAGAGAGGATCGATCGGCAGGAACGGCAGAGAGGACAGATTCTGGCATAAAAAGACAGGATTAATATTTTTCCTGATGATAGGATGGATGCAGGAGGTGAGGATATGGAGTGGCTGACAAGCCTGAGGCAGGCCATCGGGTATATGGAAAGTCATCTTCTGGACAATATCAGTGCAGAGGATATTGCGGAGGAAGTGCATATTTCGTCCTATTATCTTCAAAAAGGTTTTAAAATCATGACGGGATATGCCATTGGCGAGTATATACGGTGCCGCAGGCTTTATCTGGCGGCCCTGGACATTGTGGCGGACAGAGAGAAAATAATTGATCTGGCCTTTAAGTACGGCTATGATACGCCGGAAAGTTTTACAAAGGCCTTCAGACGTTTTCATGGTGTGACGCCTTCGCAGGTTCGCAGAGATACCAGCCGGATCCAGACATTCCTGCCTCTTAATATCAGTGTATCGATTCAAGGAGGAAATGCGATGGATTATGTAGTTGAAAAAATGACAGATTTTCAAGTGATCGGCTTCGAGAGAGAATTTGCGTTTGAATCTTCTTATCAGGAGATTCCGAAGTTCTGGGATGAATTTTGTGAGCAGTATATGGCGCTGCTGTCTGAAAAGCATCAGCCGGAAAATGAAATTCAGCAGACGGTTTTGACATGCCAGGTCGGTGAATTTGGTGTTTGCATTGATGATGTGGGACAGGAAGGAAAGTTCCGCTATCTGATCGCGGGTATTTATCAGGGCGGTCCTGTACCGGAGGGGATGAAGCTGTATGCTTTCCCGGATACGCAGTGGGCGAAATTCCGCTGCTGCGGGCCGATGCCGGGTGCTTTGCAGGCCGTGAACACGAAGATATTCAGAGAATGGCTGCCAGGGAATCCTGATTATGAGATGGCCATGGGCGCCAATATTGAATGGTATTCAAAGGGCGATATGACAGCGGCCGATTATGAAAGCGCGATCTGGCTGCCTGTAAAGCGTAAATCGTAATAAAAGAACTGTTCAGTCAGGTCACTTGTGGACTGGCTGAACAGTTCTTTCAATCGGGATTATTCGCCGCCGGGGCCATCCTTTCTTGGACGGCTGGATTCTGGCAAAGGTTCCACATTCTCATTGTGTACCGGTAAATCTACTTCTGGAATATTATCATCATCATACACATTTTTCATAGAATACTCATCCTTTCGGGATTAGTATATCCTGAAGAAAAAATAATATGCGACGGTATTTCATTCATCCAACAATTTAGCTTTTAATTGACATATTTCTGTTTTAGAAATTCCTTTTGACAATAGATAATTATCTATTGTTTTGTATTTTTTTCTTAAATACAGCAATATATTTTCCATATATTCAGGTTTTAAATATAATAAGTAATCAGGCAAAATACTTTTTGCTGTTTTTATCATTTCAAACAAATAAACGTTTGATATGACGTAGTCGGCATATATATCAATATCTGCAACCTCAGCCAATAATAATAACAGTGCAGCAATCATTCCCGTTCTATCTTTACCTTCCTGACAATGAAATAACACACCACCAGCAGAATTTGCAAATGTTCTAAAAATATTAGCTATGGCTTTGTCATTTTCGAGCATACGATAATAATTCTCAACAACATCATTTTCCGAATTGGGTGTTTTGGCATTTAGAGACAAAGGATAATTATAACATAAAAATCTGTTATCAGTTGTAAAAGCGTTAGGGCTCATTTTGACAATCTGTTCATTTCTTAAATCTATAATAGTTTTTACATTATGTTGAATCAGAAATTCTTTGACATTATCAGATACAGTGAGCGGAGCATCGCTGCGAATAAAACGTAATAGTTTA
>CAYURX010000121.1:0-8542 GCA_964447245.1 uncultured Coprococcus sp. | reverse complement strand
CTCTGACATTCCCTTTCCAATTGAGACGATTCAGGTAAGCGTACGTCTCATTGGCTAAAATCATCCCCTGCTTGCCCATATCATTTGTGTAGTTGCGAACAAAATAATCTGCCAGTGAACGGATATCCTCTTTCCGGTCACGCAATGGCGGGATCCAAATACACATGACGGACAGCCGGTAATATAAATCTTCCCTGAATTCGCCCCGTCTGATTTTTTCATCCAGATTTGCATTTGTTGCTGCAATAATCCGCACATCGGATCGCTTTTGAACACTGCTGCCTAATCGCATAAATGACTTCTGTTCAATGGCCCGCAGCAAAATGGCCTGACTTTCTAACGGCATATCACCAATCTCATCCAAAAACAACGTTCCGCCATCAGCCAACTCAAATTTGCCAATGTTTCCGCCCTTTCGTCCTCCGGTGAAGGCTCCGTCCTCATAACCGAACAATTCACTGGAAAACAATTCTTTCGGAAAGGCCGCGCAGTTCAACGCAACATAAGGTCCGTTACAGCGCTTACTGCCATTATGAATGGCCTGCGCATATAAATCCTTTCCCGAGCCGCTTTCTCCTAAAATCAATACATTCGCCTCGGATTTTGCGGCTTTTCTTGCGTACTCTTTGGTCCTTTTCGTTAAAATGCTGTCGCCGATAATCGATTCGAAGGTCGTCTCTGCCGTAAAGCATTCCCCTTTCTTTCTGGTAGTCACAGCACCGCCAATCGGACGCAGATTCAGAAGAATCCCCCTGAAATCCATGATATCTTCCGTGTAAGCACGGGAAGTAATAAAATATTTCTTTTTATCTTTTTCAATCTTTACAACAACAGGATAATCAACAACTTCCTTTCTGTTATCTACAATTTCCCAAAAATCTCTGTTATCCGGACATCTTGTTACAATACTGCCAAGATCCCTGTAAAACAATTCTTCCTTTGTCATATTCCAGAACTGGCACATATTGGCGTCAACACTGATAATCCGTTTACTGCCATTCTCAAAATCAATGCCTAAAATACCCTGCTGCCAGAATTTCTGATAACCGATAATTGGATTGGCCGTTGTAAAAAAGCCCCGCAGACTGACGGATTCAGAGAGCGCATAGGCCAGCGAAAGCCAATTGACCGCCGTACATTGATTCAAACTGCCAAGGATCCCAATACCATGTGCCCGATGCAGATATTTACCATTCTGCAGCGGTCTTTCCACACGGCACGGAGAATAAGCAATTGTAACATTCTGTAATTGTTCACAGATATGTTGTTTACCACTGGTCATAAACGGACTCTCATAACGCAGTCCCATGGAAACGGCAGTCGTTCCAATGGACTGTTCCCGCCAGTCCGTACCGGGTACGATTCCTATTGCATCTGCCCACTCCAAAAATCTATTATTTCCATAAAGGCGTACCAGACACCCTTCATTACTGAATATGACAATCCCCGTCTCCTCATCGGGCAAATAAGTCATTGCCGTTGTCAGAAGGCGATTTCCCGCCACATATACCGGATACGAATTATGTTTATTTCTCTCAAATGCATCCTTATCTAAACATTTCAGGAAATACCGATTGTCATTTTTCTTTTCCATACCACACTTCTCCTTCACTTCTTCTATTTTTCACCTAATATAGTTAAAAATATAACACATCCATGAAGAAAAGTATGTAATTTATTTAAAAAATTCCGGATAGGCAATAGCGCCTTTTTCCTTCAGTTCATTGATTTTTTCCTGAGAAAAATTCAATTGTCTGAGAATCTCATCATTATGATATCCCGGTGCCACACCTGCAAATTTGTACTCCGGTTTACTTTCAGACATCTTAATCGGATTCGCAATCTGCCGGATGCTGCCGCTGCCACCCAATACAGGCACATCAACAACCAATTCTCTTGCTTTTACATGTTCATCCTCAAGAAGGGCTTCGCGAAGATTTTTAACCGGCGTCACACAGGCATCCGTCGTCTCAAAAACGGCATTCCATTCATCCAGTGTCTTACTTTTGATGATCGCTTTTACTTCATCTTTTGCTTCCGGATTATGTGGCTGCATGATACCGCCTGCCGCCAGATCCGGTCGGCCAATAGCATTGCAGAAATTTGCAAAAAACTTTGGTTCCACACCGCCGACACTTAAGAACCGGCCATCCTTCGTCTCATAAAAGTCATATAAACTACCGCCATTTAACATCATCGCTGCATATTGCGGCTGTGCGTCCTTACCCTGCATTGCATTGGTCAGATAAGCTGCGCCTGTAGGTCCCAGCAGACCGCCAATAACATTATCCGTCATGGAAATATCAATATACTGACCAATACCGGTATTTTTACGATAGATTACGGCCATCAGAATACTGATGACTGTCGGCATGGTGCCGCTGCACACATCCGCCAGCTTCACATCATACAGGACAGGCCCTTTTGACGAACCATTATAAGACATAATCCCCGATTGAGAAATATAATTAATATCATGTCCCGCTGCCATGGCATCCGGCCCTGTCTGTCCATAACCTGTCAGTGAACAATAGATAATATTCGGATTCACAGCTTTCAGACGTTCATAGCCGACACCGAGCTTGTCGGCGACTCCCGGTCTGAACTGTTCAATCACCACATCATATTCTTTCACCAGTTCATAGACAACTTCCGCTGCCCCCGGCTTTTTCAAATCCAGGCAAACAGATTTCTTATTGCGTCCCAAATAACAATGATTGGCAGAAAAATTATGAGAGGCCCCCTCCAGAGAGACTCTTGGCTGTGCTGACAGACCGGAATTCATGGCCGGAGAATCGACATGCAGAACTTCTGCGCCATGATCAGCCAGATACATTGTTGCCATCGGTCCCGGAAGCAACTGGGAAAAATCGAGAATCTTAATACCGTCAAGTGCACCCATAGCCATCCTCCTTACTGAAATTTTTCAATCAAAAGCGGAAGAACCGCTTTTAAATCACCGACATAACCATAATCACATTGTTTAAAGATAGGCGCCCGTTCATCCTTATTGATGGCAATGATCGTCTTCGCCGTATTAATACCAACCATATGCTGAATCTGTCCTGAAACGCCGATACCTATATATAAATCCGGACTCAGCATATGTCCTGAAACGCCAAGATACAGACTCTTATCCATCAGGCTGTCTTCACCTTCAGTTACCGCGCGTGTACAGCCCACTTCCGCGCCGATCTGACCTGCCAGCGTATAGGCAAGCTGTAAATCTTCTTTTTCAGGAAAGCCGCGGCCAACACAGACAACTCTTTTTGCCGCTGAAAGATTCGTTGCCTGTACCGGCTTCTCAACGTGACCGGTTACTTTAATCTTATATGCCGGTTCCACAAACGGGACCTCTGTCACAGACTCAGGAACCGGAAGTTCTCCTTCACTGAAATATCCCTCTTTAATTGTGATCACTTCCGTACCATTTGCCTTTGCTGTCAGATACGCAGCTCCGCCATACACGATACGTTTTGTAATCAGAGTATCTTTCGCCGTCATCTCTGAAATATCAGTCATGGCACTGGTGCCGAGTCCGGCAGCGACAGCACCGGCCACCATACGCCCTGTTCGGCCTGATCCTATGAAAATGGCGTCCGGCTGTTTCTCCTTTGCCAGTTCAATGATGGTCGGAATATAATCTTCCGCCATACGTTCTGTCGTATCACCCAAATAATAAACTTCATGGCCAAATACCGCCTCTGATTGATTTCCTGCAAAAAGTACGGATACTTTCTCAGCAAAATCTGCGGCACCGGAACATAAACATTTTAGAAAATCCGTTTTTTCAGAAAAAACCCAAATATTCTTCACTTTACTCATACTATTTCTCCTGTTTATAGAATTCTTCTAATGTCATCAAAGAGCTTCTCAGCCAGTTCAGCCGGTTCTCCTTTGGCAATTTCCTGCCGTCTTTCTTTTTCTTCCGGCGCCAGAATGCTGACAATTTCCACCTTTGATACCCCGGCTGCGCCGATTTCTTCCACAGTCCATGTCGTCGTCGGCTTTTTACCTGCGGCCATGATCTCTTTCAGGCTTGGTATCCTGGCACTGCAAATATCACTGGTTGTCGAAATAACCGCCGGCATAGGGATCTCCATATTTTCAATTTCTGTTTCGAGTGTCCTCTGTGCAATCAGCACGCCATCACCGGCTTCCAATTGAGAAATACCATTCATATTCGCATATCCTAAAAGCTGGCCCAATGCAGGCCCTACCTGCTGCTGATACAAATCGCCGGAACCCTCCGCGCAGATCACCAGATCTACATCTCCTATTTTCTTTATGGCTGCTGCCAGTGTATCCGCAATGGCATAGGTATCTGCATTCGCCACATTCGGATAAGCGATTGCCACCTGAGAATTGGCTCCGCGTGCCAAAATGGCTTTTCTTAACTTACTATTTTCAACTTTATCAAGTTCCCCGACAGTAAGTACGATTACCTCTCCCCCGTTTTTTTCCGCAATACGCACACCGCTTTCAAGGGCACAGGTGTCATACTGACTGATCTGCCAGTCCGCTGCTTTCAAATTCAATGTACGGTCGCTGTTCGCATTCAGTGTTTCTTCTACCGGAACCAGTTTATAACATACAACGATTTTCAGTTTAATCACCTTCCAATTCTTAGCCTGCGCCAAAGGACTGCCGCAGATTGCGGCAATCCCCCGGCTTCAATAACAGGGTGCTTATTTTAACAAAACTTTAGCTGTGTTATAAATCATTATTTCATCTGTACCGCCGCCGATACGGTTTGTACGGGCATCTCTCCACAGACGGGAAATCCTTGCATCGGATGTATATCCGATACCGCCGAAGATTTGGAGACAGTCATCCATAATCTGATTCTGGCTCGTTACACAATAGTATTTACACATCGAAGACTCTGCGCGAATCGGCTCATTGTTGTCAATCATCCATGCGATCTTGTAAATGAAATTCTTCATATTTTCAATCTTCATGGCAGATTCAACAAGTTTCTTCTGAATCAACTGATAACTGCCGATATTCTTGCCAAAGCAGACACGATTCTTCGCGTACTCAAGGGCATCCTGATAAGCGACCATGGACATGCCGAGAGCTGTACAGCACAGTAACAGTCTTTCAATTTCAAAGTTTTTCAGCATTGTATAAAAACCCTTATGCTCCTCACCAAACAGGCATGTCTCGTCCACTTCCACATTATCCAGATAAACCTCACACAGTGACCAGTGTTTAACACCAATCTTATGCATCTCTGTAATTTTAAGTCCCGGCGTATCGGCAGGCACCATGAACATCGTCATTGTTCTGGAATACTTATCATCGACTGAGAAATCTCTGGCCAGTACCTGTATCTGCCGTGTGTAGTTGGCGTTTGTAATCAGACATTTGTGCCCATTAATAATATATTTACCGTCCTTATGTACATATGAGGTTGCAACCGCACTGTTATCTGAACCGGCCTGAGGTTCCGTCATCGCCAGCGCCGCCGGCATCAGACCTTCTCTGGTTGCCTCAAATGCGCATCTTTTCTGCTTTTCATTACCATAAGTTGCAATACTGTGCATGTTTGTCATAATAGATGTTAAGGCCGGACGGTCCATACTTGCAATTTTGATGGCAACCAGCGCCATTGTTGTGGCATCCATCTCTGTACCGCCAAATTCTTCCGGAATACCGAGACCGCCAATAGGAGAATTAAACCATTCTTTCAAATATTCCTGAGGATAATTGTCACCTTCATAAATTTTTTTGAAATACTCATCCCCACATTCTGCATTCTTGATAAATTCCTCAACACTTTCAACCAAAATTAACTGTTCGTCAGTTGGGGTAAAATTAATTGCCATACACTTTCATCCTTTCTACTTTTTTGTATTTGTTGACACCTTTATATACAGCAAATCGCATGCCAAAAAATATTTTCTATCGTCTGTTCCCACTAAACATCCTCATTCTCCCTGTTTAAATAAAAATTTTATATTCATCCGACTGTCATCCGGCAAGGCACAATAATCGCCCTATCGGGAACACTTTGTACTGTATCCGGAAACACTTTGTTCCTTTTTGTTCCTTTTTGTCCCCCCATTTTTCCGATCATACCGGATTTTCGATAGCAGAAAACAGATTTTATGGCTGTCTGTAAACTTTTTTAACCAGCTTCATCTCAACTTTCTTTACCTGAATCCCCATATAATACCCTGTCATCTGACATTATCTGGCATCAATTTTGCTCATTTTATGGATATCCATAAGCTTTTCGGAATAACACGCCAGAGTAAGCTTATCAGAGAAAAGAGGTGATATATGGTGAAATACAACACTGATTTTTGTTCTAATTAATGTATGAATGTCAAAAGAAAAGAAAGGAAGAATCACAATGACAAAAGAAGGAAAAAAGAAACTAATTGCCGCTGTTATTGCACTCATCATTGCCATAGCAGTATCACTGATCACCCCTCCCGGTGAACTTACCGCAGCAGCCATGCGGTATCTGGGTATTTTCATCGCCATGATCATTTTCATGGTTTTTGATGTTTTACCTGCCCATATCACTATGCTGATGACTCTGGTCGCTCTTATTGTATTTCAGGTCTGCCCTCAGACGGATGCCCTCGCCAGCTATGGTCAGAGCACCGTATGGTTTGTCGTCTGCGTCCTTGGTTTCGCGGCAGCAATCAACCAGAGCGGATTACTGAAAAGACTTGCCTTTTTTATCCTGAAATTTTTCCCTGAAACATTTCAGGGGCAGGTGCTTGCACTTACATTGACCAGCACCGTTATCACTCCGTTTATTCCAAGCGGTCAGGCAAAAACATCGATTCTTGTTCCATTGGCCATGACCATGGGGTCTGAAATGGGTTATGATGATCACAGTAAGCCGCTGGCCGGTCTGTTCAGCGCCGTTTATGTGCCTTGTACCGTCGCCGGAGCTGCTTTTGTTACCGGCAGTGTTGCTTATTCTCTCATTTGCGGTTACTTTGAAACGACTTATTCCTTTATTGGTTTCCTGAAGGTAACGGGCATCTGGTTTGTACTGTTCACAATTTTAATGTATCTTTTTATTACGTTTTTCTACCGTCCGAAAAATGAAAGCGGCCAGAAAAAAGCTGACAACACAGATACAAAAAAAGTTAAAGTAGCAGAACAGAAACTGGCAGAGCTTGGCCCTATGACATCTAAAGAAAAAATTGCCGCTGCAGTTCTCGTTATTGTTGTTCTTGCATGGGTAACAGAAAGCATCCACGGCATCAGCACCTTCTGTGTCGCTGCCATTGGTCTGACAGCCATGGGCATTGCAGGCCTGTTTAACACCAGAGATTTTATGATGAAAATTGCATGGCCGACAATTATCATTATGGGAGCAATTTTTACATTATCTTCGCAGCTCTCAATTCTGGGAATTGGTTCCTGGTTAGGGCAGGCGCTCTCACCGATTGCCGCACCGCTGATGACCAATAAATTCCTGTTCTTCCTGGTTTTGTGTATACTTATTTATGCACTGCGTTACCTGATCATTTCCCAGACAGCCATCTGCGCCATCTGCTTTGCTCTGTTTGGCTCTCTGGCCGGCGGCGCAGGCATCAGCATGACGGTTGTTATGTTTGTCACTTATATGTGTACCAGCACCTGGAACCTCTCATTCAATAACTCCGGTTATCTGACTGCTGAGGCTGCAGCTAATGGGAAAATCGCTCACAAAGACGTTGTATCCTGCAATTATGCATTCTGTGTCGTTAACATTATCTGTGTACTGATCAGTGTCATTTACTGGATGGCAATCGGTATGTGCTAAAATTGTAAACAATCCATTACGATCTTTCAAGGAGGAAAAAATATGCGTAAAAATGAACTTCCGGCATTTGGAGTATTAAAAGGTTTAAAAGTTTTAATCAATGGTTCTTCTGCTGCAGGCCCTGTTGCGGCAAGACTTATGGCAGATAACGGCGCTGAGGTAATCTGGATTGAATCGGCCAAGGCCAGAGACGGTGCCCGCAGCGGCAGTGCCGCGGAAGTCGAACGACGGAACATGCGGACGATCTGTTTTGATATTCCATCTGCGGACGGTAAAGAAATTTTTAAAAAATTGATTGCGGAAAGTGAGATTTATATTGAAAACCTGAAACCAGGCATTCATAAAAAATGGGGTTTTGATGATGAAACCCTGTGGGCCATCAATCCAAAGCTGGTCATCGCCCACGTCTCCGGTTTCGGCCAGTACGGAGATGCCTACTATCAGGGACGTGCCTCTTACGATATGATGGCACAGTGTTTTTCAGGCGTTGTCGCCGCCTCTACCATGCCGGGTGACCAGAAACTGAGGCTCGCACCTGGTCAATTGTCCGACTATTATACTGCATTCCTTACAGCCTTCTCCTGTATGGCCGGTTATATCAATGTTCTTAAAACCGGCAAAGGTGAAAGCTTCGATATTTCGCAGTATGAAGCCGTTCTGAATACCGGCTGGAATCAGTATTATGATGCCATCAACGGCAAACCGTTTAACTATGAGCCATTTAACTATTCTTACGGAACGGATGGTTACATGTGCGCCGACGGT